>DASTHD010000182.1:0-28266 GCA_035605555.1 Gaiellaceae bacterium
CGCGGCAGCGCCCGCGCAGCCGCTTGCGGGCGTAACTCGGCCAGCAGGCGGGCCAGCCGAAGCGGCGGCCCCGCCGGATCTCGACCACCATCTCCGCCGGCGCTCCCCGGCCCAGGTCGTCGCGTCCGTTGACGGAGGCGAAGAGGCGGCCGCCGCCGGGTTTGACCGCCAGGCCGAAGGGGTTCCGGAGGCCGCTCGACTCGACCCGGAGGCCTCGGCCGTCGAGCCTGACCGAGAGGACGGCCGCGCTGAGCCGGCTCTGCTCGACACACGCATTGCACGTGGAGCCGCTGCCGAAGTAGAGCCGGCCGCGGTAGACGACGACCGTGTCCTGCTGGTGCAGTCCGAACGGCAGGTTCTTCACGATCGGCGCCCGCTGCCCGCCCAGGACACGCCAGAGCGTCCCCTGCGCTGAGACGACCAGCGCCCTGCGAAACCAGGTGAGCCCGAGCGGCGACCGAAACCCGCGGAGGAGGACCTTGGGCCGGCGCGAGCCTCGGTCGACGCGTACGACCTCGCCGGACTCCTGTGTCGCGTAGAGGCGGTTGCCGGGCCCGAACGCAAGCGCCGTCGGCCGCACGAGCCCACGCGCGTAGACCTCGACCCCGTAGCCGGGCGGTACGCGGATCGCCTGAGTCGCGCCCGACGCCGAGGCGAGGCCGGCGACGAAGACCGAGGCGACGAGGCAGGACGCGACCTTCACGGGCGCGAATGGTGTCCGGTGAGCACCGCATCCGCAATCGAGAGGTTCCTCGACAGCCCGTCGCTTGCCGACGCGACGCGCCGCGCCTACCGGATCGACCTCGAGGAATTCGCAAGGTGGCTCGAGGCGCAGGGCGCCACGCACGAGGACGTCGACGCTCGCCTCCTCGCCGCCTACGCGGCCGAGCTCGGCAGCGCCAGGCCCGGCCGGCAGCCGCGGAAGCTCGCCGCGGCGACGATCGCACGGAAGCTCGCAGCCGTCCGAGCCTTCCTTCGCTTCTCGCTCGGGCCGAAGCGTGTCCCGGACGCCAGACTCGCGCCCCGGCGGCCGCGCAGGCTGCCGACTGCGCCGAAAGTGGAGGAGATCGAGTCCGAGCTCGAGGCGCTCGGCTCGGCCGACCCCCTGCAGATCCGCAACCGGGCGCTCGCAGAGCTCATCTACTCGGCGGGCCTCCGCAGCCGCGAGGCCGTGGACCTGAACCTCGGCGACGTCGACTTCGACGGCGAGTCCGTGCGGGTCATGGGCAAAGGGGCAAAGGAGCGCGTCGTCCCGCTCGGCGAGGAGGCCGCCTACTGGGTCGGCCGCTGGCTGCAGGTGCGTCCCCGTTTGGTGACCGGCGCGCAGAACGCCCTATTCCTTTCTGCCCGCGGCCGGCGGCTGGACACGAGCACGCTGAGGCGGCTCTTCCCCCATCCCCACCGCTTCCGGCACGCCTTCGCGACCCATCTGCTCGAGGGCGGCGCCGACCTGCGGACGATTCAGGAGCTGCTCGGCCATAGCTCGCTCTCGACGACCCAGATGTACAGCCATGTCGACGCCAAGCGCCTCCGACGGGTCTATGACCGCTCCCACCCGAGATCCTGAGCTCGAGGCGTTCCTCGCGCTCTCCGCGGCGCGCCTCGCTCCGCGGACGGTGGAGGCCTACCGCCGCGACCTGACGGCACTCGGCAGCTGGCTCGGCCGGTCGCCAACCGCCGCGACGACCGAGGATCTCGAGCGCTGGCTCGCCGAGCTCCGCGCCGCCGGCCTCTCCCCCGCGACGATCGCGCGTCGCGTCGCCTCGGTCCGCTCGCTCTTCCGCCACCTCGTCCTGATCGGCGCCGTCGCCGAAAACCCGGCGGCCGACCTCGACCTGCCGCGGCGCGTGCGCCGGCTCCCACGAACGCTCTCACCCGGCGAGGCGGAGCGGCTGATCGAGGCAGCGGCGGGGACGACACCCCGGGCGCTGCGCGACCGCGCGCTCGTCGAGCTCCTCTACGGCGCAGGTCTGCGCGTCAGCGAGGCGGTCGGGCTCGACAAGGCGGGGGTCGACCTCGACCAGCGTCTCGTCAGGACCGTCGGCAAGGGCGGCAAGGAGCGCGTGGTGCCGGTCGGCCGGCAGGCCGTGGACGCCCTCCGCCGCTACCTCTCTCGTGGTCGACCGCATCTCGACCGTCGTCACCGGCCGGAGCTCTTCCTGAACGCACAGGGAGGGGGGCTCACGAGGGCCGGCGCGTTCCTGATCCTCCGACGGCTCGCCGAGAAGGCAGGCCTCGAGCCCGACCGGGTACATCCCCACCTCCTCAGACACTCCTTTGCAACCCATTTGCTCGAGGGCGGAGCTGACCTCAGAAGTGTTCAAGAGATGCTCGGACATGCCGATCTCTCTACTACCGAGCTCTATACCCACGTAACCGATCGGCGGCGTCGGGAGTTGTTTTTTCAAGCACACCCTCACGCACGCCGACAACAAAATCGATGAACACGATCACACCACACGCCGCCCTCCTGATCGCCTCCACGATGGGGGCCGGTTGGCTGATGCTGACGGCCGGAGTCGAGAAGAAGGCGCTCGAGTGGCGCCGGCGCCGCCGCACCTGCGCAGGCTGCGGCAAGAACCTCCCCGGCCGCTCGATCTGCAGCTGTAGTCGCTGAAAGTCTCACGACTTTCAGCGAGTCTGGCTTCCCGGAGCGACGACGTGGATCCGTCCGCCTCTCGCGGAGCCGAAACCCTCCTACCGGCTCCGGCTCTTCTTGGTGAGGAGAGTAGCCACTCTGTTTGCCGCCTCCCGTAGCTCGCGATCCTGCTCGTCGTCCGCGGCGATGCCCTCGAGGATCGTGATCGTGTCGCGCTGCGGCGAGCCGTTCTTCAGGCAGAGGATCGCGAGGCGCCGGACGGTCGCGTTCGGATCCGACACCGCCAGGCTGTGGAGGAGCGAGCGGTCCGAGTTGACCGGCGCGGGGCCGTCCCGCGAGAGGAGCTCCAGCGACAGGAGCGCGGACCCGCGGGCGGCCGGGCTCTCGTCCTCGAGCCCGCGCCGCAGGAGCTCCAGCTTCTGGCGGAAGCGGAACTGCCCGATCGCGCGGTAGGCGACGGCGCGCTCGCGGAAGTCCTGGCTGCGCGCGGCGCCCTCGAGCTCGTCGTCCCACTTCGCCCGTAGCGCCGCGAGCTCCGTCTGCGAGCCGGCGACCGCCAGCTCGTCGGCTTCGGCCGCCGCTTGAGCGAGCTCAGACAGTGGAGAGCGACCGCGGCGCCGGGCCGACGTAGCGGGCCGACGGGCGGAAGAGCCGCCCCGTGCGCTTCTGCTCGAGGATGTGCGCCGACCAGCCCGCCACGCGCGAGCAAGCGAACATCGCCGGCGCGAGCGGCGGCGGGATCTCCGCCACGTCGAGCACGATCGCGGAGTAGTACTCGACGTTCGTCGCCAGCACGCGGTCCGGCGACTTCTCCTGGAGCGCTTTCAGCGCGACCTGCTCCAGCTCCTCGGCGACCTCGACCTGCGGCGAGTTCAACTCCCTCGCCGTCCGCTTCAGGATCCGCGAGCGGGGATCCTCGGCCCGGTAGATCCGGTGGCCGAAGCCCATGATCCGCTTGCCGCTCGCGAGCGCCTCGCGCACCCAGCGCTCGGCGTCGCCCATCGCCGTGACCTCCTCGATCATCGGCTTCACGTAGGCCGGTGCGCCGCCGTGGAGCGGCCCGGAAAGCGCTCCGACTGCGGCTGACAGTGCGGCGCCGCAGTCCGCCCCGGTCGAGGCGACGACACGCGCGGTGAAGGTCGAGGCGTTCAGGCCGTGCTCGGCGGTGCAGATCCAGTACGTGTCGATCGCCTTTACATGGTCCGGGTCGGCCTCGCCGCGCCAGCGGAGCAGGAACCTCTCAGCGGCCGTCTCGCCCTGGGCGACCACGTCGTCGGAAGCAGGCTCGCGACCCTCGGCGACGGCGGCCGACCGGGCGACGATCTCCATCATCTGCGCCGAGAGGCGCCCGAGGTCCTCCCGCGCCTGCTCGTCAGAAATCTCGTTCAGCTTCCCGAGCTTCCACTCCCCTGCGAGCCGCGCAGTCTCGGCCTGGAGGTCGGCCGGCGCGTTGCCGGTGAGCGCCGCCGGCTCGTACGGCTCGGGGTCGGGCATCTTCGACTCGAGGTCGTTGTCGACCAGGAGCCCCCAGACGTTCTCGTAGGGGACGCTGCCGACGAGCTCCTCGATGTCGACCCCGCGATAGCGGAGCTGCCCGCCCTCCCGGTCCGGCTCTGCGATCTCCGTCTCGACCGCAACGACGCCCTCGAGCCCTGGCTTGAAGTCCGTCATACGGCGGAGAATGTATCCGCTAAGGGGTAATCGCGAATCGGTAGAGTCGCCCGCGGCATGGCGCACCGCGTAACGCTCATCCCCGGCGACGGCATCGGCCCGGAGCTCACGGAGGCCACCCGCCGCGTCCTCGAGGCGACGGGCGTCGAGTTCGACTGGGACGTCCAGTACGCGGGCACCGACGTGATGGACCGGAACGACGGGAACCCGCTTCCCGACCACGTTCTGGACGCGATTCGCGAGACGGGCGTCGCGCTGAAGGGGCCGATCACGACCCCCGTCGGCGGCGGCTTCCGCTCCGTCAACGTCGGCCTCCGGAAGGCGCTCGATCTCTACGGCCAGGTGCGCCCCTGCAAGAGCTACGAGGGTGTCCGCTCCCGGTTCGACGATGTCGATCTGATCCTGATCCGGGAGAATACCGAGGATCTCTACGCGGGGATCGAGTACGAGCAGGGGAGCGACGAGGCCGAGGAGCTGATCGCCTGGATCGAGCAGCACGGCGGCAATCTGCGCCACCGCGACTCCGGGATCTCGATCAAGCCGCTGTCGATCAGCGGGACTCGGCGGATCGTCCAGTTCGCGTTCGACTACGCGCGCCGCAACGGCCGCCGCAAGGTCACGGCCGTGCACAAGGCGAACATCATGAAGTTCACGGACGGGCTCTATCTCCGCGTGACCCAGGAGGTCGCCGCCGAGAACACGGATCTCGAGTTCGACGACCGGATCGTGGACAACATGTGCATGCAGCTGGTCCAGCGGCCCGAGGAGTACGACGTGCTCGTCTGCCCGAACCTCTACGGCGACATCGTCTCCGACCTCGCCGCCGGGATGATCGGCGGCCTCGGCATGGCGCCCGGCGGCAACTTCGGCGAGAGCGCCGCGATCTTCGAGCCGACGCACGGTTCCGCACCGAAGTACGCGGGCCAGAACAAGGCGAACCCGATGGCGCAGATGCTCTCCGGCGTGATGATGCTCCGCCACCTCGACGAGCACGAAGCGGCCGACCGGGTCGAGGCGGCGATCGCAGAGGTGATCCGGGAGGGGCGCAGCGTGACCTACGACATGAAGCCGACCCGCGACGACCCGACGGCCGTCGGGACGAGCGAGGTGGCCGACGCCCTCATCGACAAGCTCGGCGTGCGGGTTTGACGGAGCTCGGCCGGCACGGGTTCACGCCCGGCAAGGGCCGCCGCAAGGTCACCGTCGTCGGCGCCGGGAATGTCGGCGCGACCTGCGCGCAGGAGCTCGCGCGGCGTGACTACTGCGAGGTCGCGCTCGTCGACATCAAGGAAGGCCTGGCCGAAGGGAAGGCCCTGGACATCAACCAGGCCGGCGCCGTCGTCGGGTACGAGCCGCGGGTCGTGGGCTCCACGGAGTACGACATCACCGGGGGCTCCGATGTCGTCGTGGTCACGGCGGGTGTCCCGCGCACCGGCGACATGAGCCGCGACGACCTCGTCTCGACGAACGAGAAGATCGTCGGCTCCGTCACCTCGCAGGTGGTCGAGCACTCGCCGGACGCGATCCTGATCGTCGTCTCGAATCCGCTCGACGCGATGTGCCATGTCGCGAAGACCGTGTCGGGCTGGCCGAAGAACCGCGTCTTCGGGATGGCCGGCATTCTCGACACGGCCCGCTTCTCGACGTTCATCGCCTGGGAGACCGGCTCCTCCGTCAAGGACGTCACCGCCATGGTGCTCGGCGGCCACGGCGACCAGATGGTCTCGGTCGTCTCGCACACGACGGTGGGCGGCGTCCCGCTCCGCAAGCTGCTGTCGGACGACCGCATCGCCGAGCTCGTCGCCCGAACGGCGAGCGGCGGCGGTGAGCTCGTCAAGCTTCTCGGCACGTCCGCCTGGTACGCCCCAGGTGCGGCGGCGGCCCAGATCGTCGACTCGATCATGCTCGACGAAAAGCGGATCCTTCCCTGCACCGCCTACCTCGAGGGCGAGTACGGGATCGAGGATCTCTACATGGGCGTCCCGGTGAAGCTCGGCGCCGGCGGGGTCGAGGAGATCTACGAGCTCGACCTGACGGAGGACGAGCAGAGGCTCCTGCACGCCTCAGCGGAGGCCGTCCGTGACGTCGTGGGCGTACTCACGTCCTAGACGGAGGCGCCTCGGGCCGCCGCGCTTCTCGCGCAGCGCGCTCGAGCTCAGGCTCGCCCGCCGCTCGCTCTGCCCGCACTGTGGCCGCGTGAGCCCAACCGTGCAGGGCGTCTGCGCCGACTGCTGGGGGAGCAAGGGCGGCCGGCAGTTCTGGATCCGCAACGCCGACCAGGGCTGGCCGCTCGAGCTCTCGCCCTTCGTCCTCGGCACTATCGTCGCCGGGCTGCCGATCCTCGCCCTCGTGCTGCTGTGGCTGCTCGACTGAGCGGCCGCACCGCCATCGTCTGCGGCGCCTCGGCCGGGATCGGGCTCGCTATCGCAAAAGCATTTTCGGCGGAAGGCGCGAGCGTGACGATGTTCGCGCGCCGGCGCCAGGTCCTCGAGGCGGAGGCAGAGCGGCTCGGCGCGCTGGCCGTCCAGGGTGACGTCACGAACCCGCCGGACTGCGAGCGGGTCGTCGAGCAAACGCTGGCGGCCTTCGGCGGCATCGACATCCTCGTCAACAACAGCGGCGGCCCGCCACGCGGCCCTGCCCTGGAGGTGGACGACGAGTCGCTGGAGGCGGCCGTGGCGCTCCTCCTGCTCTCGGCGGTACGGCTGACGAACCTCTGCCTGCCGCACCTGCGGCAGAGCCCTGCAGGCCGCGTGATCAACATCGAGTCGAGCACGGTGCGCGAGCCGTCCGACAATCTGGCGCTGTCGAACGCCGTCCGCCCTGGGGTGATCGGGTGGGCGAAGACGCTGTCGCGGGAGGTCGGGCCCGACGGAATCACGATCAACTCGATTGCGCCCGGGCGAATCGACACCGAGCGGCTCGCCGAGCGCTATCCCGACGGGCCGAGCCAAGACGACCTGAAGCAGATCCCACTCCGGCGCCTGGGGCGGCCGGAGGAGGTCGCACGCGTGGTCACCTTCCTCGCCTCCGACGAGGCGTCCTACGTCACGGGCGCCGCGATCCCGGTCGACGGCGGCCTCACGCGCAGCATCCCGTGAAGCGGTTCGGCTGGGGGAACATCCTCTTCGGCCTCGGGGCCGTGCTCCTGCTCGTGGCGGCGGTGCTCTACCTGGCGCCGTCGGACGACTACATCCTGCTGCCCGAGAACGCGAAGCAGCTGGAGCCGCTCGTGCAAGTCGAGGGTGAGAAACCGGATCGGAACGGCGGCGGGATCTACTACGTCGCCGTCGACGTTCGCAAGGCGAGCCTGCTCGAGAAGGCGTTTCCCGGCATCCACGAAGGCTCGACGCTCATTCCTGCCCACGAGTTCAACCCCACCGGCGAGGACGACAGGACCCGCCGGCGGGAAGACCTCCGAGACATGGCTCAGAGCCAGAAATTCGCGGCTGCCGTGGCGCTCAGGCAGCTGGGGTACAAGGTTCAGGTCCGGAATCGCGGCGTGCTGATCGAGGCCGTTGCCGCCGACTTCCCCGCGACCGGCAAGCTTCAGGCCGGCGACGTCGTCGTCGCCCTCGACGGAAAGCCGGTCCGGAGCGTCGCCGACCTGCGCCGGCTGATGGCGCCGAAAAAGCCCGGGGACGAGGTCCGGCTGACGCTCACGCGCGACGGCGAGACGAGCGAGGTCACGCTGAAAACTGTCGCGAACCCGAAGGACCCGAAGCAGGCGTTCCTCGGCGTCGTGATCTCGGACGATGCCGAGGTCGAAAAGCTGCCGGTCGGCGTCAAGATCAATCTCGGCAACGTCGGCGGGCCGTCAGCCGGCCTCGCGTTCGCGCTCGATCTCGTCGACGAGCTGGGTCGGGACGTCGACCACGGAAACCGCGTCGCCGCGACCGGAGAGATCGAGCTGGACGGCTCGATCCGGCCCGTGGGGGGCATCAAGCAGAAAACGATCGGTGCGAGGCGTTCCGGGATGGATCTCTTCCTCGTCCCTGGGGAAAACGCAGCCGAGGCGCGGCGCTACGCCGACGGACTCCGCATCATTCCTGTGGACAGCTTTCAACAGGCGTTGCGCGAGCTGGCAACAGCAGCGCCGAACGCCTAAGGAACCGCCAATTTTCGGCAGTTTCTTTTGGCCGGAAATTGCGGGGTTTTCGTTTTTCTGCCCCCTTGCTTCTGCCGCCCGAACGTCGCAAGATGCCGCCCCAGGAGCGGGGCACCTTGGAGGTCAAACCGGACAATGAGCAAACGAGCCGAGGCAAGCTGCAGCGATTGCTATTTCCGCAGGGCGGGGCTTTGTGCCCTCCCCATGGACTCCCCCTGTCCAACGTTCAGGCCAGCGAAGCCTCATAGCCTGCGGCCGCCGCAGCAGCCTCGGCTCGTCCCCCGCCCGGAGCCCTCAGCGGCCGTAGCCGCCGCCTAGCCGTAAGATCCGGCGCACGTGGCTCGCCGGCGACTAGACACCGAGCGGTGGCAGCCGCGGCTCTGGTCGGTGCTGATCGGGCTGCTGCTGCTCGCGCTCTACGTAATCGCGTTCATCGTGCGCAACGACGAGCAGATCACGATCCACTTCATCCTCTTCAGCGCGAACATTTCCCTGATCTGGGAGATCGTCTTCGTCTTCGCGCTCGGCCTGCTAGGCGGCGTGCTGCTGTCGCAGTTTTCCCGCCGTCGCCGCGCCCAGGGCCGAGGCCAGCCGGCCGACGGCGTCGGCGATCTGGGCCGGCGAGGCAAAGCTGAAGGCGAGGCGCGCCGCTGACCGGCCGCCGCCGCCCCGCGGGAAGAAGTCGGGCCCCGGGACGAACGTGACCCCGGCGGCCTCGGCCCGAGCCAGGAGCTCGACCGCGTCGACGGCGTCGGGAAGGTCGAGCCAGAGGAAGTAACCGCCCTCGGGCCGGTTCCACTCGGCGCCGGTTCCGCCGAAGTGCTCGTCGAGCGCCTCGAGCATCGCGTCACGCCGCGCCTGCAACAGCGAGCGGACGAGCTCGAGGTTGGAATCGAGCCGGCCGCGGCGCAGGAACTCGAAGACCGTCGCCTGCGAGAGGAGCGCCGGCGTGATGTAGGTCGAGGTGGCATGCGCCTCCACCCGCGCCGCGAGCGCCTCCGGCAGCACGAGGTAGCCGACGCGCACGCCGGGCGCCACGATCTTCGAGAAGGACGACGAGTGAATCACGCGCCCGCCTCCCTCGAGCTCGAAGAGCGTCGGCGGCGCGACGCCCTCGAAGCGCACGAGCCCGTAGGGATCGTCCTCGAGCACGAGCAGGTCGTGCTCCGCGGCGAGCTCGACGAGCCGCCGGCGCCCCTCGACCCCGAGCGAGCGTCCGCTCGGATTCTGGAAGGTCGGGATCACGTAGAGGAAGGCCGGCTTGTCACCCGTGCGCAGCTGGGACTCGAGGGCGTCCAGGTCGATTCCGTGCTCATGTTGGGACACAGCGACGACGTCCGCGCCGAGTCCCTGGAGGATCTTCAGAGGCCGGTCGTAAGTCGGCGCCTCGACCAGTACGGTCTCGCCGTTCCGCGCCAGAAGGGCGGCGAGGAAGACGAAGCCCTGGAGCGACCCGTTCGTGACGACGACGCGCTCGGGGGCGACGCCGTGGCGCTCGGCGATCCAGCTCCGGAGCGGCGCGTAGCCGGCCGAGCTGCCGTAGGAGAGGACGGCGGCGCCGTCGGCCTCGATCGCGGCCCGCGCGCAGTCGGCGAGCTCCTCCACGGGTATGCACTCGGGCGCGGGAACGCCCCGAGCGAGCGAGATCGTCTCCACGCAGCGACTCTAGGATCGTCGTCGGATGGCGTCCCGCATCGCTTCCATCGGCGCGGCTGCGCTGCTCGTCGCTATCGGCGCCGTCTACCTCGTCGCGGTCGAGCACGGCAAGGGCACGGACGCGGCGGTCATCGTCCCGGCGTTGCTCGTCGCCGCCGGCCTCGCCGTCGCGGCGCCCTTCTCGTCACGCCGCGTCGGCCTTTTGGGCGCATCCTTTGCCCTGGTGCTGGTGGTGGCGGTGCTGACCGGCTTCTCGATCGGCCTGCTGCTGGTGCCGCCGCTGCTGCTGCTGCTCTATGCGGCGTTCGCGTGATGGGCGAGACTCCCGAGATGGAGACCGCCGCCCAACTGACCGTCGTCCCCACCCAGGCCGAGGTCGACATCGTGATCTCGCTCCTTCGCGCGAACGGAATCCGCTGCGGCGAGCGCGCCGCCGAGGTCGGCAACATCGGCACGGCCGGGTTCGGCGGGTGGCGCGAGGTTCTCGTCGCAGAGGATCAGCTCGATGCCGCCCGCGAGCTGCTCGAGGCGAACCCGACGGACTCCTAGGCGCGGGCGCCGACGGTGTCGGCGACGAGCTGGGCGACCTCGGTCGGCGTCGTCCCCACACGGACGCCGCAGGCCTCGAGCGCTTCCTTCTTCGCCTGCGCCGTGCCCGAGGTGCCGGAGATGATCGCGCCGGCGTGGCCCATCGTCTTGCCGGGTGGGGCCGTGAAGCCCGCGATGTAGGCGATCACCGGCTTCGTCACCTGCTCCTGGATGTAGACGGCGGCCTTCTCCTCCTCGGCGCCGCCGATCTCGCCCACCATCACGATCAGCTCCGTCTCGTCGTCCGCCTGGAAGCGCGCGAGGATGTCGATGAACCCGGAGCCGACGACAGGGTCGCCGCCGATGCCCACGATCGTCGAGTTCCCGAGCCCGAGCTGCGTCAGCTCGTGCCCGATCTGGTAGGTGAGCGTCCCCGAGCGGCTGACGAGGCCGACGTTGCCCTCGCGGAAGATCTCGGCCGGGATGATCCCGACGTTGGCCTTCCCGGGGGACAGCGCGCCGGGGCAGTTCGGGCCCAGCATCGTGATCCCCTTCGGGCGGATGTAGTTGTAGACCCGGAGCATCTCGTGCGCCGGCAGACCCTCGGCGATGCAGATCACCGTCTCCACGCCCGCATCGACCGCCTCGTAGACCGCGTCGGTCGCGAACCGCGCAGGGACGAACACCATCGCCGTGTTGGCGCCCGCCTCGGAGACTGCCTCGGCGACGGTGTCGAAGACGGGCACGCCCTGGACGTCCTGGCCGCCCTTGCCGGGGGTGACCCCTGCGACGACGTTCGTGCCGTAGTCGCGGTTGCGGATCCCGTGGAACGACCCTTCGCGCCCGGTGAGGCCCTGGACGACGAGCCGCGTGTCGTTGTCCACGATGATCGCCATTCAGCGCTTCCGGCCTCGGATGATGATCGCCTTGTGGAGCGCGGCGCCGTCCTCGTCGGTGATGTCGGCGATCAGCTCCCGGACCTTCGCAGCGACGTCGGGTGGCGCCTCCGAGCGCTGGAGCCACGGCTCCACCGGCAGGCGGCGAGCCATGATCTGAAGCTCGTCGACCTCCAGGCCGGCGTTCTCGAAGAACGCGCGCCACTCCTCCTCGGTATAGCGGCGGACGTGGCTCGGATCCCGGAGCCTCTCCGCCTCCTCCAGGCGCTCGCCCTGGAAGAGGTTGTCCTGCACGACCACCCGGTCCCTGGTGACCCTCGCCATCTCGCTGACCGCAGCCTGGACGTCCTCGAAGTGATGGGCGGCGATCCGGCAGGCGGCGACGTCGAAGCTCCCGTCGGCGAACGGCAGGGTCTCCGCGCGGGAGATCACGTCCGGCTCCATGCCCGGCGCCGGGTCGACCGTCACGACGCGCGCTCCTTCATCGCGCAGCCGTCTCGCAACGTGCTGGCCGCCGGTCGCAACGTCGATCGCGTCCACGCCGATCGCCGGCTCGCACAGCTCGATCACGAGATCGAGGTCCGGCCCCTCGCGGTGCGTCGGACTCTCACGCATCGCCTGCGCGCGGCTGCTCCAGACGTCGGTCAAGACGCCAGCTCCACTGCGCGCCTGGCTGCGTCGAGCATCGTCGGCTCGACGTCGAGGTTCGGCGGCGAGGCGTCCTTCAGGATCTGCCTCCCCTCCTCCGCATTTGTCCCGTCGAGGCGGACGACGATCGGCTCGTCGATCGTGAGGCGGTCGAGCGCCTGCAGGATCCCGCGGGCGACCTCGTCGCAGCGCGTGATACCGCCGAAGATGTTGAACAGGATCGACTTCACCTGGGGATCGGCGCTGATGATCTCCAGCGCGTCCACCACGCCCTCCGCGTCACCGCCGCCGCCGAGGTCGCAGAAGTTCGCGGGGCGGCCGCCGGCCAGCGCGACGACGTCGAGCGTGGACATGACCAGGCCGGCGCCGTTCCCGAGCACGCCGACCTCGCCGTCGAGCTTGACGTAGGTGACGTTCTTCTCGCGCGCCGCGCGCTCCTCGGGCGGGTACGCCTCCAGGTCGCGCATCTCTGCAATGTCGGGGTGCTTGTAGAGCGCGTTGTCGTCGACGGTGAACTTCGAGTCGAGCGCCTTCACCTCGCCCTCGGGGGTGACGATCAGCGGGTTGATCTCGGTCAGCATCGCCTCCGAGCCGACGAAGGCGTCGTACAGCCGGCCCGCGATCGTTGCGATCTGCTTCTGCTCGCCCTCGTCCTCGATCCCCGCGCCATAGATCAGGCGCCGCGCCTGGTAGGGCTGGAAGCCCTCGAGCGGGTCGACGTGCAGGCGCGCGAGCGCCTCCGGGCGCTCCGCCGCAACCTCCTCGATGTCGACCCCACCCTCCTTCGTGAACATGAAGAGCGCCTTCTTCTCGCCGCGGTCGAAGGTCAGGGAGAGGTAGTACTCCCGCTCGATGTCCGAGGCGCGCTCGATCCAGAGCTTCCGCACGACGTGGCCGTTGATGTCCAGGCCGAGGATCGCCCGCGCGTGCTCCTCGGCCTCGTCCGGCCCGTCGGCGAGCTTGATCCCGCCGGCCTTCCCACGTCCGCCGGTCAGCACCTGCGCCTTCACGACGACCTGTCCACCGAGTTCCTCGGCGGCGGCACGGGCCGCCTCGGGTGTGTCGGCCACGCGCCCCTCGGAGACGGGGATGCCGAACCGCTTGAAGAGCTCCTTGCCCTGGTACTCGTAGAGGTCCATGACCGGCTGGCGAGTCTATCCGTGGCTCCTCGTGCTGGTCGCACTCGCCGGCTGCTCGGGCATCCAGCACCCGACGCTGGCGCCGGCGGCGACGCCGCGGGACGTGGACCTGGGCTGGGTCGAGCGGTACGCCGCAGGCCAGTTCACCTTCCGCGTCGGGCAGTTTGCGGTCGGACCGGACGGGTGGCAGGCGAACGTCGCCGTGACCAACAACTCCACGAGCCCGTACCGGATCAGTCCGCAGAGCTTCGGGCTCGTTCCGCTCGACACCACCTCGCAGGCCGAGCTCAAGCGGCTGACCGAGGACCTCACGCGCACGCCGCCGGCCCTGCAACCCGTGAGCGTGACGCCGGCGCCGCCCCCGCTGCTCGCGCCCGGCGAAACCTATCGCGGCACGATCGAGGGCTCGGAGGCGCTCCGGTCGGGCACCGTGCTCCGCTTCCTCTTCGGCCCGTTCACACGGCCCGAGGCGCGCGACGTCACCCAGGGGGCAGATGTCCTCTGGGTAACCGACCACGCCGTCCGGATTTAGCGGCGCCCGATCGGGATACATACACTCGACAGCTGGTATCCACGATCGAAGGAGATGGCATGAGCGACCACACGACGCTCAGCGACGACGAGATCCAGACCGACGTCGCCCAGTCCATTCGGCAGGAGACCTCGGACGCCGACATGGACGACTCCGACAGCGACACGGACGACACTGACAGCGACTCCGACGGCACAGACTCCTAGAGCGCTCGGGCACTGCGTCGACCCCGTCGGCGCCGCGGAGTTCCTCGAGACCTACTGGGAGCGCAGGCCGCTCGCGATCGAGCGGGACGAAGCCGGCCGCTACGACGACCTTCTCTCCGAGCAGGAGGTTCAGCGTTCCGTTACCTCGGGCGGCCTGCGCTACCCCGGTTTTCGCCTGGTCAAGGCCGGCGAGCAGCTCCGGGCCCGCGACTACACGCTCGACATCCCGTGGCGGCCGACGCCGTTCACGGGGACCGCCGACGTCGAACAGGTGCTCGCGGAGTGGGAGCGCGGCGCGACGATCGTACTCCAGGGGCTCCATCTGACGAAGCCGTCGATCGCCGAGTTCTGCCGCTCGCTGGAGGAGACACTCGGCCACCCGGCGCAGGCGAATGCCTATTACACGCCCCGGCGCGCCCAGGGGCTGCCGGTGCACCACGACACGCACGACGTCTTCGTCCTCCAGGTCTCGGGAGAGAAGCGTTGGCTCGTCTACGAGCCGGCTTGGAAGCTGCCCCTGAAGCACCAGAAGTACTCGGAGGAGCTGGGCGAGCCCGGTCCGCCCGTGGAGGACCGCGTCCTTCGGCCCGGGGACATGCTCTACCTTCCGCGCGGCTGGCTGCACGAGGCTCTCACCTCGGACACCGACTCGCTCCACATCACCGTCGGCGTCAACGTCGTCACCTGGCTGGACGCCTTCAAGGCGGCGCTCGACGAACTGGGCGACGAGGTCGGCTTCCGGCGCTCGTGGCAGTCGGGGAACGGGACCGACGAGCTCGTCGAGACGCTGCGCGCCCGCCTCGGAGCCGAGGACGTCGCACGTCGTGCCCGTGAGAGCCTGATCCGGTCGCGCCGGCCGATCCGCGACGGGCAGATGGCGCAGCTGCGCGCGCTCGAAGGTCTCGAGCCGGGCTCCCGCGTCGAGCGGCGGCCGACGGTGCTCGCCGATCTGGTCGAGCAGAACGGCGGCGTCTCCCTCGTGTTCGAGGGCAGGGACGTCACCTTCCCGGCCCACGTCGCGGAGGAGCTGGAGGCGATCGTCCGGTCGGACGAGCCGTTCACGGCAGCGGAGCTTCCGGGGTCACTCGACGGCGCCGGCCGGTTGGTGCTCGTCCGGCGGCTGGTCCGCGAGGGATTCCTGCAGCTCAGCGAGGCATAGCGACGTACCGCAGCGGCCGCTTCGCGCGGTCCGCGTTGCACGTCAGCATCGTCAGCTCGCCGAGCTCGGTGGCCACCTCGACCTCTCTCGGCCCGACGCGCGTGTCGAACCCCACTATCCAGCGGCCGTCGCCGACCTGCGCGACCCTGCTCAGGGTGAGGTCATCGAGCCCGGTCAGACCCTCTTCCGCGCGGATCCTCCGCTCGGCGGCCTGGACAGCGAACGGCCAGCACGACCGCCCGCGGTAGTGGGCCAGGGAGATCCGCCCGTCGAAGTACTCGTCGACCAGGCCGGGCACGTCGTCCCGCTCGACCCGCCCGTAGTAGACGCCGTGAGGCAGGCAGAGCGCGTTGCCGGCGAAGCGATCGCCGCCGACGTGGGTGCACTGCCACGCCGATTCCGGGCCGAGCTGCTCGCTGAGCGCCTCGTAGAGCGGCCTGCCGTAGAGCGCGCAGCACGGATCGTGTTTCCCGTGGGTGCAGGCGAGGAAGAGCAGCTCGTCGGTGTCCTCGGCCGTCGCCCACGGGTCGAGGCGGCGCAGGTCCTCGTGCTCGTCCAGCTCGAACCGGCCGATCCGCTCCTCCCCCTGCCGGGAGGTGGCGACATAGACGGCGAGCTTCCGATGGTGTCGGCGGTCCGGACGGCGGATGAAGAGGAGGCGCGTGCGCGGCCGGGCCGAGCGGAGCTCCCGCAGCCTGGCCTTGACCTGGTCGGAGAGGCCGCTGCCGACGAGGGCGTCCGAGCTCCAAAGCCCGCGGTACTCGACGAGGAGCCAGTGGTCGATGCGGCTCGCGGTGGCGCCGAGTGGCTCGTCGTTTTCGCGGGAGATGTCTGAGCAAAAAGGCCGGGCGGTCGTCACGCGCCCTGCACTATGCAGATCACCTGGCCGGTCTTGACGGGCTGGCCCGCCGCGACCGAGAGCTCGGCCACCCGCCCCGCGCGGTGCGCCGCGATCACGTTCTCCATTTTCATCGCCTCGACGACGCAAAGCACCTGGCCGGCCTCGACCTCGTCACCTTCGGCGACTTCGACCGAGAGAACCGTGCCCTGCATCGGGCTGACGACGGCCTCCTCGGCCCCGTGGCCGGCTAGCCGCGCGTCGCGCTCCTTCCGTCGGCGGGCGAGCTCCGCGTACGGCGGCTCGGGCACAAGCAGCTTCAGCTCGTACCGGCGGCCGGCGAGCTCCGCGTGGATCCGCCGCTCGCGCAGAGCGGCGGGCGCGATGCCGTCCGAGGCGGCGGCTACCGTAGTTGTCACATGAGACAACTCGTCCGCACGCTGCGCCAGGTCCTCCGACTCCACGATGCCGTGGCAGGTCGCGCCTGCGACGAAGCACCCGTCGCGCAGCAGCGCGCGGTGGAAGCCGAGCAGTGTCCTGACGCCGTCGATCCGGTACTCGTCGAGCGCGCGGAGCATGCGATGCCTCGCATGCTCCCGGTCGACGCCGTGGACGATCAGCTTCGCGATCATCGGGTCGTAGAGCGCGACGACCTCGCGCCCCGCGTCGACACCCGAATCGACCCTCACCCCCGGCCCACCCGGCTCCCGGTAGCCCGTGATCCGCCCCGGCGCCGGCAAGAAGCCGTTGGACGGGTCCTCCGCATTGATCCGGCACTCAATCGAGTGGCCGGTCAGCCGGACGTCCTGCTGGCGCAGCGATAGCGGCTCTCCGGCCGCGACCAAGACCTGTTCCCGAACGAGGTCGAGCCCCGTTACGAGCTCGGTCACCGTGTGCTCCACCTGGATCCGTGTGTTCATCTCGAGGAAGAAGTACTCGCCCTCCCGGGACAGGAGCCCCTCGATCGTCCCGGCAGAGCGGTAGCCGACGGCCCGCGCGGCGTCTACTGCGATCCCGCCGATGCGCTCTCGGAGCTCGGGCGAGACGGCCGGCGAGGGCGTCTCCTCGACCAGCTTCTGGTGGCGCCGCTGGATCGTGCAATCCCGCTCGCCGAGGTGGATCACGTTGCCGTGAGCGTCCGCGAGCACTTGGACCTCGACGTGGCGCGGATCCTCGAGGTAGCGCTCGACGTAGACCGCGGAGCTCCCGAAGTAGGCCTCCCCCTCCCGCTGGGCCGACTCGAAAGCCCGCTCGACCTCATCGGGCGAGGGGACGACCTTCAGGCCCTTCCCGCCGCCGCCGGCTGAGGCCTTGATCGCGATTGGCCAGCCGAGCTCGTCGCCGAGCAGCCGGACCTCATCGGCGGTCGTCACCGCCTCGGTCGTCCCCGGGATAATCGGGACGCCGGCGGCCTGCATCCGCTCGCGCGCGGCGACCTTGGAGCCCATGACCTCGATCGCGTCGGGCGGCGGACCGATCCAGACGAGGCCGGCGGCCTCGACGGTGCGCGCGAAGTCCGCGTTCTCGGCCAGGAACCCGTAGCCGGGGTGGATCGCCTCCGCGCCCGCCTTCCCTGCGGCGTCGATCACCCGCTCCTGCGCGAGGTAGCTCTCGGCCGGCGCCCCCGGCCCGAGCAGGTACGCCTCATCGGCGAGGTCGACGTGCAAGGAGGCGCGGTCGGCCTCGGAGTACACGGCCACCGGGACGATCTCCAGCTCCCGCAGCGTGCGGAAGATGCGAATCGCGATCTCGCCGCGATTGGCAACCAGGACCTTCGAGAACGGGGCCACGACGGCCGTATTCTCTCTGGCGGTGAGCATTGCGGATCAGCTGACGGTCGCTCGCATCGCGGCAGCACCGCTGATCGTGCTGCTCTACGTCCTCGACTTCCAGCACCACGACTACTGGGCGACGGTGCTCTTCGCCGCCGCCATGGCCACGGACTGGCTCGACGGGCGGCTCGCGCGGCGGAGCGGCCGCACGTCGGCGATGGGCTCGCTGCTCGACCCCGTGGCGGACAAAGTGCTCGTGCTCTCCGTCCTGATCGTGCTCGTCGGGCGAGGCGTCTTCCCCGGCTGGATGGTCGCGGCGATCGTGGCGCGCGAGTTCCTCGTCTCCGGCCTCCGTCTCGCCGCGCTCGAGCGGGGCGTCGTGCTCGGCGCCCGCGACCTCGGGAAGCTCAAGACGTGGACGCAGTCTGTCGCGGCGATCGTCGGCGGGCTCGCCGCGGCAGGCCTTTGGAGTGACGACGTCGCCTGGTGGGCCCTCCTCGTGGCCCTCGTGATCACCTGGGTGTCAGGGCTCGACTACGCCCGACTGGCGCCAGGTCTGCTGCGGAGCCGGGCCACCGCCTAGCTCCTCCAGGCCGGAGCGCCACCAGGCGCTGGGCGGGTCACCGTCCTCAGCCTCTTCGGCCGCCTGCACGAGCGCTCGCCGCTCGTTGTCGTCCGACGGTTCCGGCGTCACCAGCCAGTCCATTGGGCGGAGCCTAAAGGTGCTCGGGGCCCAGGCCGATTGGCTCAACGAATGCGTCGTCCGCTCGCCGCACTCGTCTGCGCCTGCCTGGCGCTGCTCGCTCCCGCCGCCGTCGCCGCCAAGACGACGCGGTCCTGGGCCGCGCCTGAAATCACACTCGTTACGTCTCGCGGGCTGATGGGCGGTGACGCCACGACGTTCCGGCCCAACGCCCCCCTGACGCACAGCGCTATCGACGACCTCGTCTCCGGCCTCACGGAGACGCCTTCCCTCCTCGGCGGCGCCCCCAGCGCGCCGGTGACGATGGCCGGGCTCGACCAGACGCTCGTCCGGTCGCTCGGCCTCGGCGACGACGCACGGCTCTTCTACCTCGGCGCCCGCGCCTCGGGCCTCCGGCCTCCCAGCCGCTTCGGGAGCGAAGTCGCCGCACGCCTCCTCGGCTTGCGGGTCAACCACCAGGCGCCGAGCGACGACCTGGAGCTGCTCCCGAACGATGTGGCGACCCGCGCCGAGGCCGCCTATTCCGGCGCACAGATCCTGCGCTTCCGCGATTGGGAGGTCGGCTCGGTCGAGAGCGCGGCGGCCCAGTTCGAGTTGCCCGTGTACACGCCCTGGCAGCGGAGGGTGCTCCAGACTGCCGTCAACCTGATCGGCTACCCGTACGTCTGGGGCGGAACGAGCAGCGGCCGGCAGACCGTGTTCGGCGTCACCTCGCGCGGCGGCTTCGACTGCTCCGGCTTCGTCTGGCGCGTCTACAAGCTCCAGGCGTACCCCGGCGGGGCGGCGCTGACCGCGACGATCCGCGGACGCACCGCCGCGCAGATGGCCGGGGAGGTGCCAAAGGCAAAGCGGATCGGGTTCGCGGAGCTCGAGCCGGGGGATTTGCTCTTCTTCGGCCAGGGCGGCCGGCGCGCCCGCGTCGCGGCGATCGACCATGCCGGGATCTACCTCGGCTCGGGCTGGATGATCAACTCGTCCCGCTACGGCGTCGCGCTCGCCCAGGTGACCGGGTGGGCGGCCGAGCGCTTCGCCTGGGGCCGGCGGCCCCTGGCAGAAGCAGGGCTTTCTTAGTCGCAGCCGCGACGCGAACCCCCCGAACGGGTGATGGCACGGCCCCCGGCGCGGCGGACAATCGACGCGTCCTCACGGGGAAAGGGAGCCCGATGCTGGAGTGGAAGGCAAGGATTCTGACGCTGTTGGTCTCGGCGGCCGTCGTCTGGGATCTGTTCGGCGCCCAGATCGACAACAACTGGAACTGGTAGCGCGGCTCGGGCCATGAAACGCCTGCCGCCGCGACTGCTTCTCCTGGTCGTTCCGGTTTGCGGCGCCGGACTCGCGATCGCGCTCGCCGCTGCGATCTCGTTCGCGACGACTCCCCTCGGGCTCGGCGAGCTCGTCGGGCCGCTGGCGCTGCTCGTCGCCTCGACCGTCGCGAGCCGCTACCCCGTGCCGATCGAAGGAGCCGAGAGCGGCGGCGTCACGCTCTCGTTCGTGTTCGGGACGAGCGGGATCGTCCTGTTCGGCTGGGACGCCGGGATCTTGATCGCCTTTGCCGCGCCCGCCGCAATGCAGCTCATCGAACACCGCCCGCTGGAGCGCGTCGCCTACAACGCCTCAGTGTTCGCCATCGGCGCCGCGGTGGCCGCCGGCCTCGTGTCCTTCGTCCACGGGGAGGACACGGCCGCGCTGGTCGCCATGGTTTTGCTGTCCGCGGCCGCCCAGTACACGATCAACCTCGTCCTCGTATCGGCCGCAGTCGCGAGGTCGGCGCGACGCGCGTTCGCACCGCTCGTTGGCTCCTCGGCGCGTTCGACGGTCGTCCCGTTCGCGCTGATGGCGTCCGCCGCGCTGATGCTAGTCGTGCTGTGGGAGCGTTCGCCGCTGCTCTCCGCCGCACTCGTCGGCCCGCTCCTGGCGATCTCGCTCTACCAGCGGTCCGCGTACCAGGCGCTGCGAGCGATGCGTCTTGCGTTGACCGACCCGCTCACCGGCCTCGGGAACCACCGCTCCTTCCAGGAGCGCGTGCAGCGGGAGCTGGTCCGCGCTGAGGCACGCGCGGTGGATTTCACGCTCTGCCTGATCGACATCGACGACTTCAAGCGCGTGAACGACCTCTTCGGCCATCCGGTGGGCGACAAAGTTCTCGCCGAGGTCGGCTCACGGCTCCGCCAGAACGGCGAGGCCTTCCGCCTCGGCGGCGACGAGTTCGCGCTGCTCCTGCCGGCGCGCAGCGGCGAGGAGGCTCTGCCACTGGCCGAGACCGTGCTCGCGCGGATCGCGTCGCTCGACCTCGACGAGGTGGGCTCGGTCACGGCCAGCGCCGGGATCGCGAGCTTCCCGACGCAGGCGTTCGACCGGGACGAGCTGATCCGCCTCGCCGACAGCGCCCTCTACTGGGCGAAGGAGCACGGCAAGAACCGCGTGCACATCTACCGGCCGGAGGTCGTCGAGCTCGCGGAGCTCCGCCGCCTCGCCCACGGCCCGGACCGCGCCGCCCGCTTCCGCGCAGCCGCCAGCCTTGCCAAGGCCGTTGATGCACGCGACACCTACACCGGCAGCCACTCCACCCGGGTGGCCGAGCTCGGCGCCTGGATCGCCGCGCATCTCGGCCTCGACGTGGAGCAGGTCGAGCTGGCGCGCCTGGCCGGCAGCCTGCACGACCTCGGCAAGCTGGCGATCCCGGAGGAGATCCTCCGCAAGCCCGGCCCGCTCACCCCACCCGAGCGCCTTGTGCTCGAGCGTCACTCACAGATCGGCTTCAGGATGCTCGAGAGCCTCGGCGTCGACCCCGTCGCCGACTGGGTGCTTCACCACCACGAGCGGTGGGACGGCACGGGTTACCCGGATCGCCTCCACGGTGAGGAGATCCCGCTCGGCGCCCGCATCATCTTCGTCGCCGACGCGTATGACGCCATGACCTCGGACCGCGCCTACCGGGGCCGGCTGACGCCCCACGAGGCGGTCGAGGAGCTCCGGCGCTGCGCGGGCACGCAGTTCGACCCGCACATCGTCGAGGTCTTCGCCCGCGAACTCGGCTACGCGCCGGCGATCGCAGCCGCCGCGCGATAGCCCGTCCGGGCCTGCCGCGTCAGAGCAGCAGCCCCATGTCGATCAGGTCCCAGAGCTCTCCGTTGTCGCGCCGGATGTGCGCTACCCGACGCCCTTCCTCGACGAAGCCGAACTTCCGGTAGAGACCGATCGCCGCGGTGTTCTGCGGAAACACGCTCAGCGTGAGCTTGTGAAGCCCGTTCGCGCGAGCCCAATCGATCGAGGCGGCGACCAGGGCGCTTCCCACGCCGCGCCCACGCCACCCTCGCGCGACCATCATCCCGATCTCGCCGAACCCGAAACCGCTCTCCAGGATGAAAAGCAGCCCGACGATCTCGTCTTCTTCGACCGCGACGAGGGTGCGATCCAGATCCCAGCTCGCCGCTCGCCTCTCGACGTCGATCGGCGGCTCGGCAGCGATGCCGTCGCGCTCCTCCGCCACGGCTGCGAAGAGCAGCGCAAGCGGACGGCGATCACCATCCTGCGCGGGTCGAACCTCGACGACCGTCCCTCCTAAAGCGGGATGTTGCCGTGCTTGCGGCGCGGGCGCGGCTCGCGCTTCGTCAGTGCGGTCTCGAGCGCGTTGACCAGCACGGGCCTCGTCCGCCGCGGCTCGATCACGTCGTCCACGTAGCCCCGCTCCGCGGCGACGTACGGGTTTGCGAACTGCTCGCGGTAGTCGGCGATCAGCGCCTGGCGGCGGGCCTCCGGGTCGTCCGCCTCCTCGAGCTCCTTGCGGAAGACGATGTTGACCGCCCCTTCGGGTCCCATCACGGCCACCTCCGCCGTAGGCCACGCGAAGTTGAAGTCGGCCCGGATGTGCTTCGAGCTCATGACGTCGTACGCCCCGCCGTAGGCCTTGCGCGTGATCACGGTCAGCTTCGGCACGGTCGCCTCGCAGTAGGCGTAGAGGAGCTTCGCGCCGTGGCGGATGATCCCGTGCCACTCCTGGTCGGTTCCGGGGAGAAAGCCGGGAACGTCGACGAAGGTGACCAGCGGGATGTTGAACGCGTCACACGTGCGCACGAACCGCGCCGCCTTCGACGACGACTCGATGTCGAGGACACCGGCCAGTGACTGCGGCTGGTTCCCGACCACGCCGACGGAGTGGCCGCCGAGCCGGGCGAAGCCGCAGACGATGTTCTCCGCGTAGTGCTGGTGCACCTCGAGGAACTCGCCCTCGTCGACGACGCGCCGGATCACCTCCTTCATGTCGTAGGGCTTCGTCGGCTCGTCCGGGATCAGCGTGTCGAGCTCCGCGTCCTCCCGATCGGGCGCGTCCGTCGGCGGAAAGTAGGGCGTCGGATCGAGGTTGTTCTGCGGCAGGAATGAGAGGAGGTAGCGCGCATCCTCGAGGCACGTCTCCTCGTCGGGCGCGGTGAAGTGCGCCACCCCGGACTTCGACGCGTGGGTCGCGGCGCCGCCGAGCTCCTCGAACGTCACCTCCTCCCCGGTCACGGTCTTCACCACGTCGGGACCGGTGATGAACATGTACGAGCTGTCCTCGACCATGAAGATGAAGTCGGTCATCGCCGGCGAGTAGACGGCGCCCCCGGCCGTCGGGCCCATCACGAGGCTGATCTGCGGGATCACGCCCGACGCCTGCACGTTCCGCCAGAAGATCTCGGCGTAGCCGGCGAGCGAGACGACACCTTCCTGGATCCGTGCGCCGCCCGAGTCGTTGATCCCGATCAGGGGACACCCGAACTTGAGCGCCAGGTCCATGACCTTGCAGATCTTCTCGGCGAACGACTCGGAGAGGCTTCCGCCGAAGATGGTGAAGTCCTGCGAGAAGACGAAGACCTTGCGGCCGAAGATCGTCCCGTAGCCGGTGACGACCGCGTCGCCGTACGGCCTGCGCTCCATCATCCCGAAGTACGGGTTCCGGTGACGCACGAAGCGGTCGAGCTCGACGAACGAGCCGCGGTCGAGCAGCTTTTCGATCCGCTCGTGAGCCAGCAGCTTCCCCTGTGAGCGCTGGCGCTCGACCGCCTGCTCGGTCGCCGGGTTCAGCGCCTCCTCGCGCAGGCGGTTGAGCAGGTCGAGCTTGTCGCCGGTCGACTCGATGCGGTCGTCTGTCGCCGCCACGCCGTGAGCCTAACTAGCATCGCGCCAGATGCTCGACCGCTCGACGATCTGGCCCTACGAGGACGGTGAGCCCGGCGAGTTCTACTACCAGCGCTATGCCCACCCGGCCGGCGTCGCGGCGGAGCGGGCGCTCGGCGAGCTGGAGCGCGGTCACGCGCTGCTGTACCCGTCCGGATCCGCGGCGACAACGTCGCTGCTGCTGACGCTCCTCGAGCCCGGCAAGACGATTGCGGTCGCCGACGGCGCCTACTACGGCACGCCGACGCTCGTGCGAGCGCTCGAGCGCTGGGGGATCCGGCTCGTCGAGTTCGACCAGACCGGACCGCCGCCGGACGGCGCCGACCTCGTGTGGATCGAGGCGCCCTCGAACCCCCTGCTCTCGATGCCGGACTTCGAGGCGGCTGCAGCTCACGCCGCACCGGTCGTCTGCGATTCGACCGCAGCGACACCCATCTACCTGCGGTCGCTCGAGCGAGGTGCCGACTTCGCGCTGCACAGCGCGACGAAGTTCCTCGGCGGCCACCACGACGTGTTGCTCGGGGCCGTGATCGCGAAAGAGCAGGCCGACTACGACCGGCTGCTCGAGTTCCGCACTCGCAGCGGCATCGTCGCGGCGCCGGACGCCGCCTGGCTGCTCAGCCGCAGCCTGAAGACGCTGCCGGTGCGTATGGAGCGCCAGACGGCGACGGCGACGGAGCTCGCTCGCCGGCTGGCGGCGCATCCCGGGGTCGAGCAGGTCCGGTACCCCGGCTTCGGCGGCCTCATGTCGTTCGACGTCGCGGGCGGCGCGGAGGCCGCTCGGCGCGTGGAGACCGGCACGCGGCTGATCAAGAACGCGACCTCGCTGGGCGGCGCGGACTCGGTGCTCGAGACCCGCGCGCGCTGGGAAGGAGACCGGGTGCCGGAGAACCTCGTCCGGCTCAGCGTCGGGCTCGAAGACGTCGAGGCGCTCTGGGCCGACCTCGAGCGCGCCATTGAAGGAAGGAGCCAATGATCACGACAGACATCTCCATCGACGCTTTCCGGGAGGCTCACGAGCACGTCAAGCGGCACGCCCACCACACGCCGCTCGTCGGCTCCCGGTCGCTGAGCGAGGCGACGGGTTTCGACGTGATGCTGAAGGCGGAGTCGTTCCAGAAGACGGGCTCCTACAAGATCCGCGGTCCGCTGAACAAGTTCGCCCACCTCGACGAAGCCGAGAAGCGTGCGGGCGTCATCTGCTCATCCGCCGGGAACCACGCCCAGGGGGTTGCGCTCGCCGCCGCCCTCCACGGGATCAGAGCCGTGGTCGTGATGGCCGAGAACGCGACGCCCTCGAAGGTCGAAGCGACGCGTGCCTACGGCGCCGACGTCGTGCTGCACGGGAGCATCTGGGACGAGGCGAACGAGAAGGCGCTCGAGCTCGTGGAGGAGCAGGGACTGACGTACGTCCACCCGTTCGACGATCTCGATCTGATCACGGGGCAGGGGACGCTCGGCCTGGAGATCTACGACGACCTGCCGACCGTCGACACCGTTGTCGTTCCGATCGGCGGCGGCGGGCTCATCTCCGGGGTCTCGACGGCGCTCAAGGCACTCAACCCGAAGATCCGCGTCATCGGGGTCGAGTCGTCGGGCGCGCCGGCGATGAAACGCAGCGTCGAGGAGGGTCGCCGCGTGCAGCTCGACGAGGTCGACTGCGTGATCGACGGCCTGACCGTCAAGCGCGTCGGCGAGACGACGTTGGAGATCGTCCGCCGGAACGTCGACGAGATCGTCGCGCTCCCGGACGAGCAGATCTTCGAGGGGCTCCTTTGGACGCTGTCCCGGACGAAGATCGTCGTCGAGGGCGCTGCCGCGGCGCCGGTCGCGGCGATGCTGAACGGCCTTGTGGACGCCGCGCCGGGCTCGACCGTCGTCTGCGTCCTGAGCGGCGGCAACATCAAGCTCGACCAGCTCGCCGGCATGCGCTGGAACTGAGCCCGAAGCGCCGGGCTCGAGCTCGGGAATAAAGGGATGCCCTTCCGACGTTGGCTCCCGAATGTCCTCGGTCCCGACCACCTCGCAACTGGAAGAAGCCGACAGGGCGCGCCTGCGCCCGCTGGCGCTCTTTCAGGGGCACGGCCGAGCAGTCGCCCTCGTCGTCGCGTCGGTAGCGGCGGCGCTTCCATTGATCGGCCTCGTCTCGCTGCTTCTTCGCTCCCGCCTGGACCCGCACTTCGAGAACTACCAGGTGCATTTCGTCGTCTTCGGCATCACCGGCACGGTCGCATTCATCCTCGGGTACGCAGCCGGCGAGGCGGCCAACCGGCGCGGTGACGCGCGCGTGCTGCTCCTTTCCCTCGCCTTCATGGCCACGGGCGGGTTCATGGGGCTTCATGCGATCGGGACGCCGGGCATCCTGTTCTCGAGCGAGTACGCCGGCTTCCAGGTCGCGATCACCGTCGGACTGCTCGTGAGCTCGTTCTTCGCGGCCGGATCCGCCTTCGTGGATGCCCGCCCCGGGATCGCGCCGCTCCTGATCCGGCATCGACAGCTGCTCCGCGCCGGCGTCCTGCTCGCGATCGCCCTTTGGTCGGTCTGGACACTCACGAAGCTCCCACCCCTGCACGGGCCGGAGAGCGAGGCGGCGCGCGGCGTCCTGATCGCGTCGATGGCCGCAGTCGGCACGTTCGTCTACGCCGCCAGCGCCGCCCGCTACTGGCAGATCTTCCGACACCGACCGAACCTGCTTCAGGCGTCCGTGATCGCGTGCTTCGTGCTCCTGTCGGAGGCGCTCGTCGGCGTCGCGCTGACCGGCGAGCGCAAGTGGCACGCGAGCTGGTGGGAGTGGCACGGGCTGATCGTCAGTGCCTACCTCGTGATCGGGCTCGCCGCACGACGCGAGTGGCGGGACGAGCGATTCCGGCGCCTCTACCTCTCGACGACGCGCGAGCGCCGGCAGCACATCAGCGTCCTCTTCGGCGACCTCGCCGGGTTCACCGGCTTCGCCGAACGCTCCTCGCCGCACGAGACAGCCGAGGTGCTGGACGCGTACTGGGGCGTCGCGGCGCCGCTGATCACCCGCAAGTTCGGCGGCGACCTGGAGAAGTTCATCGGCGACGGCATCGTCGCCGTCTTCAACAGCCGTGGCGACCAGCCCGACCACGCGCTCCGCGCCTCGAGAGCCGCACTGGCGCTCCAGCGTGAGGTCGCGCACATTGCTCTGGAACATCCGGGGTGGCCGCGGATGCGGGTTGGCGTCAACAGCGGCGAAGCGATGCTCCGCGAGATCGGCGGCCACGGCCACGTCGCCTATCCGCTGGTCGGCGACACCGTCAACACGGGCTCGCGACTGGAGTCGCTCGCGCCCGCAGGCGGCGTCCTGATCGGCTCCGAGACGTTCGACCAGCTTCCCGACGGGTCGATCGTCGAGCAGCGCTCCGGCCTACGGGTCAAGGGCAAGGACGACGCGGTCAACGCGTACGTCCTGATCGCGCTCCCCGTCTGAAGCCGGAGGTCGGACTCGAACCGACGACCACCGCTTTACAAGAGCGGCGCTCTACCAACTGAGCTACTCCGGCGCTCCGCACATGGTAGGCGGAGCGCCGGAGCAGGACTGCCTAGCTCGCCGGCGGGATCAGGACGCCGTCGATCACGTGGATCGTGCCGTTCGACGCCCCGATGTCCGTCTTCACGACCCGAACCGTCCGGTTCAGGTAGACGCGGCTCCCCTTGACGCCGACGCGCACCGTCGCGCCGTTCAGCGTCTTCACGGTCCGGAGCTTGACGACCTGGGCCGCCTTCACGTTCCCCTTGGCGACGTGGTACAGGAGCACCGACCGCAAGAGCGCGCGATTGCGCTGGAGCTTGCGGAGAGTCGACTGCGGCACCTTCGCGAACGCCTTGTCGGTCGGCGCGAAGACCGTCAGCTTCGTGGAGCCCGACAGGGCACCCGTGAGGCCGGCCCGCTTGACCAGCGCGACCAGGGTCTTGAACTGCCCCGCGTCGCTCGCCGTCTGAACGATGGTCCTCTCGCTCGCCGAGCTCGAACTCGGCGACGCGGTTGCCCCACCGACTGCCACCGCCGTGACCAGCGCGGCGAGGACGACGACAGCCATGGTCAGTCTGCGGGCAGTCATGCCGCCACCGCCCGCGGGTCCCGCCGCTCGCGCGCCGCGAACGACGGCAGCCTGATCGCCTGGTAGATGGCCGAGAGGCCGACCAGCCCGTAGATGATCCGACTCAGTGCATTGGTGGTGCCGAACTCCTCGCCGGTGATTGCCGCGACGAGGTCGAACTCCGCGATCGCTACGAGGCCCCAGTTGAGCCCTCCGACGATCAGCAGTCCCATTGTTGTGAGGTCGAGTGCCTTCACGTTGTTCCTCCCTTCCCTGTCCTACTTCTGTCCAGGGAATGTACAGAGTTGTGCCGTGTTTGTCAAGGCTCTGTACAAATTTCGTACAATGGGACTATGAGCAGTGACCCACAGCTTCGGATCGGTGAGCTGAGCCGGCGCACGGGCGTGGCGCCGGAGCTCCTCCGCGCCTGGGAACGGCGCTACGGGCTCCTGCGGCCCCAGCGCTCCGAGGGCGGGTTTCGCCTCTATTCCGGCGCCGACGAGCGGCGCGTCGAGCTGATGCGCCGGCATCTCCGCCGCGGCTTGGCAGCCGCCGAGGCGGCCCGCCTCGCCGCGGCCGCCGGAGACACGCCAGAA
>DASTHD010000196.1:0-6341 GCA_035605555.1 Gaiellaceae bacterium
CCGGGGTGAACGCCTCGGGGCCGTTGACGAGCCGCACGATCTCCGCGTCGCCGAGCATCGGCACGCGCACGAGCGCGTTCTCCATCAGCTCCTGGAACCGGTCCCAGTCCTCCTCCAGCAGCCGGCCGTTGAAGTCCGCGGGGATTCCGTCGAGCCCCCACGGCGCCGGATGGCGCTCGTATCCGCCCATCACGAGCCCGCCCGACTCGCCGCGGAAGTAGACGAGCAGCGAAGGGTCGCGCATGGTCGGGAGCTCCAGCGGGAGCCCCGCGGGGCGCGTGACGAGATACTCGTGCGCGAACGGAATCACCGGGACGGTTACGCCCGCCAGCTCGCCGATCTCCGCGGCGAACATACCGCCGGCGTTGACGACCAGCTCCGTCTCGATCCGCCCCTTGTCCGTTTCGACGCCGCGGATGCGGCCGCGCTCGACCTCGATGCCGGTGACCCGCGTGTTCGTCGCGATCTCCGCACCGCCGCGCCGCCCGCCTTCGGCGAGCGCGAGCGTGAGCTGGCTCGGGTCGATGTAGCCGTCGGTGGGGAGGTAGGCGGCGCCGACGACGCCCTCGATCGACATGGGCGGGAACAGCTCGAGCGCCTGCTCGGCCGAGACCAGCTCGAGCGGCAGGCCGAAGGTCTTCGCCCACCCGGCCTGGCGCGCGAGCTCCTCCATCCGCTCCTCCGACGACGCGAGCCGCAGCGACCCGACCTCGTGCCAGCCGGTCTCGAGCCCGACCTCGTCGCCGAGCGACCGGTAGAGCTCGACCGAGCTCATCATCATCTTCGTCAGGCTCAAGGAGCCGCGGAGCTGCCCGACGAGGCCGGCCGAGTGGAACGTCGAGCCGCTCGTCAGGTCGGCGCGCTCGACGAGGACGACGTCGCGCCAGCCGAGCTTGGTCAGCCAGTACAGGACCGAGCAGCCGCCCACGCCGCCGCCGATCACCACCGCGCGGGCCCGGTCTCTCACAGCTCGAGCCGCCGGAAGTGCTTCTGCGCGTAGTCGACGTAGTCGAAGTCGAGCTTCGAAATGCCTTGCTGGACGACGCCCCACATCGCCTCGCGGAAGTCGGACATGAAGCGCATCAGCCGCAGGTGCCGCCGGTGCTCATCCGTCACCTCGCCGAAGTACGCCTCGAGCAAGGTCTCGTTCTGCTCGTCGTCGAGCTCGTGGTTGATCGAGAAGTTCGCGAGATCGAAGAACCGGTCGCCCATCCCCGCGTACTCCCAGTCGACGATCCGGATCCCGTCGGCGCTCCGGATGAAGTTCGCGTTCAACAGGTCGTTGTGGCAGGGCTGCTGTGGCCGCTCGCCCAGCTCGCGCTCGATCTCGTCCGCGCGCTGTTTGGCGGCCGCGTACTCAGGCGGGAGCTCGACGCCGTGTTCGAGCGCCGTTTCGCGGTACGCCTCCACCACGCGAAACGCATCGAAACGGGCCGGGTACGGCGGGCCCTCGTGCACGCGCCGAAGTAGCGCCGCGGTCTCGCGGAGGCACCCGGGACGGCGCATCTCCTCGACCGGTATCGGCCTGCCGTCGACGAACCGGGTGACGAGGCAGCCCTCGACGAAATCGACGACCTCGGGGCCGACGCCGACCTGAGCTGCGGCCTCGGCGGCCGCCCGCTCCGCTTCGCGATCAATCCCGAGCAGCTCCGTGTCGGCTCCCGCGATCCGCAAGACGAGGCGCTCGCCGTCGACGTCCACGCGGAAGTTGTGGTTCGTGATCCCGCCGCCGAGCGGCTCGAGCCTGACCTCGCGCCCGGGCCAGATCCGCGCCGCTACCTCCTCCGCTTCCACCGGCCGATCCTAGAGTTGCGCGAGATGCGGGCGCTCCTCCTCGATTTCAACGGCACGCTCTCCGAGGACGAGCCGCTGCTCTGCCGGATCTTCCAGGAGCTGTTCGCCGACGCGGGCAAGCCGCTGAGCGAGCAGGACTATTACGCGCAGCTCGCCGGGTTCTCGGATCGGGAAGTGATCCACCGCTGGCTCGGCCGGTACGACCTCGCCCTCGAGGCGCGGAAGACCAAGCGATACCTGGAGCTCGCCGACGGCTCGACGATCGGCGAGGAAGCGCGGGCGGCCGTCCGGAAAGCGGCCGAGCGCGTCGCGGTGGGTGTCGTCTCCGGTTCGGTCCGAGCCGAGATCCAGCCCGTGCTCGACGCGGCCGGGCTGTCGCCGGCGATCACGGTGGTCGTCTCGGCCGACGACATCCGGCGGAGCAAGCCGGACCCCGAGGGCTATCTGATCGCGCTCCATCTGCTGGGGGTGACACCGGGCGAAGCGGCCGCCGTCGAGGACTCGGAGGCCGGTGTCGGCGCGGCGAAGGCGGCCGGGCTCTACACCGTCGGCGTGACCACCACGCTCCCCGCCGAGCGCCTCTCGGCGGCCGACGCGGTCGCGAGCCGTGTTGATCGGAACCTGATCGCCGGACTACTCTCGTCCGCGTGATCTCGCTCGAGGAGCTGCGCACGGAGGTCGAGACGGGTGCGATCGACACCGTCGTCGTCGCCTTCACCGACATGCAGGGGCGGCTGATGGGCAAGCGCGTCCACGCGGAGTTCTTCCTGGAGGACTCGCTCGACCACGGCGTCGAGGGCTGCAACTACCTGATGGCGCTCGACATGGAGATGGACCCGAAGCCCGGGTACGCGCTCGCGAGCTGGGATCAGGGCTACGGCGACTTCCGGATGCAGCCCGACCTCGCGACCCTGCGGCGGATCCCCTGGCTCGAGGGGACGGCCCTCGTGCTGGCCGACCTCCAGGGCCACGACGGGTCGGCCGTCGCGCCCTCTCCCCGCCAGGTCCTGAAGGCGCAGGTCGAGCGCGCGCAGGGCCTGGGCTACACGCCGATGTTCGGCTCGGAGCTCGAGTTCTTCCTGCTCAAGGAGACCTACGAGGAGGCGCATGCCAAGCACTATCGCGACCTGACACCGTCGGTGCCGTACATCCTCGACTACCACGTGCTCGCCACGAGCTTCGACGAGCCTTTCATCCGCCAGCTGCGCAACGGCATGCAGGCGGCGGGCATCCCGGTCGAGAGCTCGAAGGGCGAGGCCTGGCCGGGACAGCACGAGATCAACTTCCGCTTCGCCGACGCCGTGACGATGGCGGACAACCACGTTGTCTACAAGAACGGCGCGAAGGAGATTGCGCACCTGAACGGCTGTTCCGTCACGTTCATGGCGAAGCCGGACCACACCTGGATCGGGAGCTCCTGCCACATCCACTCGAGCCTCTGGCAGGACGGCAAGAACGCCTTCGACGGCGAGTCCGAAGTCTTCAAGCAGTACCTCGCCGGCCAGATCGCCGCGCTGAAGGAGCTTGCGATCTTCCTCGCGCCGACGATCAACTCGTACAAGCGGTTCGCCGCCGGGAGCTGGGCGCCGACGACGCTCGCCTGGGGTCACGACAACCGCACCTGCGGCTTCCGGATCGTCGGCCACGGCCAGGCGCTCCGAACTGAGACGCGGATCCCCGGCGGCGACGTCAATCCGTACCTCGGGTTCGCGGCGCTGCTCGCCGCAGGCCTCTACGGCATCGAGCAGAGCCTCGAGCTGCCGCCGCCGCTCGAGGGCAACGCCTACGAGTCCGACGCCGAGCGGTTCCCGCACTCGCTCCGTGAGGGGATCGCCGCGCTCGAGCAGGGCTCGGTCGCCCGTGGGGCGCTCGGGGACGAGGTCGTCGACCACTACCTGAACTACGCGCGCATCGAGCAGCAGCTCTTCGACGAGGTCGTCACCTGCTACGAGCGTGAGCGCATGTTCGAGCGCGGATGAGACCGCTGATCGGGATCACCTCGTATGCCGAGGAGGTTCAGATGGGGGTCTGGACCGAGAACGCGGCGGTCGTGCCGCTCGCGTACGTGCGGGCCGTCGAGCATGCGGGCGGGCGGCCGATCGTGCTGCCGCCGGTCGAGGACGGGATCGACGAGACGCTCGACGCCGTCCATGGCGTGATCTTCTCCGGCGGCGGCGACCTGGACCCGGAGCTGTACGGTGCCGAGCCGCATACCGAGACGGACGAGCCGAAGCCCTGGCGGGACGAGCCCGAGATCGCGCTCCTGCAGGCGGCGCTCGAGCGGGACATGCCGGTGCTCGCGATCTGCCGCGGCTCGCAGCTGCTGAACGTCGCGCGTGGCGGAGACCTCGTCCAGCATCTGCCGGAGCTCGTCGGCCACGAGCGCCACAAGCACCTGCCGGGCGCGTACTCCGACCACGACGTGCGGGTCGAGCCGGAGAGCCGGCTCGGGTCCCTCCTCGGTGAGCACACGCCGGTGAAGTCCCACCATCACCAGGGGATGGGGAAGATCGGCGACGGACTGCGGGAGGTGGCGTGGGCCGACGACGGGCTGGTCGAGGGCCTCGAGGATCCCCACAAGCGCTTCGCGCTCGGCGTGCTCTGGCACCCCGAGGAGGGTGAGGACTTCGCGCTCTTCCGCGGCCTTGTCGAGGAGGCGGCGCGGTACCGCGAGGAGCATGGACGCTGATGCTGCTGTACGACAGCCCCGTGTCGGGCAACTGCTACAAGGTGCGGCTGCTCCTTTCCCACCTCGAGCTTCCGTTCGAGCGGCGAACGGTCGACGTGGTCGACCGATCGAACCGAGACGAGCTCCTCGGAGACCTGAACCCGGCGCAGCGCGTGCCGACGCTCGTGCTCGACGACGGCCGCCCGCTCGCCGAGTCCGGCGCGATTCTGTGGTTCTTCGGCGAGGGCACTCGCTTCGTTCCCGACGACGCCTACGACCGGGCGCAGGTGCTCCAGTGGATGTTTTTCGAGCAGTACGAGCACGAGCCGGCAATCGCCGTCGCCCGTTTCTGGCTCGCCTACTCGGGGCAGCCGGAGGAGGCCTACGCGAAGCGGCTGCCGGCGCGGCACGAAGCCGGCCACCGCGCCCTCGCGGCGATGGAACGGCATCTCGAGGAGCGGGACTACTTCGTCGGCGACCGCCTCTCGCTCGCCGACATCGCCCTCTACGCGTACACGCACGTGGCGGACGAAGGCGGCTTCGACCTGTCGGGTTACCCGCGAGTCCGCGCGTGGATCGAGCGGGTCGCCGCCGAGCCGGGCCACATCGCCATGGCCGCATGACGATCACGGTCGTCAACCCCGCGACCGAGGAACCGATCGCGGAGCTTCCGTCGGCCGGCGTAGAGGAAACGGACGCCGCCGTCTCCGCGGCGACGGCGGCATACCCGGGGTGGCGAGCCGTAGCGCCGGGCGACCGGGCCCGACTGCTGCGCCGGCTCGCCGCGCTCGTCGAGGAGCACGGCGAGGAGCTGGCGCTCCTGGAGACGCGGAACGTCGGCAAGCCGATCCAGGACTCGCGCGGCGAGGTCGCGATGGTCGCCGAGGTCTTCTACTTCTACGCGGGCGCTGTCGACAAGCACCACGGCGAGACGATCCCCGTCGCCGGCGGCGTGGACATGACCTTCCGCGAGCCGCTCGGCGTCGTCGGACTGATCGTCCCTTGGAACTTCCCGATCGCGATCTCGAGCTGGAAGCTCGGCCCCGCGCTCGCCTGCGGGAACACGGTCGTGTTGAAGCCCGCCGAGCTGACACCGTTGACGGCCGTGCGCCTGGCCGAGCTCGCGCTCGACGCAGGCATTCCCGAGGGCGTGCTAAACGTCGTGCCGGGCCCCGGGTCGGTCGTCGGGAAGCGGCTGGTCGAGCACCCCGACGTCGCGAAGATCGGCTTCACGGGGTCGACCGAGGTCGGGCGCGGGATCATGGAAGGCGCCGCGGCCACGATCAAGCGCGTCACGCTCGAGCTCGGCGGCAAGTCTGCCAATGTCATCTTTGCCGACGCCGACCTCGAGGCCGCCGCGGCCGGGGCGCCCTACGCGGTGTTCGGAAACGCCGGCCAGGACTGCTGCGCCCGCTCGCGGATCCTCGTGGAGCGGGCGGCCTACGACCGCTTCCTCGAGCTGCTCGTCGAGACAACGAGCCGCGTGAAGGTCGGCGACCCCGAGGACGAGACGACCGAGATGGGCCCCCTGATCTCGGCGGAGCACCGGGACAAGGTGTCGTCCTACCTCGACGGTAACGTTGTCTTCCGTGGCAACGATCCTGACACTCCCGGCTTTTGGTTCCCCTGCACCCTCGTCGAGGCGTCGAACGAGGATCGGGTCGCGCGCGAGGAGGTGTTCGGCCCGGTCGCCGCCGTAATTCCGTTCGAGAACGAGGACGACGCGGTCCGCATCGCTAACGACACGCCGTACGGGCTCTCCGGGTCGATCTGGACCCGGGACGTGGGCAGGGCCATGCGGGTGGTCCGCGCGATCGACACCGGGGTCCTCTCCGTCAACTCGAATACGTCCGTTCGCGTCTCGACGCCGTTCGGCGGG
>DASTHD010000197.1:0-2509 GCA_035605555.1 Gaiellaceae bacterium
AAAACCGCGGGGGCTTCCCGCGGGTCGGTCAGTCTACCAGCGGCTGTGCGGACGGCCGTACCGGCGAAGCCAGCACGGCCTTGATGGTCGGCGCCGCCTAGTCGGCGCCTTCGGCCGCAGCCGGCCGCTCAGCCGTGTCCGCCTTGGCCGCGGCCGGCTTGCGTCGCCGCCGGCCGCCGCGTGAGCCACGCCGCGTCTTCTTCTTCTTCGGCTGCTCGCCGTTCGCGGCTGTCTCATCCGCCGGCGCGGAGCCGAGCTCGCGGTCGGGCACGTGAATCAGCACGGGAGCCTCGTCCGGCTGCCCGTTCGTGGTCTCTGCAGGCTCGGGCTCGTCGACCTCGGGCTTCGCGACCTCCTCCTCGGCCGCCTCCGGCTGGGGGGCCTGCTCCTCGCCGGCCTCGGCCGCCGCGGCCGCGGGCTTCTTCTTCCGCCGCCTGCCGCCGCGGGAGCCGCGACGGGTCTTCTTCTTCCGCGGCTGCTGCTCGGACTCCGGCGTCTCGGTCTGCTCCTCGCCCACGGCTTCGGCAGCCTCGGGCTCGGCCTCCTCGGCCGCGGGCTCCTCGACCGGAGCCGGCGCGGGCTTCGCCGCGCGCGCGCGGGACCGCCGGGCGCGCGTCGGCTTCTCGGCGAGCGCCTCAGCGGTGATCGGGACGTCGACCGAGACGTCTCCGTCGGCGAGCGTCGCGTAGGCCGTGCCGTCGAGCACTCGCTCGACGCGAAGCTTGACGCGTTTCCCGACCATTCCGGCCGCGTCCGCAACCGAGATCGTCAGGTCGCCTTCCTTCGCCACCCCGGCCGTCGAGTCGTGGAGCCCGACCTCGACGAGCTTCAGCCGGCGCTCCTCGCCCTCGGCGATCGGCGACTCCGGTTGGAGCTTCGCGACCGGGCCGCGCTCGAGCTCCTCGAAGTGCTCGGCGGGTACGCCCTCCTTGCCGACGAGGAAGAACCGCCGGCGGGTGCGCTCCTCGATCGCACGCAAGCGGGAGGCGCCGGGCCCGATCAGGATCGTGGCCACGTGCGCGTTGAGCTCGACCTTGAACGCTCCTGTCCGTGAGGCCGCAGCGAGCGCGCGGAGCTTCCGCTCCGCCTCGACCGCCGCGGAGGTCTCGGAGATGACGATGCCGTCGCCGTGGCAGGTGGGGCAACGCTTCGTGAGGATCTCGCGCGGCCCGTGGGCGACGTTCTGCCGCGTCATCTCGACGAGGCCGAGCGGCGAGATCTCCACCACATAGGTCTTCGTCCGGTCGCGCTCCAGCTCGCTCTTGAGCGCGTTCTCGACGGCCTCCCGGTTCTTCGGGTTCGCCATGTCGATGAAGTCGATGACGATGATCCCGCCGATGTCGCGGAGCCGGAGCTGGCGGACGACCTCCTTGACCGCCTCGAGGTTGTTCTTCGTGATCGTGTCCTCCAGCCGGGCGCCGGAGCCTTTGCCGCGCGAGCCGACGAACCGGCCCGTGTTGACGTCGATGACCGTGAAGGCCTCGGCGTAGTCGAAGACGAGGTAGCCGCCAGAGGGCAGATCGACCCGGCGAGAGAGCGTCGAGCGGATCTCGGCGTCGACTCCGTAGGCGTCCATGAGGGGCGTCTTTTCGCGGTGGCGGAAGACTCGCTCGGCCATATGCGGCGAGGTCTTCTTCAGGTAGCCGACGATGCGCTTCTGGGTGCGCTCGTCGTCGACGACCAGCTTCTCGAAGTCGCCGGTGAAGAGATCGCGGACGACGCGGAGCGGCAGCTCGGCCTCCTGGTAGAGGAGCGCCGGCGCCTTCGCGCTCTTCGCCCGGGTCTCGATTTCCTTCCAGAGCCGCTGCAGGAAGACAAGGTCGCGCTCGATGTCCTCGGCGGACGCGCCCTCGGCGGCCGTGCGAACGATGACGCCGCCCTTCTTGACGTCGAGTGCCTTGACGATGTCGCGGAGGCGGATCCGCTCGTCGTCCTCGAGCCGGCGCGAGACGCCGAGGCCCTCGCCGCTGGGGACGTAGACGACGAAGCGTCCCGGGAGCGAAATCTCCGTTGTCAGGCGCGCTCCCTTCGACTTCATCGGGTCCTTGACCGCCTGGACGAGGACGTCCTGGCCGCGGCTGATCAGATCCTGGATCTTCTTGCCGTGTCGCCGGCCCTCGAGCTCGGGGACGACGATCTCGTCGACGTAGAGGAAGCCGTTCTTCTCGAGCCCGATCTCGACGAAGGCCGCCTCCATGCCGGGGAGGACGTTGTCGACGACACCCTTGTAGACGTTGCCCGCGATCGAGCGGCGCTCGGGGCGCTCGAGGTAGACCTCGGCGACCTTGTCGTCCTCGAGCACGGCGACCCGCTGCTCGCCGATGTCGACGGAGACGAGGTGCTCGCGCTTCGCGGCCGGGAGCGGCGCCCGGCGCGGCGGGGTTCGCCGCCGTTGGGTGCTGCTGCGGCTCGACCGCTGGGTCGGCTTGCGCTCGGGACGGCTCTGTTGCTTCTTGGCCGGGTCGGCCCTGGTCTCGGCCGTCGCGGCCGGCTCGGTCTTCTTCTTGCG
>DASTHD010000215.1:0-6138 GCA_035605555.1 Gaiellaceae bacterium
TGCGGCTCGAGCCTCGACCGCTGGCCGTCGGTGAGGCCGGCATCGAGGACGACGAGCTCGCCGGTGTGGCCGGTCAGCCGCAGCGAGTTGAGCAGCGCCACGGCTCCGGGAAAGAAGCCGCTGTCGGCGACCGTGTAGTAGGTCTCGTTCACGCCGGCGCTCGGTGGAGTCGGGCAAAGTCGTACGTCAGGAACGCGAACGCGCCGAGGATTGCGAGCGACGGCGCGAGCTCGAAGACCTCCTCAGCAGGCAGGCCGGCGAGATCCCACAGCGCGCTGACGGAGAAGAGTGCGAGACCGGACACGAGCAGCATCACAGCTCTCATCGACTGCCGGAGCTGCGGCCAGAAGACGTAGATGAAGAGGACGGACGGGATCGCGTAGGAGGCCAGGATCACGTCGTCGGGCCGCTTGACGCCCGGCAGGTCGGCGAGGAAGCCGAGGTTGTGACCGATCGTCTCGTGTACAGCGAACTGCTCGTCGAGCGCCAGGTAGCCGAGGCCGAAGCCGGCGACGAGCAGCAACGGCCGGAGCGCGGGTGGGTAGAGGAGAAGCGCAGCGGCGAAGCACCCTGCCGCTGCCGCGACGAGCACGTAGCTGTTGATCAGATCGGCGCTCGGCTTGCCCGTCTCGGACGAGACGTAGAGGTCGAAGCTGTCGAAGAACCGCACCTTCCGCACATCGTCGCCCGCCCACGGCAGCAGGTGGCCGTGCTCGACGATCTCGCCGCCTGCGTACAGCGCCGCGGCGAGGACGACGACCAGGGCGCCGGCCGCGAACACGCCGGCGGCGAGCCGCCTGCTCACAGCAGGAGCTCGGCTTCGCGGAGGAGCATCAGGCCGGCCACGGCGATCAGCGCCGCCGCCGTCGGCTCCAGGATCTCCTCCGGCACCATCAGCTGCCGGTAGGAGTCGACCGGGTCGTTCCCGTCCCACTGCACGACCTCCAGCACCTGCGCGAGGAACGCCGCGGCTCCGGCGGCGAGCAGCAGCCAGCGGGCAGCTCCATGGCTCTGGAGCAGGACGTAGAGCCCGGCCGCCGCGATCACGATCAGGAGCGGCAGGTAGAGGAGCTGCCAGTCGACGCCGGTCCAGCCCTCGAGCTTCTCGTGGAAGCCGAGAGCCTCGTCGAGCGCGAGGTAGAAGAGCGCGATCGCGAGCCCGGTCCAGATGTGGCGCCGCGGTCCGTGCTCGCGGGCCCGGCCGGCCGCGTAGAGCGACAGCGAGGCGAAGAGCCAGAGCGCGGCGCTGAAGATCGAGGGGATGTTGTATTCGCCGTCGAGATAGAAGAGCCCGAGGAAGCCGTGCGGCGCCGGCCCGCCTTCCGCCTCCACCGGCCCCTCCGCCGCCTGGAAAGCACCGAGTGCCCCCATCACCGCGAGCGCTCCGAGCACCACGACCGCAACCACTTTCGGCTCGAGCGAGCGCAGCGCTCGATCCAGCCGCCCCGGCCTAGGCGTCACCGCAACCAACCCGCTCATCTTGAAGCTCAGGCCGGAGCGACACTTCCGGCCCGGGCGTGCGCAACGACCTGCTCGAGGATCTCGTCGAGCGCGATCGTGGGCTCCCAGCCCGTCGCGGCCTTGATCTTCTCGATCGCCGGCATCCGCTGGAACATCTCCTCGACGCCGTGCCCGTACACCTCGTCGTACGGGACGAACACGAGCTCCGAGGAGCTGCCGGTGAGCGCGAGCACCCGTTCTGCGAGCTCGAGGATCGTCACCGACTCCGTCGAGCCGACGTTGAAGACCTGGCCGACGGCGGCCGGCTCCTCCATCAGACCGGCGAGGCCGCGGACCGTGTCGTCGACGTGGCAAAAGCACCGCGTCTGCGATCCGTCGCCGTGGATCTCGAGCGGCTCCCCGGCGAGTGCCGCGCGCACGAAGCGCGGGATCACGTTCCCATACTCGCCGCTCTGCCGGGGGCCGACCGTGTTGAAGAGTCGCGCGATCACACACCGAAGCCCGTCCTCCTCGTGCCGCGCGAGCGCGAGGAACTCGTCCATCGCCTTCGAGTCGGCGTACGCCCACCGCTTCGCCGTCGTCGGGCCGTAGATGCGCCGCGCGTCCTCGGCGAGCGGCAGGTCCTCGGCACGGTGGTCGCCGTAGACCTCGGAGCTGGACGCGATCAGGACCGGCTTCCCGAACCGGCTCGCGTACTCGAGAACATTTTCCGTTCCCCGGACGTTGGTGAGGAGCGTATGGCCCGGACGCTCGACGATCAGCCGCACGCCGACCGCGGCGGCCAGGTGAAAGATCGCGTCGCACCGGTGGACGAGCTCGCTGACGACGGACGACGAGAGCACCGACTCCACGCTCAGATGGAAGCTCGGGTCCCGCGAGAGGTGAAAGACGTTCGTGTCCGATCCCGTCGAGAGGTCGTCCAACACGTACACCTCCCAACCCTGCGCCAACAGCCTCTCCGACAGATGCGAGCCGATGAACCCGGCGCCGCCGGTGACGAGAGCCGTTCGCTGAGCCACGGTCGCCTGAGCCTAGACCAGGGAGGCCGAGGCTAGATGTACCTTCGGTTTTCTGCGCAATTTTCGGATTTCACTCGTTCGGGTGAGGTAAAGACGTATCCGAAAACCTTGAACTTCCGTTGTCCCAGCGACAAGATTAGGGCAGCGGGGGAAGCACTGCGGGAGAAGGAGGGACGATCTTGACGGCACGGCGGCCCGTGCTGATAGCGGCAATCTTCGCGTTGAGCGCGTTGCTGTCCGCTGGACCCGCAACCGCCGCCTCCCCGCAGAGGATCTATAAGGATCTGGCAGATAACGGCAGACTTGACGGCAACTACACCCGCGCCGACATCTCACGCGCGCTGAACCTCCAGCAGGTCGTCAAGACCGACCGAACGCTGAGCCCGCCGGCCCGCCGGACGGCCGCCGCTCCGACGCCGCCGCCGAAGGCCTCAGCCGGCCGGGTGCCCTTCACCGGGCTCGACGTCGTGCTCCTGCTCGTCGGCGGCGGACCGCTGCTCTTGATCGGCGTCGGGCTTCGACGCCGCCTCGCTCTAGGCGAGCACGTGGAGATGATCGGAAGCTAGGTGCGGACGACAGGGACTTCTGCGGCGGCTCCTCAACGGGTCTCCTCCTCGCAGCGCATCGAGCAAGAGCGGCGCGGTTCGCGCCTTGGGCTCCCGCCCGACTCCGCCTGGGCGCTGGCGCGCTTCTCGCTCGACGCCGCGCTGATCGCCGTAGCAGGCATGGCGGCCGAGCTCGGCGCGCGCGCCGCGGGGATCGACGGCGGCCCCCAGGGCTGGGTCATCCTCTTCGGCAGCCTCGTCCTCAGCGTGTTCGCCCTGCGCGGGATGTACCGCCCGCGCCTCCGGGCCGAGCTGCTCGAGGATCTGCGTGGAGTCGTCGTTGTGACATCGCTCGCGGCCATGGCGGTGCTCACGCTCCGCGAGTTGATCTCGGAGACGCCCGATCTGGCTGCCCAGATCGTCCGCCCGTGGGCGTTCGCGACGGTGTACCTCGCGGCGGGCCGCGTCGCGCTCCACTGGTCGCAGACACAGGCCAGGCGTCACGGGGAGGGGCTCAGCCCGACGCTGATCGTTGGCGCCGGTCGGATCGGCCGGCTCACCGCTCGGCGGCTGCTCGAGCAGCCCGAGCTCGGCCTCCGCCCGATCGGCTTCCTCGACAAAGAGCCACTCGACGCGCAGGACGGCGGGCCGGTCCTGCCCGTACTCGGCGCGAGCTGGGACCTCGACCGGGTCGTCGAGGAGCACGGGGTGCAGCGGGTGATCGTGACATTCTCGACTGCCCCGGACGACGTGCTCCTCCGGCTCTTCCGCCGCTGCGAGGAGCTCGGCGTCAGCGTCGCCTTCGTCCCGCGCCTGTTCGAGAAGGTCACGGGCCGTCTGACCGTCGACTACCTCGGCGGCCTACCGGTGATCGCCGCCCGCGCGCCGAACCCGCGGGGGATCCAGTTCGCGATCAAGTATGCGGCCGACAGGCTTCTGGCCGCTGTGCTCCTGCTCCTCGCCTCACCGCTGATGATCGCCGCTGCCCTCGGCGTGCTCCTCACGCTCGGCCGGCCGATCTTCTTCCGGCAGCGCCGCGTGGGACGCGACGGCCGCGAATTCGAGATGCTCAAGTTCAGGTCGATGCGCCCGCAGTCGTGGGACGGCGACGAGGAGCAGCTCGCGCTGCCGCCCGACACCGCCCCCGGCGGAGTGGAGGGTGCCGACCGCCGGACCGCCCTGGGCTCCTTCCTGCGGCGAACGTCGATCGACGAGCTGCCGCAGCTGCTCAACGTCCTCAAGGGCGACATGAGCCTGATCGGGCCACGGCCGGAACGGCCGCAGTTCGTCGGGCTCTTCGAGCAAAGCGTCTACCGCTACGGCGACCGCCACCGCGTGAAGTCCGGGATCACGGGCTGGGCGCAGGTGCATGGGCTTCGCGGCAAGACCTCGCTCGCGGACCGCGTGGAGTGGGACAACTACTACATCGAGAACTGGTCTCTGTGGCTCGACCTGAAGATCTGCCTGCGCACGGCAGTGGCCGTCTTTCGCGCACCGCGGCAGGTCGAGTAGGGACACATCTCTAAACCGTTCGCCCCTCCCGGCCGAAAGGTCAGAGAGACGATGGGCGCACGACCTCGTAAAAGGTTTTTGAACCTCCCGCCCCGCCCGACGTGGGCTCCGATCACTGAGCTACCATGGGCCGACCTTCGGACTGCGGTCGGCCTAGTCGGCCGCCTGAGAGAGTTGTCGTGGAAGGGGGACTCGAAGGTTGTTTGAGCGATTCACTGAACGGGCCCGCCAGGTTGTTGTCCTGGCGCAGGACGAAGCACGCGCGCTGAAGCACAACTACATCGGTACCGAGCACATCCTGCTCGGGCTCCTTCGTGAGGAGGAAGGTCTTGCTGCGCGCGTTCTGGAGTCGCTCGACATCACCGTGGAAGAGGTCCGGGCGCAGGTCGCTCGGATCGTCGGCCAGGGCGACGAGGTCACGACCGGCCAGATCCCGTTCACCCCCCGCGCGAAGAAGGTGCTCGAGCTCGCGCTGCGCGAAGCGCTCTCGCTCGGCCACAACTACATCGGCACCGAGCACATCCTGCTCGGCCTCGTCCGTGAGAACGAGGGCGTCGCGGCCCGGATCCTGCTCGACTTCGACGCGGACGCCGAGAAGATCCGCAACGAGATCATCCGCATGCTCTCCGGCCCCGGTCGCCGCCAGCAGGGCGGGGGAGCCGCCGGCGAGAAGGCGAAGAGCTCGAAGCTGCTCGACCAGTTCGGGCGCAACCTGACCAAGCTGGCCGCCGAGTCGAAGCTCGACCCGGTCGTCGGCCGCCAGACCGAGATCGAGCGCGTGATGCAGATCCTCTCGCGCCGGACGAAGAACAACCCGGTACTGATCGGCGAGCCGGGGGTCGGCAAAACCGCCGTCGTCGAGGGCCTCGCGGCGCGCATCTCCTCGAACCAGGTGCCCGAGCTCCTGAAGGGCAAGCAGATCTACACCCTCGACCTCGCGGCGCTCGTCGCCGGGTCGAAGTACCGGGGTGAGTTCGAGGAGCGCCTGAAGAAGGTGATGAAGGAGATCACCCAGCGCGGCGACATCATCCTGTTCATCTACGAGCTCCACAACCTCGTCGGCGCGGGTGCCGCCGAGGGCGCGATCGACGCCGCCTCGATCCTGAAGCCTGCGCTTGCCCGTGGCGAGCTGCAGACGATCGGCGCGACGACGCTCGACGAGTACCGCAAGTACCTCGAGCGCGACGCAGCACTCGAGCGCCGCTTCCAGCAGATCCGCGTCGAGGAGCCGTCGGTCGACGACACCGTGCAGATCCTGCGCGGCCTGCGCGACCGCTACGAGGCGCATCACCGCTGCAAGATCTCCGACGACGCGCTGTTCGCTGCGGCGTCGCTCGCCGACCGCTACATCCAGGACCGCCACCTGCCCGACAAGGCGATCGATCTGATCGACGAGGCCGGGTCGCGTATGCGCATCCGCACGATGAGCGCGCCGCCCCGCTACCGCGAGCTCGAGGAAGAGATCGAGAAGGTCCGCAAGGACAAGGAAGACTCGATCGAGAACCAGGAGTTCGAGAAGGCCGCCTCGCTCCGCGACAAGGAGCGCAAGCTGTCACAGAAGAAGCGCGAGCTCGAGGAGAACTGGCGCCAGAACGAGGCCG
>DASTHD010000227.1:0-5434 GCA_035605555.1 Gaiellaceae bacterium
CCTCGCTGACGCCGGTGTGCCTCGCCTCGATCGCGACCGGCGGAGGCCCCGACGTCCACGGCATCCCGCACCTGACCTGGTACCACCGTGGAGAGCGGCGTCTGGTCGAGTACGGCTCGTCGTTTGGGGCGATCCGCGCAGCCGGGACGCGCCGCGCCATCCGCGACGCGATCGTGGAGATGAACGCGGAGCACCTTTCGAAGGACGCCGTGACCCTCTACGAGGCCCTGGAGGACGAAGGTCTCGTCACGGCCGCCGTGAACGTCCCCTGTTACCGCGGACGCACCAGGCATGCCGCGACGCTGCCGGGCGTGCGCGCCGTCGACGGGCCCAGGCGGTTTTTCTACTACAGCCTGTTCGAGTCGGACGTTACCGGCGCGCCGCTCGCGATCCGGGGACGCGCGACCGGCTCGATCGACGCCTACGCCGCGGCGGTCGGACGCTGGCTCGTCACGCGGGACGGCTTCGACTTCCTCTTCTACTACCTGCCCGACTACGACTTCGCGTCTCATGCGCTCGGACCGACCGGCGCGCAGGAGGCGCTCGGGCGGAGCGACGCCGCCGTGGCGGCGATCGTCGAGGCAGCCGGGGGGATCGATCCCTTCCTCGGCCGATACGACGTCGTCCTCTGCTCCGACCACGGGCAGACGCCGGTCGCCGACCTGTTCCGCCTCGAGGGGACGCTGGAGGACTTCAGGCTCCTGCGGCCCGGCTCGAGACGCACGGACGCGGAGCTCGCCGTCACCGCGTCGAACCGCGCCGGGCAGGTCTACGTCCTCCCGGACGCGGAGGTCGAGCCGCGGGCAATCGGTGAACGGCTCGCACAGGAGCCCGCCCTCGACGTCGTGCTCTTCCGGGAGGGTGACGAGGCGATCGCCTTGCGCGACGGCGGCGAGGAGCGTTTCGGCGCCGCCGCGGACGGCTGGCAGGCCCGCGCGTGGCACGCGCTCGCCAACCCGAACGCGGGGGACGTGCTCGTCTCGCCGGCGGCGGGCGTCGAGCTGGCCGACCTCGCCGGCCGCCATCACCTCGGCGGCGGCTCGCACGGCTCGCTCCTGGACGGCGACTCGCTCGTCCCGATGCTGGTGGTAAGCCCGACGGCGGAGCCGCCGGGTTCGATCACCGGCGTGGCCTCGGTCGCGCTCGAGCACTTCGGCGTGGAAGCGCCCGCCTATGCCCGTGCCGCCTGAGACTCGCCGCGCGCGAATGGTCGACGAGCAGCTGCGCGGCCGGGACATCCGGGACGAACGTGTGCTCGAAGCGATGGAGCGCGTGCCCCGTGAGCTGTTCGTGCCCGCCGAGCTGCGGGAGCGCGCCTACGACGACGCCGCGCTCCCGATCAGCGCGGGCCAGACGATCTCGCAGCCGTACATGGTCGCCCGGATCATCGAGGAGCTCGGACTGGACGGCGACGAGAGCGTGCTCGACGTCGGCACCGGCTCCGGCTACCAGGCGGCGGTGCTCGCCGAGCTGGCCGACCACGTCGACACGATCGAGCGGATCCCGGAGCTGGCGGACCAGGCGACGCGGAACCTGGAGGCGGCGGGCTACGACCAGGTCGAGGTGCACCAGGGCGACGGCTCGCGCGGGTACCCTCAGCGCGCGCCGTACGACGCGATCGCCGTCGCCGCAGCGGCTCCGGGCTTCCCGCAGGCGCTCTACGACCAGCTCGCCACCGGCGGCCGCCTCGTCGTTCCCGTCGGCGGCAAGCGTGGCCAGCGGCTTGAGGTGATCGTGCGCAGTCCGGAGGGGCCGGCCGTGCTCAAGTCGGTGCCATGCCGGTTCGTACCCCTCGTCGGCGAGGAGGGATTCGCGGAGTGAGCGCGCGGGCGCACGTCGTCGTCACCGGCCGCGTGCAGGGTGTCTTCTTCCGCGCAGAGGCCCGCGACCGCGCCAGGTCGCTCGGCCTGGGCGGGTGGGTCCGCAACAATCGCGACGGGTCGGTGGAGGCCGTGTTCGAGGGAGACGAGGAGCGCGTCGCGTCGATGGTCGAGTGGTGCCAGCGCGGGCCCGGCCACGCGGACGTCGACGACGTCCAGGTCGCCTGGGAGGATCCCCGAGGCGACACCGAGTTCGGCGTCCAGGGAGGGTGGGCATAGAAGGCATGGTGGAAGAGCTGCTTCGACAGTCCGTGCTGCTCCGCGGGATCGAGATCGGTCGCGTCGTCGACGTGATCCTCGAGCCCGAGCACCACGACGTGATCGGCTTCGAGGTCCGCTGCAAGGACGGCCGCCACCGGTTTCTGCCCCGCGCGGCGGCGACGAGCGCCGACGGCCGCCTCGAGCTCGACTCGCCGTTCGGCCTGCTCGACACCGACGAGCTCGAGTTCTATCGCTCCCGCGGTTTGACCCTCCGCACGCGCAAGCCTGCAGCCTGACCGGCCGCTAGGGTTCGGCGCGCCCGTGTCCCGTTCGCTCTCCACCTCGTTGGTGCTCGCCGGCGGGCGCGCAGGCGCCGCGCTGCGGCGGCCGCACAACTGGGTGCAGCTCGCGAAGTTCTGCACCGTCGGCGCGACGGGCTACGTGATCAACCTCGCCGTCTTCAGCGCCCTCGTCCTGGGCGCCGGGTGGCACCACTTGCTGGCCGCGACGATCTCGTTCCTCGTCGCTGTGACGAACAACTACCTCTGGAACCGGCTCTGGACGTTCCGCGGGCAGCGCGGTCACGTCGCCTACCAGGGGATCCGGTTCCTGATCGTCGCCGTCTGCGCCCTGGCCGCCAACCTCGTGCTCCTGGACGCACTGATCACGCTCGGCCTCGAGAAGATCCCGGCGCAGGCGATCGCGATCATCCTCGTCATGCCGCTTAACTTCATCGGCAACAAGCTCTGGAGTTTTCGGCGGCGCGCGTAATGCGCGTCCTCATCGTCTTCCTGCTCGCCCTGGTGTTCGTGGCGCCCGCCGCGGCCGCGATGCACAGCTCGGAAGAACAGGCGACGCAGGCGTTCCTCGAGAACGCAAAGGTCAGCAACTGGCTCGACCGGTACCCCAGGATCGTCGATGACGCTTCGTACGACCCGAAGTCGGGTCGGTGGACGGTGCACGTCTGGTCGGGCAAGGCCGGCGAGATCGCGACAGGCAAGGTGGACGACCGGACCGGCCGCGTGCTCGAGGCCTGGACCGGGCCGCAGGTCGCCTGGAAGATGGCTCGCGGCTACCCAGGCGCGTTCGGCGGCAGGACGATCAACCGCCCCGCGGTCTGGCTCGCCCTGTGCGCCGTCTTCCTCGTCGGCCTGATCGACTGGCGCCGCCCGCTGAGCCTGCGCACCCTCGACCTGTTCGTCCTCCTTTCCTTCTCCGTCTCCCTCTGGTTCTTCAACCATGGCGACGTCTTCACGAGCATGCCGCTCGCCTACCCGGTCTTCGGCTACCTGATCGCGCGCCTCGGCTGGATCGGCCTCCGCGGCCGCAGCCCGTCGCGCCGCGCCGCCTTCTGGCCGGTCTGGCTGCTCGCTGCGACGACGGTCTTCCTGGCGGGCTTCCGCATCGGCCTCAACCTCGAGGGCTCCAACGTGATCGACGTGGGGTACTCCGGTGTCGTCGGCGCGCACCGGATCGTCCACGGCGAGATGCCGTACGGGCACATGCCGGCGCAAGGGAGGCTGAAGGCGTGCGGCAAGGCGGACGCCGAGGGCGAGATCCGGGATCGGATCCAGACGAACGGCCGCTGCGAGTCGTCGAACGAGCGCGGCGACACCTACGGCCCGGTGGCGTACGAGTCGTACGTTCCGGGCTATCTCCTGTTCGGCTGGAGCGGGAAGTGGGACCGCCTGCCGGCGGCGCACTTAACCGCGATCGCCGCCGACCTGCTCGCGCTGATCGGGATCGCGCTCGTCGGCCTTCGCTTCGGCGGCGCCTCCCTGGCGGCCTCCCTGGGCTTCGCGTGGGTCGCATACCCGTTCACCCAGTACGCGTCCAACTCGAACACGAACGACGTCCTACCCGCGCTGTTTCTGATCTGGGGCTTCTGGCTCGTCTCGGCAAGTTTCGCGCGGGGCGTGTTCGCCGCCCTCGCCGCCTGGACGAAGTTCGGGCCGCTGATCGTGGCGCCGCTGTGGGCGGGCTATCCCGACGCGGTGCGCGTGCGCCGGCCGCGTGGGCCGCTCGTCTACGCGGCAGGGTTCCTGGTCGCAACCGCGGCCGCCTTCTCGATCCTGCTGCTCGAGCCCGATCCCCTGCACGCGGCGCGCGTCTTCTGGAACCGCACGTTCGGCTGGCAGCTCGGGCGCGAGTCCCCGTTCTCGATCTGGGACTGGGGTCAGTACCACGCTGCGGGAATCCCGGACCTGCACGTCGCGCACTACGTCGTGATCGGCGCGGTGATCGCCGCCGCCGTGGCCTCTGCCTTCTATCCGCGCCGCCGCTCGCCGCTCCAGCTCGCCGCCCTCACCGGCGGCTTGATCGTGGGCTTCGAGGTCGTCCTCACCCACTGGTCGTACCTCTACATCCCGTGGTTCTTCCCCTTCGTCGCCTTCGCCGTCCTGGCGCCGACGCGGCAGGAGCCGGAGGAGCCGCCTGCTGCGGTTGAGCGAGAGCCCGAGCTCGTTGCGGTTCGCTGATGGACGAGGCAGCGAAATCGGAGGTTCGGGCCGCGAGCTGGCCGCTCTGGGGGCGGACGACGTGCCTTCATCGATGCTCGAAGCATCGACGATGACGCAGCGTCCGGAAGCGACCGCTTCAGACGCGGACGCCGCGTCGTCCGTGGCTGGAGCGCGGAGCGGCCCAGACGCGCCGGATCGTGGATCCGGACGCGCGAGGTCGCTGGCTCGGCCATCTAGCGCGGCGCTCGGCGTCGCGCTCTTCCTCCTCTCCTGGGGCCTGCTCCATCACGGCTTCCTCGCGCGCGGCCAGATCCGCGACACGCCCATCTACGAGCGGTACGGCGAGGCGATGGCCGACGGGCAGGTGCCGTACCGCGACTTCGACGTCGAGTACCCACCCGCGGCGCTGCCCGTGTTCCTCCTGCCGGCGCTCGGCGGAGGCGACTACGACCGGCGCTTCGAGGGGCTGATGGCCGGGCTCGGCGTGGCCTGCGTGCTGCTCGTGGCCGCGTCGACCACTGCGCTCTGGGCGCCGATCGTCGTCGGGCTTTCCCCGCTCCTCCTCGGCTCGGTCGTGCTCTCGCGCTTCGACCTCTGGCCTGCGGCGCTCACGGCGCTCGCCCTCGCTCTGCTCCTCGCCGGCCGCTTCCGTCTCTCCTCCGCGTCGCTGGGCGTCGCCACGGCGGCGAAGCTCTACCCGGCCGTGCTGGCGCCGATCCTCGTGGCGCACGTCTGGCGGGCGCGGGGCCGGCGCGAGGCGCTCGTCTGCGCCGCGATCGCCGCGGGCGTCTTCGCGGTGATCCTGGCGCCGTTCGTCGTCGCCTCACCGGGAGGCGTCTGGCACGCGATCTGGGTCCAGGCCGGGCGGCCGCTCCAGCTCGAGAGCCTCGGCGC
>DASTHD010000233.1:0-4355 GCA_035605555.1 Gaiellaceae bacterium
TGCCTCGCTTTCTTGCCCCTCCCGATCTCGATCTCCATCAGGCCTCACCCCTTGAAGCAGAAAGGCCCAGGCTCCTCGCGGTTGCCTGGGCCGAAAGACCGTGTCTCACTCGCGCTCTCAACTGAGCGGCGATCGTACCAACGCCTCCTGACGGCTTCTCACCAATTCCAGTCGGGATAGGCGACGAGCCCCGTCGCTATGTGCCGTGGGCGCCCGTCCAGCACCGAATAGCTCCGGATCGTACAGGGCGGCTCCGCGCCGAGGTCGATGTTGACGAGCGCCTTCCTCTGAATCGCAAGGAGGTGCCGTGAGTCCGGAAGCCAGCCGGCCGAGCGGCCGCGCCCGACGTACCGGCCGCGGCTGCCGTCGGGGCGGATCGTAAGATCCCCGAGCGTCGTGAGACGGCAATCGTGCTCCCGTCCGGCGGGACGAGGCCGCAGCCGCCGCGCGTCAGTCGGCGCATCTGCCGGCCCTGGACGTTTCCGATCCAGACTGCCTCCTTGGAGCTGCCGATCGCCCTCGTGTAGACGAGGTAGCGGCCAGCCTGCGTGTGCGAACGAGCTCCCGACGCCGCCGCGCTACAAGCGAGAGCGGCGGCGAGCAGCGCCGACGCGCGGATCAGCGCTCGGACGCGACCGCCTCCAGATTCTCCACCCGAACACCGGCCTCCAACCGTGACAGCTCTCCCGGCTCGAAGCGCCCCGCGCCGAGCTCCTGCACGGCCGCCGCGCCCGCCGCGACGGCACGCTGGAGCGCCTGCTCCGCCGAACGACCCTCATACCTCGCTGCGATGAACCCTGCGAGCAGCACGTCGCCCGACCCGACCGGCGAGACCGGCTCGAGTCGCGGGATCGAGGCGTGGAACAGGATCGGCTCCCGCTCCTCGCGCAGGAGCGCGTAACAGCCAGAGGTCAGCGTGATCAGCACGTTGCGGGCGCCCAGGACGGCGATGTGGTCGAGCGCCTCCACGAAGTCTTCCTTGTCGTGGAACTCCTGGCCGACAAGCCCTTCGGCCTCCCGCTCGTTCGGCGAGACCAGGAAGGGCTCGGCCGAGGTGGCAAGCCGCAAAGGCTCGCCTTCGGCGTCGACCGTCGTCGGGAGTCCCCGGCGGTTGAGCTCCCGGATCGCCTCCGCATAGAAGCCCTCGTTGACGCCGCGCGGGAGCGAGCCGGCGAAGACGATTCCGTCGGCGCCGCGCGAGAGGTAGCGAAGCTTCTCTAGCAGCACGTCGAGCTCGTGCTCCTGCACGTTCGGCCCCCACTCGTTGATCTCGGTGTAGGAGCCGCCGGTCGGGTCGACGACGGCGGTCGACGTCCGCGACTCGTCCTCGATGCGGACGAAGTCGTTGAGGATCCCCTCGCGGGTCAGCTCGGCCACGATGCTCTCGCCGGTGCGGCCTCCTGCCAACCCCGTCGCGATCACGGGGACGTCCATGCGCTTCAGCGCCCGCGCAATGTTGATGCCCTTGCCGCCGGCGAGCATCAGCCAGCCGCTGGCGCGATGCCGCTGCCCGGGCTGGAAGTTCGGGACGGTCAGCGTCCGGTCGAGCGCGGCGTTCATCGTGACGGTGACGATCACCGTGATCCTCCCGGTGACGTTGCCGCGTCTCCGCCGAGCGAAAAGGCCCTCAGACGCCGCAGGAAGGGCGCGGGCATACCAGGAGGTATGTCCGCGACCGAGGGTGGCGTCTGAGGCGGCTTTGCAGCCGGCGGAGATGCGGATGACGTTGCCGGGTGGATCACGAAAACCACCCCGTTATGTGGTCTTTCGTGCGGCCGGCGTACCACTTCACGCGCTCGACGGTACTGGGCGCCTCACGGTCCTCGGCGGCGACGAGCTGCGTCCGGCCGACCACCTTGCTGCGGTCGAGGATCCGCAGCTCGCCGAGCACGTCCCCGCGGCGCACGGGAAGATCGACCTGCCCCGGGAGCACGACCTGCTGGACGAGTGACCGGCCGATGCGCACGGCCCGTCGGAGCGGGCGCGCCGCCACCACAGGCACCGGGTCCTCGCCGTACCCGACGGCGACGCGGCCGTAGACCTTGCCGGCGGGCGCGAGCGAGACGAGCGCATACCGGGACATCCCCCACCCGAGCAGCTCCTCGAGATCAGCGTTCCGGACGCCGCGCGAGGGGCTGCCGAGGATCGTCGCGTAGATCGCGACGCCGTTCCCACGGGCCGCGGCGACCTCGTTCCACCCGGCGCCGGACGTGTGCCCCGTCTTGACGCCGAACGTGCCGGGGAACTCGCCGAGCAGGTCGTTCCAGGTGTGGAGCGTCCTGCCGCCGGCGATCGACGCCGTCTCCTGCCGGACGAGGCGACGGACGATCGGCTCCCTCATCGCCTCGAGGCCGAGGCGGGTCACGTCGAACGCACTCGAGTAGTGCCCCGGCGCGTCCAGGCCGTCGGGGCGGGTGAAGTGACTGTCGCGGAGGCCCAGCGACGCCGCGCGACGGTTCATCAGCTCCACGAACCGGGAGCTGTTCCCGTCGCCGACGTGATCGGCGAGCGCGACGGCCGAGTCATTCGCGCTCTGGATCAGAGCAGCGGCGAGCAGGTCGCTCACCCTGAGCTTCTCGCCGGCGCGCAGATGAATCGTCGAGCCCGTGACGCCCGCCGCGGCCGGGTCGACCGTCACGAGGTCGCCCGGCTTGGCCCGGTCGAGGGTGACGAGCACCGTCATCAGCTTCGTGATGCTGGCGATCGGCAGCCGGTCGTGCGCGTGGCTCGCGAGCAGCACCTCCCCGTCGGCGCCGTTCATCACGAGATACGCGCGCGCCTCGACGTCCGGCGTCGCCGCGGAGGCCGGCGCGGAGACGACGAGGAGCGCTGCGAGGACGGGAAGAAGCCGGAGCTTCACCGGTGAAACAGGCTAGCTACTGGACGCGCAAGGGCTGGCCGACGCGCAGTGCGCGTGGGTCGATGCCTGGGTTGAGCACGAGCAGGTGTTCGACCGTGGTGCCGAAGCGCTCGGCGATCGTCCCGAGGGTGTCGCCGCTGCGCACGGAGTAGGCGCTTGCGCGCGCGCTGCGGGTCCTCGCCTCGCGGGGGACAGACGAAGTGGGCGCCGGCGGCGGCTGCCGTAGGCTCGGCGCCGAGATCGTCCCTTCGTACGAAGGCCGCGCGACGAGGATCGTGACGGTCGCGAGCATCATCAGGCCCGCCGGCATCGCGTAGCGGATGAACCAGTACGGGATCGTCACCATCCGGATGCCGTCCACACCTCGGACTTCACCCGCGCGGCCTCGGCTCCTGCCGCCGCCCGCCAGTCGTCCTGGTCGCCCTGCCGGTGGGCGTACATCACCGAGCGCGACACGTTGACGAGCGCGCTCGCCGGCCCGCTCGTGAACGCGCGGGCGACGTCCGCCGGGGTTGCACCCTGCGCGCCGACGCCCGGCAAGAGGAGGATCGCCTGCGGCAGCAGCCGGCGGGCCTCCCCGACGGCTCGAGGGTGAGTCGCGCCGATCACGGCGCCGACGCTGGAGAGGCCGCGCTCGCCGACGAGGTCGGCGCCCCACTCGGCCACGAGCAGGGCGACGTGCTGCCAGACCGGCTTCCCGTTCGTGAGCGCGAGGTCCTGGACCTCGGCGCCGCCCACGTTCGAGGTCTTGACGACGCAGAAGATGCCCGTGCCGTGCCGCCGGCAGGCGGCGAGGTACGGGTCGACGGAGTCGCGCCCCAGGTACGGGTTCACCGTCAGGGCATCGCCGATCGGGTCCCCGGCCTCCTCACGTGGCTCGAGATAGGCGGCGGCGTAGGCGCGCGCCGTCGAGCCGATGTCGCCCCGCTTGCCGTCGACGAGCACGAGCAGCCCCGCCGCGCGGGCGTACGCGCAGACCTCCTCAAACGCGGCTAGCCCGTCGACGCCGAGAGCCTCGAAGAACGCCAGCTGCGGCTTGACGGCGACCGTGTGAGACGCGACGGCGTCGATGATTCCGCAGCAGAACCGCGGGACGTCTCCGCGAACCTCGACGGGCAGGAGATCGGGTCTCGGGTCGAGGCCGACGACGATCTGGCTGCGCTTGGCGTCGACCGCGCCGGCAAGGCGGTCGCCGAACGGAACGTCCATCAGGCGGAACTTAGAGAGAGGGCCGGTCGCCCGGCCCTCTCGAAGCTTCCGACGAGGATCGTCGCTACTGCTTGACGGCCTGCTTGAGCTGGCTGCCGGCCGAGAACTTCGGCACCCGCGACGCGGGGATGTGAACCCGCTCGCTCGGGTTGCGGGGATTCACGCCCTGGCGCGCGGCCCGATGCTGGGTCTGGAACTTCCCGAACCCGGTAAACGCCACTTCTTCACCGTTCCGGAGGGCGTCGGTGATCGACTCGAGAAACGCGTCGACTGCCGTCCCCGCGTC
>DASTHD010000016.1:0-2507 GCA_035605555.1 Gaiellaceae bacterium
CCGCCGACCGCCTCGTGGGCCACCGCGATCGAGAACCGGTCTCCGCTCGTCTCGGCGACGACGAGCGCCTCCGCCGCGAGCCGGAGCGAGCCCTCCTCGTCGCCCTCGTCGCTCTCGAGCGTGGAGAGCCCCACGAGCGACCGAGCCTCGGACCAGCGGTCGCCCTCCGGGTTCGCGCGCGCCGTCTCGAGCGCCTCCCGGAACATCGAGCGCGCGCCCTCGGTGTCCTGCCGGAAGTAGGGAGCCCACGCCGCGACCAACAGCGTCCGCGCCAGCGTCCACGGATCCCCGAGCCCGCGCGCCGCCTCGAGCGCGTCGTCGAGCAGCTCGGCAGCGCGCTTGGCGTCACCCAGGATCGAGAGCTCGATGTCGCCGAGGAACCGCGAGGCCTGTGCTCGGACCGCGAGGTCGCCGTCGCCGAGCTTCAGCGCGCGCTCGAGCACCGGGACGGCGGGCTCGAACTCGCCGAGCCAGTAGCGGATCTCGCCCAGGCTCGCGAGGATCCTCGCCTCGCGGAGCCCCCACCCGCGTTCGGGGCCGGCGAGCTCCAGCGCGCGCCGGTAGTCCTCCTCGGCCGCCTTCATGTTCGGCCCCTCACGGGCGATATCGCCGGCGCGAGCCAGGGCGTCGACCGCCCGTTCCGCGAGCGTTCGGTCGCGCGGGTTGAGGTCGAGCGCGGCCAGCGCCGCCTGCTCGAGGTGGAACGCGATCGCGCGCGGGCGGCGGGCGGCCGTCTCCGGGTCGCCGGACAGGCCGTCGGCGACCAACAGGTGCAGGCGCTGGCGCTCGCGCTTGGGGAGACTCTCGTAGGCGACGTCGCGCACCATGCCGTGGCTGAAGCGCCAGACGTCCGGGCGATCGCCGTCGTGTTCGAGCAGCTCCTCCTCCTCGAGCCGGCCGAGCGCCTCGCCGGTCGGAACGGCGATCAGGTCCAGCTCGGCGAGGGTGAACGACGAGCGGGCGAACACCGAGGCCTTGCGGATCAGATCTCGGCCCTGCGGTGAGAGGTGGTCGATCCGGGCCGCGATCACGGCCTGTACGGTCGGCGGCAGGAGCGCCGGCGGCAGCGGGCCGGTGTCGGCCGAGAGCCCGGTCCCTTGGTGCAGCAGCATCCCGGTCGTCTCGATGATGAAGAACGGGTTCCCGCCGGCGTGCTGCGCGATCCGCTGGGCCGTCGCCTCGTCCAGGCCTTCGCCCGCGTCCCGCGCGAGCTGCGTCGAGTCGTCGAGCGAGAGCGTCTCCAGGTAGAGGTTGACCGAGTTCCCGCGACCGCCGCCCCAGCCCGGACGGTCGTCGAGCAGCGTGTACCGGGCGGCGCAGATCACGAGCAACGGGATGCCGTCGGCCTCGCGCACCAACTCCTCGACCAGCTCGAGCATCGGCGCCTGGGCCGCCTGCAGGTCCTCGAGCACCACGACCACCGGTCCCCGGCTGGAGAACCCGCGCAGGAGCGCGAGCAGCCCCGAACGGATCTCGGCCACGCGGTAGCGCTTCTCGTCGCGCGCCTCGCCGGCGATCCCGAGCGCGATGCACAGGCGCTCGACGATCTGCTTCGCCTCGTCGGGCGCGGTGGACTCCACGACGATCTCCTCGAGCCGCGTGCGGAGCGCCTCGGGCGGCGCGTGCGCCGCCTCCCCCATCTCGTGCAGGAGGATCTGCGCGAGCGGTCCGAAGGTCACGTCCTCCTCGAAGGGGCTCGCGCGGCCCATCAGCACCTTGGCGTCGTCCGGCAGACCGGCCACGAACTCGTCGACAACCCGGCTCTTGCCGATCCCCGGCTCGCCGAACAGCGTCACCAGGTGCCCACGGCGCGTCTCTCGCGCGCCGTCGAACGCGTCCTGCAGCAGCCGGAGCTCGCGCTTGCGGTTCACGAGCGGGATCGTTCGGCGGCCCGACCCCGGCTGGAGCGCCGCGACCGGCCACGCGCGCGCCTCATCCTCGAACCCCTTCGCCTCGACCTCGCGCATCGGGCCGTACTGGACCTGCGAGAGGGACAGGAGGTAGCTCGTTTCCGAGACGAGCACCGTCCCCGGGTCGGCGGCCTGCTGGAGCCGCGCCGCCATGTTGACGGTGGCGCCGTAGAGCAGGCCCTGCTCGGACGCCTCGCTGCCGATCGCGACCGGACCGGTATGGATCCCGACGCGGATCCGGAGCGGGACCGGGAGCCCGATCTCCTCGCCGAGGCGACCGACGCGGTCGACCAACCCCAGGCCGGCCCGAACGGCGCGGAGCGCGTCGTCGTCGTGCGTGTGCTGCAGACCGAAGACCCCAACGACCGCATCCCCGGCGAAGTTGTACGCGCGGCCGCGGAGCGACTCGAGTTCCTGGGCCACCATCCGGTAGTACCGGGTGAGGACCTCTCGGTAGCGTTCGGGATCGATCTGGCTCGAAAGCTGGGTCGACCCCACCAGGTCGACGAAGATCACCGTGACGAACTTGCGCTCCTCCGGCGCCGGGGCACCCACCGGATAGCCGCAGTTCGGGCAGAACCGGGCCTCGTCGGGCAG
>DASTHD010000023.1:0-2037 GCA_035605555.1 Gaiellaceae bacterium
GCGCCGACCCCGATCGCCGCCGCCCACAGCGGCAGGCCGTAGAAAAGGTGGCGCGGCGAGAGGTCCGGCCCGCTGCTCGTTCGCACGACCACGAACAGAAGCGGCGGGATCATCGTCGCGAGCGCGAGTGCCGCGACGGCCGGGCGCTCGCGGACGAGGACGGCGATTCCCACTAGCGCGAGCGCCGTGAAGAAGAGAAACGGGAGGCCCGAGCCGCCGGCGAAGGCGGAGAGTGCCGCCACGAGCTCGCCCCATGCCTCGCCGGGAGAAGCGAGCGGGTGCGAGCCGTCGGCGCCGACCGCCGCCCTGTCGGCGAGCCGCAGGTCTGCGAGCACGAGTGGAACAGCGGCCGCCACAGCAACGGCGACGACCACCACCGGCGCGACCGACCGCCTCCCCCAAAGGATGGCGGCGGCGACGAGCCCGACGAACGCCGGGATCGCGCCATAGGGGTGCACTGCCGGAAGGAGCACGCCTGCGGCCGCCGCCGCAGCGACGGCGCCCAGCGTTCGGCGATCCAGCGCGCGCACGTAGAGGTCCGCGAAGAGCGCAGCGACGAGGACAAGGAGCGCGTACATCCGGCCGAAGGTGCCGTAGACGGAGAGCGCCGTCGACGATGCAACCACGACGGCGGCGACGATGCCCGCCGGGACGCCGGACAGCCGCCGGGCGAGGTCGAACGTCAGTGGCACAGCGCCGAGCGCGCAGAGCACCGACAGCCACCGAAGCGCCTCAGGGCTCGCGTCGATCGCGAACGCGAGGTGCGCCAGCACGAAGTGGAGCGGCGCGCCGCCGCGGTCCAACACGACCGTCTCGAGCACCTCCGGCAGCGGCCGCATTGAGATCAGCCCCGAAATCGCCTCGTCCTCGTACAGGGGTTTCGCCTCGACATCCGGCCAGAGGCGGTATAGGAGGAACGCGCCCGCAGCGGCGACGCCGAGGATCCGCAGGACTTTCAGGGGCTCGGAAGACCAAGTTTGCGGATCGCGGCGACCGCCTGGTTCGGCCGGTGCCCCGCGGTCCGATTCTCGCTGGACTTCTCGCGGTCGGACGCTTGTGTCCACGCCGCGGAGTATTCCCGTACGGCGCGGCCCTACGATAAGGCGGGTCAACGCCTATGGATCTCGTCCTCTGGATCGTTCTCGGAGCAGCGGTCGGACTGATCGCCTGGGTTGCGCTCGTCGGAATCGACCGGCTGCCGTTGGTGCTGTGCGTCGCCATAGGCGTTGGAGCCGCGCTGGTCGGCGGTGTTGCGATGCATTCGACCCTCGGCGACATTGCCACGGTGCGGGTCAGCGTCTACCGCGGCAGCAGCCTTGCCCTGACGACATTCGGTCTGGGACCGTTCCTTGTCTCGGGAGTCACGGCCCTCATCGCGCTGATCCTCGGGCACCGGGTCACAGGTCGGCTCCCCTCGTCGATGCACGGGCTTCGCCCGTGAGCGACGGCGCGAAACGCTAGAAGAGCTGGTTCTCGCCCTGGAAGATCGCCGAGACCGATTCGTCGGCGAACACGTTCATGATCGTCTCGGCGAGCAGGCCGGACACGGTCAGGACGGTGACGTTGTCCGGCTTCAGGATCGGGTCGATCGGGATCGTGTCCGTCACGATCAGGCCGTCGATCTCCTTGGCGTCGCGGAACTGCGCGAGCGAGTCCTTCGCGAAGATCCCGTGCGTGGCGCAGACGTAGACCTTCGTCGCTCCGGCCTCACGCAGCGCCCGGGCGCCGGCGAGGAGCGTGCCGCCGGTCATGATCACGTCGTCCCCGACGATGGCGACCTTGTCGCGGACGTGCCCGGTCACCTCGGTCACGGCGGCCTCGTCGTGCGCAGGCCGGGTCTTGTGCATGATCGCGAAGTCGGCCCCGAGCAACTCGGCGAACTTGACCGCCATCTTTGCCCGGCCGGCATCAGGCGCGACGGACACGACGCCCTCGCCGGAGAGCCCCTGGTCTCGCAGATGCTGCGCGAAGATCGGCAGCGCGACCATGTGGTCGACGGGGATCGAGAAGAAGCCCTGAATCTGACCGGCGTGGAGA
>DASTHD010000037.1:0-20581 GCA_035605555.1 Gaiellaceae bacterium
GTCCGGCTGCCGCGACAGGGCGATCAGGACGGCCCCGGTGAGCGCGACGCCGAGGCCGACGCAGGCGACGACCACGTGCCAGGCCGGCCGGCTGAGCCGCTCGTCGAGCAGCAGCACGCCCAGCAAGATCCCGACGACCGGGTTCGCGACCGAGACGGTCGCGACGGACGGCGCGAGCTTTCCGGTTCCGAGCGAGACCTGCTGCACGACGAAGCCGAGCACGCCCGCGACCGCCAGCGTGTACGGCTCCCAGTGCGAGAAGAGCTCGGCGATGCCGGCATGGAGGTAGGCCAGCGTGGGCTTCGTCAGCGCCGCCGAGAGCCCGAAGAGGATCCCGGCAACCGTGCCGTACACGGCCGCCTTGGCCGTCAGACCCCCGCGGCCGCCGAACAGCAACAGCACGGCGGCCACCAGCCCGAGGACGGCGATCGCGATCGCCCACTCCGCCCCCGGCGCATTCTCCTTACCACCGGCGGGGTCGCCGAAGAGCGCGAAGAGCGCGAGCCCGAGCACGATCACGGCGGATCCGACGACCTCGAAACGCCCCACGACCTGGCTCGTCAGGAAGTAGCCGAGCGGAAGCGCGAACACGACGGTCGTGACGAGGAGCGGCTGGATGATCGCGAGCCGCCCTCGATCGAGCGCCGCGGCCTGGAAGACGTAGCCGGTGAGGAGCGCCAGCGTGCCGATCAGCCACATCCTCTGCGCGACGAGACGGGCGAGCGACGCCGGGCTGCGGAGTGAGACCTCCGGAAGGTTCAGGGCGCCCTTCTGCTGCAGCGCTGCGGCGAGGGCGAAGAGGAACGCGGCGATGAGCGCGAGCACCGACGCCATGGCGCCAGCTTACGGCGGTCGGCGGACGCAGCCGGCCCCGTACCGTAGGCCCTCGTGCCGGCGCAGAAGATGCACCCCGATGAGGTCGAGACCGACGTCGCGCTCGTCCGGCGCCTCGTCGCGGACCAGTTCCCGAAGTGGGCGGAGCTGCCGATCGAGCCCGTCGGCGACCGCGGCACCGACAACATCCTCTACCGGCTCGGCGATGATCTCGTTGCGCGGCTACCGGGCCGCAGGCGTCCCGAGCTGGCGCTGAAGAAGGAGTGCACGTGGCTACCGAAGCTCGCGCCGCTCCTGCCGCTCGAGGTTCCCCTGCCGCGCGGGCTCGGAAGTGCGACCGACGAGTTCCCGTACGAGTGGGCGGTCTACGGGTGGCTCCACGGGGAGCCGGTGACGCCCGAGAGACTGGACGACCGCCGCCGGGCAGCCGAGGACCTCGCCGGCTTCCTCGCCGCGCTCCAGCGGATCGACACCTCGGGCGCTCCGTCCCCTGGCGAGCACAACGTCTACCGCGGCTGCCCGCTCGCGCTGCGTGACGAGTCCACGCGCACGGCGATCGGCCGGCTGGCCGGCGAGATCGACGCGCCCGCCGTGACGGAGATCTGGGACGAGGCCCTGGCCGCGCCGGAATGGGAGCGCCCCCCGGTCTGGCTCCACGGCGACATCGACTCACGCAACCTGCTCGCCCGGGACGGGCGTCTGAGCGCGGTGCTCGACTTTGGCTGCCTTGCCGTCGGCGACCCGGCCTGCGAGGCGATGGTGGCTTGGAAGCTCCTGGACGACGAGGGCCGAGCGGTCTTCCGCTCGGCCCTCTCGATCGACGACGCCACGTGGGCGCGCGCCCGCGGTTGGGCGGCGTCCCAGGCCGTCGGCGCGCTGGCCTACTACACGCTCGACACCAATCCGGTGCTCGTGCGGGAGGCGCGGCGCTGGCTTGCCGAGCTGGTGGGCTAGTGGCCTCGCCCCTTCCCCTTCCCGTGCAGCTTGTCGAACCGGACGACGGAGTACGGCGTCGTGAGCGTCGGCGGCGTGGTGAACCGCGCGTTCACCGCATAGAGCCGGTGTCCGAACTCGTCGATCGTCGACGGGACGTCGAAGTCCGGATCGGTCAGATGCGTCAGCACCCGGCCGGAGCTCAAGCGCCGGTCCAGGACGACGACCGCGACTTTGTTGTCCCTGTTCTGGACGACGTAGAGGATGTGGCCGTCAAGGAGCAGCCCGTCGCCGTTCACCACCGGTTGGTCGAGCTTGATCTCCCGCGCGACCCCGGTCCGCGGGTCGACCTTGAAGAGCTTCCCGAGGTTGCTTTGGACGACGATCAGCCACTTGCCGTTCCGAGTCGCCTCGATCCCGTTGGCGTTGTTCCCTGTCGTGTAGGAGATGTCCCCGGTCAACGGAAGCGCGGTGACGCCCTGCCCGTTGAGCCGATAGAGGAAGGGCCGCGCCGAGTCCGTGAAGTACGCGCCGCCGCGGGCGAGCGTGACGTCGTTCACAAAGGTCGGGTTGGCGGCATTGATCGGCAGGGCCGCGAGCTGCGACTCGGCCAGGAGCGCACCCGTTTCGGCGCTGTAGACGAAGCCCTTGCCCGTCGGTCCGCCCGCGACGAACAGACGGCCGTGATCGTACTCGACACCGATCGCGGCCCGGCCGGCCTGCCCCTGAATGAAGATCGCCCCGGTGCCAGTCTTCAAGTCGCCGCGGTAGATCGCGCCGGTCGGAATCGACCCGACGTAGAACGTGTGCTCCTTGCCGATCGCGATCCCTTCGGGCCTGAACCCGTTCGGCAGCGCGATCGTCTCGGGCCAGCCACCCTTCGCTGCCAGAGGCGCCGCCAGCACAGCGGTGGCAAGGATGAGCCAGGTCATCACAAGCGTGATGCGTCTCACCAGTGGATTCCCCCTTTGATCGTTTCCCGGGTCCTACGTGCCTCGGCCGCTGCCGGATCAAACCCGGCTGGCAGACTGGTGGCATGACCAAGGTTCAGAAGACCGACGCGGAGTGGCAGGCCGAGCTCTCGCCCGAGGCTTACCACGTGCTCCGCGAGAAGGGCACCGAGCGCCCGTTCACCGGCGAGTACGACCACACGTTCGAGCCCGGCACGTACATCTGTGCCGGCTGCGGGGCAACCCTCTTCGACTCCGACACGAAGTACGACTCCGGCTGCGGCTGGCCCGCCTTCTTCGCGCCTGCCTCGGAGGAGGCGGTCGAGGAGGAGTCCGACACGAGCTACGGCATGGTCCGCACCGAGGTGCAGTGCGCGAACTGCGGCGGCCACCTCGGGCACGTCTTCCCCGACGGGCCGCATCCGACGGGCCAGCGCTACTGCATCAACTCGGCGGCGCTGAAGCACGACGAGCGCTGACCCGTCAGGCGATCGCCTCGACGAGCTGCTCCTGTAGCCAGGAGAGGTAGGCGTAGAGCGCGAGCTCCTGCGCCCGCGGATGGGTGACGTCGACCGCCTCCCAGTCGAAATCCTCGGTGACGTCGAGGCGGGTCCCGAGCACCAGGCGCGCGTCGTTGAGCCCGCGCAGCCAGGCATCGGCCTCCTCCGGCGACAGGAGCGTGTTGGCGGCCGTCTCCTCGATCGTTCTGAGCGCGCGGTCCCGGCCCGAGGCGAGCTGCTCGTGCGTCAGGTCTCGGTACTGCTGCTCGTACGTGTCGTCCTCATGCGCCCGCGGAAAGAGGCGGCGTAGGCCCGGCTCGTCCGGCGCCTCCTCGAGCAGCGCCCGAAGCTCGCCCGCAATCTGGCGGAGCACCTCGCGCTCGTCGTCGGGAAGGTCGAGCCGGACGCCGTCCGGGACGCGCGAGATCCGCGGAGCCGCTCCCACTCAGTCCCGCTGCATCGTCGCCCAGAGCCCGTAGGCGTGGAGCCTGGCGACGTCGAGCTCTGCCTTCTCGCGCGTCCCGGTGGAGACCACCGACTTGCCATCGTTGTGCACCTGCAGCATCAGACGAGTCGCGTGCGCGCGGGTGTAGCCGAAGAGCTTCTGGAAGACGAGCGTCACGTACGACATCAGATTGACGGGGTCGTTCCAGACGATCACGACCCAGGGGCGGTCGTAGTCCCCGTCGTGCTCTCCCTCCTCGACTTCGAGGTCGGCCTCGGCGGGAGCAAGCGTGCTCATGGACGAGTGGGAGGCGTTACGGGATCGTGTACTCGATCTCGCTCACGTCGAGCCCGAGCGAGGACGCGATCCGCACGCCCTCCTCGATCTCACGGCGCACGCGCGCAATGTCGCGCTCCCGCATGGCGCTGCCGACGAACTCGCGCGCCTTGGGCCGCCAAAGGACGTGCTGGGCGAAGATCGGGAGCATCTTCTCTGCGCCCTTGATCATCTTGTCCTTCGTCTTCTTGTCCGCGTCTCGAAGCAGCAGCTTCTCGTAGGCCATCCCCGAGCCGTGGTGGATGCCGTCGTCGATCGTCAGGCGGTTGCAGAGGTCCTCGAGGATCGTTCCGCGGGACGCACGGGCGATCAGCCGGAACCGCGGGATGATCATCCGCTCGAAGAACACCTGCATCAGAAAGACCTTCTCCTCGAGCGAGTCGAGGCCGAGGAAGATCTGCGCGAGCTCGTCGAGATAGGGGTCGCGCTCGGTTGGCCCGCCGGCGAGGTCGATCAGCCGCAGCCACGCCTCGACGTGGCGCGCCTCGTCCTGCGCCATCGTCGAGTAGTAGAGCTTCGCCTCGCGGTGGCGCGCCAGCTCGAGGAGCTGGGCGGCCATCTCGACGGCCAGCGAGTCGGCCTGGAGCTGCTGCGTGATCACCGAGCGCCAGATGTCCTGCCGGCGCACCTGCTTTTCTTTCGAGCCGCTCGTCTCCGGAACCGGCGGGAGGTCGTCCCAGGGCATGTCCCGCACCTGCCACTCGCGCTTCTTCGCGAGCTCGTAGTAGCGGTAGACCTCAGGCGCGGGCCGGATCGGCGCCGCATGCTCGGCCGTCTCTTCGCGCTGCGTGGTCGCCATGCGCGAGGCATGGTACGGCAGGCCAGGAGGAATCGGCGTTCCGCTCGCGCCGGTGCCGCTCAGGAACCGAGGCCGTCGGCCTGGACGTACACCTTCTCGCCGCGGAAGAGCCGGCGGTCCCGGTCCCACGGGAAGAAGATCACGACGCGGAAGTCGACCCGCTCGCCCGTCGCCTCATACCCGAGCCAGTCGTTCTCGTGCGTCCCGGTCACCTGCGCCTCCTCGCAGACCCCCTGGGGGCCGACGACGATGTCCGTCAGGTCGAAATGGATATCCGGAAACGCCGTGAGCAGCCCGGTGTAGAAGCGCGTGGCGCCCTCATGGCCCTCCCACCGCTCGCTCTCGCCGGCGATCGTGTAGACGCAGTCGTCCGTCAGGGTCGCAAGGAGCCCGGCGATGTCGCGGTTGTCCTCGGCGATCGAATGCTGCTTCCAGAGCTCATAGACGGCCTCGACCTCGGCCGGATCGACCTCGAGCTTCATCTTCTCGCGCACGTCCATGGCGCGGATTCTCACAACTATCCTCCGTGCGTGGAACACCTACGCGACGTTCGGGCGCAGAACAGCCGGGTGCTCGCCGTCGTTCTCGGGCTGACGGTGGCGTTCACCGTGGTCGAGGTGGTCGGTGGGATCGCCACGGGCAGCCTTGCGCTACTCGCGGACGCGGCGCACATGCTCTCCGACATCCTTGCGCTCGGGCTGGCCCTGTTCGCCGTCTGGCTCGCCGGCCGCCCCAGCACGCCGGACCGGACCTTCGGGTACCAGCGCGCCGAGATCCTGGCGGCGCTTGCGAACGGCGTCGTGCTCGTGGCCCTCGCGATCTGGATCTTCATCGAGGCGTGGCATCGCTTCTCGAGCCCGCCGGACGTGCTGGCCGGCTGGGTCGCCGTCGTCGCCGTGCTGGGTCTCGCCGTGAACCTCGTCGCCGCGCTCCTTCTTCACCGTCGCGGCCACGACACGCTGAACATGCGCGCGGCACTGCGACACGTCGTCGCCGACGCCCTTGGCTCCGTCGGCGTCCTGGTCTCGGCTCTTGTGATCCTGCTCACCGGCTGGGAGTACGCCGACCCGATCGCCGGCGTGGTGATCGGCCTGCTCGTCCTCGCGAGCTCGTGGACAGTGCTGCGCGACTCCGTACACATCCTGCTGGAGGGGACGCCGAAGGGGATCGACGCAGCAGTACTCGGGCGCCGGCTGGCCGAGCTCCCCGGCGTGGTCGACGTCCACGACCTCCACGTCTGGACGATCACCTCCGGTTTCCACGCGCTGTCGGCGCACGTGCTCGTCGAGCGCGGTGACGACTGCCACGCACGCCGGCGCGAGCTCGAAGAGGTCCTCCTGCGCGAGTACGCGATCGAGCACACGACGCTCCAGGTCGACCACGTCGCCGCCCCGGCCGTCGTTTCGATTCAATCCCGCCGGTGAGCGACAGCACGAGCGGCGAAGACCGGGACGAAAAGCTCAACCGGGAGCTGATCGAGTTCCTGAACGAGCTCCGTGTTGTGCTGCCCGGCGTCCAGGTGCTCTTCGCGTTCCTCCTCACCGTTCCGTTCACCAACCAGTTCCAGAAGGTCACGAACGAGCAGCGGCAGGTGTACTTCTGGACGTTCATCTGCACGACCCTCGCCACCGCGCTGCTGATCGCACCCTCGGTGCACCACCGGCTCCAGTGGCGCCAGCACGACAAGGAACGGCTCCTGCGCGTCGCGAACCGGCTGTCGATCGGCGGCATGGTCTTCCTGACGCTGGCGCTCGTCGGTGCGGTCTACCTCGTCACCGACCTGCTCTTCCACCCCGCCGCGGCGGCCGTGGTGACCGCCGCGGTGGGTGCGTTCTTCGCCTGGTTCTGGTGGGCGCTGCCGCTCTGGCGGGTCGCCAACCGTCACCGCTAAGAGCGGAAAGCCCCTCTAGGTCGACGCCGGGGTGTGGAGCAGATTCTCGACGGTGTGGACGCCGTGGATGTTGCGGGTGCGCTCCTCGAGGTCGGCGATCAGCTCTGGCTGGTCGACCTCGCCGCGGAGGACGACCTTGCCGTTCTCGGCGTTGATGTTGATCTTGCCCTTCGGCACGCCGGAGTCCCGGAAGAGCTCGGTCTCGACCTTGTGCGCCAGGGTCGCGTCGTCCGGCTGCGCCCGCGAGCCCTCGGCGGACACCTTCGCCTGGTTGGCCAGCCCGAGCAGCCGGTTCTTCGCGTAGGCGCGCCGACGCCCACCCTCGGACGGGTGGAAGAAGTAGGTCAATGCGGCCCCGATTGCGACGAGGCCCAGTAGCTTTCTCATGGCGGCTCCCTTTGTTCGCTCTCTCGTGTGAACTTCGGGGCAGCCTACCCCTTCGTCAGCCGATGAAACGTGCGTGCGCGGCGTCCCGCGCTCTCGACTAGTCCCCCCAGTCGAAGTCGCGCGAGCGGCCCCAGAGTCCCTCTTCGGACGGGAGCTCCTCGCTCGGTGCCTCGAGAACCACCTGCTCCGCGGCGACTGCACTGGGATGGCCGTCGAGCGTGTCCTCGATGCGCGCCTGCTCTTCGGTCTTGAAGAGCGGGTGATTCTCAAAGGGATCCTCGACGCGGTAGCCGTCGATGGGCATGTTGTCCTCGAGGTCGGCGTTGCGGCGCTTCAGCTCGAGGTGGTCCTGGATGACGCTGGCGAACAGTGACGATGTTTCGACTGACATTTTCTCCTAAGGATCTGGGACAGAACGCGTACGGGCGGGGGGACGGGGGATTGTAACCGCCTTCAGGACTACCCGGAGACCCGGACGGCAAGCGCGGGCGCGTTCACGACGCGGTTCTTCCCACGGCGTTTCGCGTCGTAGAGAGCACCGTCGGACGCCGCGACGAGCTGGTCCTGCGACCCCGCTTCCGGGAACGACGCGACGCCGAAGCTGGCCGTGACGCGGACGATCTCGCCGTCCGGCGCCGTCACCTCCTGGGCCTCCAGGCTTCGACGCACGCGCTCGGCGAGCTCGTGGCCGCCCGCGAGATCGGTGCCCGGCAGGAGCAGGGCGAACTCCTCGCCGCCCCAGCGGCCGGCGAGGTCGATCTCGCGGACGCTCGAGTGCAGCGTTGCGGCGAAGGCCTTCAGCACCTCGTCGCCCGTGGGATGGCCCCAGCGATCGTTGATCCGCTTGAAGTCGTCGATGTCCGCGAGGACGAGCGCCAGCGGCTCGCCGAAGCGCTCGGCCCGCGCGATCTCCTTCTCGAGCGCGGCCGTGCAGAGGCGGCGGTTGGCGAGCCCGGTGAGGCCGTCGACGAGCGCCTGTTGCTCCACGGTCCGGTGGCGCTGCGCGTTCGACAGCGCGATCACCGCATGCCCGACGAGCCAACCCGCGCTCTCACGCTGTTCGGAGGTGAACGCGGGGCCGTAGAGGATGAGCGAGCCGAAGCTCTCCCGGCCTGCGTTCAGCGGGAACTCCATTCGTTCGGGGCCGGCGGCGTCGCCGTGCTCGACGAGCACGCGGTCGCCCTGGACGAGCTGCCCGAGCGTGGCGCCGGTCGATTCGACCGCCGTCTCCACGATCACACGGAGCAGCTGGTCGACGTCGTGGGTGGCGGCGAGCGCTTCGCCGAAGCGCAGGATCGTCTCGCGAACGCGGCGACGCTCCTCCTCGAGCTCGCGCAGGCGCGCTTCGAGCTGGTCGGCCATCTCGTTGAACGTGCGTCCGAGCGACGCGAACTCATCTCGGCCGCGAATGTGGACGCGGTCGCCGAGGCGGCCGCGCGCGATGCCGCGGGCGGCGTCGGCGACGTGGGAAAGGCTGCGGACGATCGAGCGGCCCTCGAGATACGCGACGACCGCGATCAGCGCCAGCACGAACAGCATCGCGACGAAGATCCGCGACTGCGCCCAGTCGGTCGAGGCGTCGATCCGATCCTGGGGCGTCAGGACGACGAGCCGGACATCGCGGTGGTCCACGAGCGGCTCCGAGGCCAGAGCCCGGAACTCGTGTCCGCCCACCCTGACCTTGCTCGGGCCCGTCGACGGGCGGACCCGGCCGGAGAGCACGTCGCTCGCGCCTGTGATCCAGCCCGCGCGCACGAGGGCGATCTGGCTCCCGCTCGAGAGACCGACTCGGCGGCGAAGGCTCCGCGCGAGCTGATCGTCCAACGGCACGCCGGCGACGACCCGGCCAACACGCCCGCGGCTCCCCTGCACGCGGACGGCGCGGGTAATCGCAGGCTCCGTGAGCGAGCCGACGGTCAGGCCGCGGCCCCCGTCGACGCGCACGTTCGGCCTGCCCGCCAGCAGGTGCCCCAGTGCGTGACGGTCGCGCTTCGAGAGCGCCCGTTGGAAGGTCGGGTCGGCCGCGAGCTCTGTGGCCCGCCGCTGCGACCGCGTCACCTCGTCGCCGACCTGCGCCAGGCCGGCCCTGACGCTCGTTTCGAGGATGCCGTCGACGCGCCGGGTCTCGTTGCTGTCCGTGATCGATTGCAACCCGCTGAACGCAGCCGCGAACGGCAGCAACGAGATCACCGAGAAGTAGACGACGAGCTTGAGCTTGAAACTGCCCAACAATTCCCCCTCAAGACACCCGGTGTGGTTTCCGATACCTCCCTACACAGACTCTTGTCGGCGGCTGAGGGGAGGAACATGAGGCCGACTTTCGTTCACGTTCTGACGGGCCTATTGCTCGGCACCGCGCTCGCGGGCCTGCTCAACGTGCCCGGACAGGTCGTGGCGCGCCAGGAGGCGATTCCGCCGGTGCGCACGCCGAACGTGGCGAAGCCGTCGGGCGAGACGGTCGTCCGTGTCTCCCCGGACGTCGAGGCCGCCATCGCGGCCGAGGCGCGCGCTGCCCGCCAGGCCGCGAGACCGGCGCCGAAGCGGGTTCCAGTGGTTCCGGCGGTCCCCCCTCGCATGCTCGTGCGCTCGGTAGTCCCGGCGAGCCCGCCGGAGGAGTCGCAGCCCGAGCCTGAGTCAGCTCCGCAGCCGAAGCCGAAGCCGATCGAGACGCCCACGCCGGCACCGGCCCCGAGCCCCGCCCCGCCACCGCCCGCGCCGCCGGCGCCCGCCGAGCCCGCCCCGCCTCCCCCAGCCACGAAGGTCGTCCTCGTCGAGACCCCGTCGGACAGGCACAAGAAGCCGAAGAAGGCGAAGAAGCCCAAGAAGGAAAAGAAGGAAAAGCATGGGAACAGGGGCCGCGGGAACGACGATCGCCAGGACGACGACAACCATCAGGGACACGGACACGGGCACAACGACGACCAGGGCAACCAGGACCATGGCCACGGGGACGGCGAGGGGCACGGCCATGACGACGACCACGACGGCGGCAACGGCCACGGCGACGAAGGCAGGAACAAAGGCAAGTAGCTAGGGTGCGCGGGTGCCGCGCGCCCGGTATCTCTTGGCCAGACGGATGGGCTGGTGGGGAATCGCCCTCACCGCCTGGGACCTCTGGCGCCGCATTCCCAAGCAACACCGCAAGCGGATGCTCCGCGAGCTGCGGATGCACGCGCCGACCGTCGCCCGCGGGCTCACGCGTGAAGCCCGGCGGATGCGTGACGCGGCGCGCGCCGCTTCGGCGCGCTCGCGTTAGGAGAGGACTTCCGTGACGATGCGCTCCTGCTCGCGCAGGTGCGCCGTCGGGTAGCCCTCGCTCGGGCTCGCGCGCCACGGTCGGCCGACGTAGCGGAGCGGCACGCGGCCGCCGATCGACTCCTCGAGCCGGTGCCGAATCGCCCGCCAGGCGCCCATGTTCTGAGGCTCCTCCTGCACCCAGACCACCTCTTCGAGGTCAGGGTAGGACTCGACCAGGGCCCTCGCCGCCTCGACCGGGAACGGGTAGAGCTGTTCGACCCGCGCGAGGGCGATGTCCGGATGGCTCTGGCGCTCGTCGTGGCCGGCGACGTCGTAGTAGACCTTCCCGGAGCTCAGGACCAGCCGCCGGACGCCCCCGTGGTCGATCTGGTCGTCGAGCACGGGCTCGAACCGTCCGCCGGCGAGCTGCTCGAGCGACCCGGCCGCCTCCTTCAGCCGGAGCAGGCCCTTGGGCGTCATCACCACGAGCGGCCGCGCGCTCGGGTCGAGCGCCTGGCGGCGGAGGAGATGGAAGTACTGCGCGGACGTGCTCGGGTTCGCGATCCGGATGTTCTCCTGGGCCGCGAGCTGCAGGAAACGCTCGAGCCGCGCGCTCGAGTGCTCCGGCCCGTTGCCCTCGTAGCCGTGCGGCAGGAGCAGGGTCAGCCGGGACGTCTGCATCCACTTCGAGAGCCCGGAGACGACGAACTGGTCGGTGACGATCTGGGCGCCGTTGACGAAGTCGCCGTACTGCGCCTCCCAGACGACGAGCGCCTCGGGCGCGGCGACCGAGTAGCCGTACTCGAACCCGAGCGCGGCGTACTCCGAGAGCGGCGAGTTGTACACCTCGAACGCCGCCTGCCCCTCGTCGAGGTTCTTCATCGGCGTGTACTGCTCCCCGCTTCTCGGGTCGTGGAGGACGAGATGGCGATGCGAGAACGTGCCGCGCTCCGTGTCCTGGCCCGTGAGGCGGATCGGGATCCCTTCGACGAGAAGGCTGGAGAAGGCGAGACCCTCGGCGTGCCCCCAGTCGATCGTGCCCTGGTCGATCGCCTCGACGCGACGGTCGAGCTGGCGCTTGAGCTTGGGATGGACGGTGAAGCGCTCGGGGACCTGGAGCAGCTGGCGGTTCAGCTCTCGGAGCCGGCCCTCGTCGACTGCGGTGATCACGTCCAAGCCGTTCGTTCGGGGGGTGCCTTCCTGCGGCGGCGGCACAGGCGCCCCGAACGACGCCTTCAGCGCGTCATGAGCCGCCCGTAGCTTGCTCGTGACCTCCGCGGTGAGGTTGTCGGCCTCCTCCTGGGTGACCACACCCTCCGCGACGAGCCGGGCCGCGTACTGGTCGCGGGCCGTCGGGTGGTCCTCGATCCGCTCGACCATGAGCGGCTGGGTGTACGCCGGTTCGTCCCCTTCGTTGTGCCCGAGTCGGCGGTAGCCGACGAGGTCGACCACCACGTCGCGCCCGAACCGCCGCCGGAACGCGAGTGCCAGGCGGATCGAGTACACCGCCGCCTCCGTGTCGTCGGCGTTGACGTGGATGATCGGGACGTCGAAGCCCTTGGCGAGGTCGCTCGAGTAGCGCGTCGAGCGACCGTCGGCGGGATCGGTCGTGAAGCCGACCTGGTTGTTGGCGATGATGTGCAGCGTCCCGCCGGTCGAGTAGCCACCCAGGTCCTGGAGGTTGAACGTCTCGGCGACGACGCCCTGGCCCGGGAACGAGGCGTCGCCGTGGATCAGCAGCGGCAGCGCCACTCTCGTGTCATGGACGCCTTGCCGGGTGGAGCGGTCCGTCTGCTCGGCGCGCGTGACGCCCTCGACGACGGGATCGACCGCCTCGAGATGGCTCGGGTTTGCTGCGAGGGACACTGTGATGTCGCCGGACGGCGTCTTCCGCCGCCCCTCCGCGCCGAGGTGGTACTTGACGTCGCCGCTCGCGCCCGCCGGCTGGGACGGGAGCGCCTCGAGCGTCCGCTCCCCCTCGAACTCCCGCAAGATCGTCTCGTACGGGCGCCCGATCACATGCGCCAGGACGTTGAGCCGGCCGCGGTGCGCCATGCCGATCACGACCTCGTGGGCGCCATCCTCCGCAGCGAGCTCGATCGAGCTGTCGAGCATCGGGACGAGGGCGTCGAGGCCCTCGATCGAGAACGACTTTTGGCCGAGGAAGGCGCGCCGGAAGTAGCGCTCGAAGCCCTCCACCTCCGTCAGGCGCGTCAGGAGCCGCCGCTTCTCGTCGGCGGACAGCGGAATGCGGTACGTCCCGGCCTCGATCGCCTGGCGGAGCCAGACCCGCTCCTGGTGGTCGGAGATGTGCTCGATCTCGTACGCGCTCGTCCCGGAATAGGTGTCCTGGAGCTGCGGCAGCACGTCCTCGAGCGTCTCGCCGGGAAAGTAGACGCGGAGGAGCCGCGCGGGGATGCGCCGCTGGAGCTCCGGCGTGAGCGGCGGGACGAGGCGCTCGGGCTCGAGCGCGGGATCGCCCACCGGCTCTGAGCCGAGTGGGTCGAGGTGCGCCGCGAGGTGGCCGTGCGTGCGGTGTGCCTTCACGAGCGCCATCGCCGCGGCGACGCCGCCGACGAGCTCGTCGTCGACCGCGGGCGCGGGCGCGGGCTCAGGCGCCGTCGGGACGGGAGGCGCCGCCTCGATGACGGGGGCCGTGTGCCCGTCCTCCGCGGCGCGCAGCAGCTCCACGAGCCGGGCGACGCCCGGATGCTGCGCCAGGAGTTCGCTGTCGCCGCTTTCGAACAGGGCACGCCACTCCGAAGGGACGCCCTCCGGGTTCTCGAGATACTCGTCGAGCAGCGCGCGTGCGTAGCCCGTGTTGAGTCCGTCTACCTCAGCCACGATGCACTGTTCTTTCTACCACCGCCGCATCCCTCTCCAGGTTCTCCGACCGACAGGAGCTGCCGTCGGCCAGCAGCTCGAGGAGCGTTACCAGAGCGGCCGGGACGTGATGACGCCGGCGATCATGCCGGCGAGGAAGCCACAGGAGGCGATGGCGACGCCCGCCGCGGCGAGCCGGCGGCTGCGGTCCGCGAGCGCAGCGGCGACGAGGGCGACGAAGATCGAAAAGACCCCGATCGGCACCGGCCGGTAGACGACCGCAAGCGCCCCGCCGACCATCGCGATCGCGGCCAGGAACCCTGCGACCGTGTCCGCCGGACGGTCGCGCGTAGTGGATGGGACCGTGCTCACCCGGTGCGAATCGTGCCAGGCCGGCGCTCAGCACGGCCATTCCCATGCGGCCCGCCTCGCTCAGGACGCCGGGGCCGGCCGTCAGGCTTCGGCTTCGGTGGAGCGCGGTCTGGCGCCGGGACGAGCGCCGCCGGCTCCGGCGGGGGCGGCTCGGCACGGACGGCCCACCAGACGACCCCGACCAGGTAGAGGATCGGGAGCTTGAGGACGAGCATCAGAAAGACGATCTCGACCATCCCTGCATTCTAGGAGCGTTCGACGTGATGCTGCTCGTCGCGATGGTCGTTCCGAGGCAAGGACGCAGGGAGCGCGCGTATCGAATGAGATACGGGCGCGACTGAGGACGCCGTCCTCGGGGCGAGCAGCCCGGCCCTGCGGCACAGCCGCATTGCATCGAACGCTCCTATGGGCGGTTGCGCCGGACCTTCAGGCGGAGAACGTCCGGCCGGTGGTAGTGCCCGACGGGATCGAAGCGCTGGCGCTCCTCCAGCAGCCGGTCCGGGTCGAGCTCGGCGTACAGGATCCCCTCCTCGTCGTAGAGCGGGCCCGCGAGGTATGAGCCATCCGGCGCAAGGATGGCGCTCCCGCCGCGTCCGAGGACGTCGTGGCCCTCGAGCTCGGAGCGGAGCGGGAAGTCGTCCGGGTACGCCGAGGTGCGCTGGAAATGGCTCGGGCTGACCACGAACGCGCGTGACTCGCGCGCGATGTGGACGAGTGTCGGCTGCCAGGACGCGCCGTCGTCCGCCGTCGGCGCGAGGTAGATCTCGACACCCGAGTCGTACAGCGCGAACCGCGCGAGCGGCATGTAGTTCTCCCAGCAGATCAGCCCGCCGACACGCCCGACCTCCGTCGTGACCCCGTGGAGGCCGCCGCCGTCGCCCTGGCCCCAGACCAGCCGCTCGTGGTTCGTCGGCACGAGCTTCCGGTGCTTGAGGCGCAGCTCGCCGTCGGCCCCGTGGACGAGGAGCGTGTTGTAGAGCGTCCCCGGCCGGTCGGGCTCCACTTCCGTCACGCCGGTCGCGAGCACGACGCCATGTTCCCGGGCGAGCTCGCCCAGCCGGCGCTCCTCCGGCCCGGGGACGGCGAGCGACTCGCGGGCAATCGCCGCGAACACCTCCTTCGCGGCGTGGGCGGACCAGCCGGCGAACGCCTTCGCCCAGACGGAGGACGGGTAGACGGGGATGAAAGCCTCCGGGAAGACGACGAGCGTCGCGCTCTTGCCCGCCGCCTCGGCGACTCGCTCCGCCAGCCGCTCGAGCGTCGCGTCCCGATCCAGCACGACCGGCTCGACCTGGACGCAGGCTGCGGTGACGGGGCCGTTCATTCAGCGACGCCCGAGGCTGACGCTGCCGCGTTTACCCAGGTTGAGTCACGCCCGGCACGAGCCGCGTCCGCTTTCGAAATCGCCACCCCATTGCTTTGGACGCCTCCTTCTCTGGAGCTTTTGTGGTGATCGGCTGCTGTATTTCTTACACTCCGCCAGGATCCCCCGCCCAGTGTCTGCTGCGGTACAGACAGCCACTTTCGTCAACGCCGGGCTTTTTTCCGTCCTGGCGGTAGTCGCTTTCCTGCAGTGGCGAACCGGCGGTGCGCGGCCGCTGCTGTGGGCGGCGTTGGGCTTTGCGGCAATCGACCTCGTGTCGGTCTCCGGCCTCGTCACCGACACGCCGCCGGACGGGGTCGTCCGCATCGAGCTCGTCCTCCTCGTGCTCTTCCCGTACCTGCTCTACCGGTTCACGACCGCCTTCGAGCAAGCACCGGTCGGGCTGGAGCGCTTCGTCGGCGTGATGACGATCGTGCTCGTCCTCTGGTCGGCAGTGCTGCCCGACATTCCCGGGCCGGACGACGCCTGGTCGAACGGCTTCGCCGTGTACGTCGCTGCATTCCTCTTCCACTGGTCGATTCTCTCCATCATCGCGGCGGTTCGGCTCTGGCGCGCGGGAGAAGGACAGCCGAGCGTCGCGCGGCGGCGCATGCGCTTCCTCAGCGCCGCCTCCGCGCTGCTGACGGCTGCAATCCTCCTCGCCGGCCTCGGCTCGAGCGAGGACTCGCTCCTCTCGCTCCTCGTCAACGTGCTCGCGGGCCTGAGCGCGATCGGGTTCATCCTCGGCGTCGCACCGCCGGTGATCTTGCGCCTGCTCTGGCGCAGGCCGGAGGTGGCCCGATCTCAGGCGGCGATCGCGCGCCTCATGCGCGCGGAGACCCCGGATGAGGTGACCGCCGGCGTGCTGCCGGCGATGGTCGCGCTCGTCGGCGCCCGGGCGGTCGAGCTCCGGGATGCGTCCGGTCAGATCGTCGGTTCGTACCGGCCACGCGAGAGCAACGGCGAAGAGGAGGTCGAGGTGCTCGACCTGGCGCTGCCCGAGGGGTCGCTCTCGGTGTGGACGAGCAAGCACGCGCCCTTCTTCGGCGAGGAGGAGCTCGCGATTCTCCGCACGCTGGGCTCGCTGACGGTGCTGGCCCTCGACCGGGCCCGCCTGTTCAGTCAGGAGCAGGCGGCCCGGCAGGCCCTCGAGGAGGCAGACGAGCTGAAGATGAACTTCGTCGCGCTTGCCGCGCACGAGCTCCGGACCCCCGTCGCCGTCATCCACGGCGCGATCGAGACGCTCGACCGGCGGACCGACCTCGCCAGCGGGCAGCGGGCGGAGCTCGACGACGTGCTGCGCTCGCAAACGACGCGCCTCAAGGACCTGGTGGAGCAGCTGCTCGACCTTTCCCGCCTCGACGCCAATGCGGTCTCGATCGAGCCGCGCAAGATTCCGGTTCGCCACCGGGTCGAGGAGATCGTCGCCTTCGCTGCCGGCGAACGGCTCGGCGAGGTGGAGGTGGAGATCCCCGAGGAGCTCGAGGCGATCGTCGACCCAAATGCCTTCGACCGGATCCTCTCGAACCTCGTCACGAACGCGCTGCGGTACGGAAAAGCGCCCGTCCGGATCAGCGCCGAGCGCGAGGACGGGAAGCTGCAGGTCGCCGTCGAGGACCGCGGCGACGGCGTGTCGCCGGAGTTCGTGCCCAGGCTCTTCGAGCGGTTCGCGCGCAGCGAGCCCTCGCGGCGCCGGGCGTTCGGGACCGGTCTCGGCCTCGCGATCGCGCATTCGTATGCGGAGGCGCATGCGGGCGAGCTCCGCTACTGCCAGGCGCTGCCGCACGGGGCAAGGTTCGAGCTCGTGCTCCCGAGCGTCACCGCGTAAGAACCGCTGATACGTTCCGGCCCGACCTGCGGCACACACGGGTCTAGCGACGAAGGGAGGGCTCTCATGAGTCTTCACGGACACCGATTCGGCCGGCTCGTGCTGATGGTCGTGACCGCCGTCGGCATCGCGCTCTGGAGCGCCGGCGCCGCCGGAGCCTGGCGCGGCCACCACGGCCACGGGCAGGGACAGTCGTTGTGGGGCTTCTATGACGACGTCCTGCGCAGCGCGAAGTACGTCGACCTGACGCACACGATCACACCATCGATACCGGTCTGGGCCGGTTTCGGCCCGTCGACGTTCATGCCGACGAAGAACCCGTCGACCGGGCAGCCATATACCTACGCGGCGGACGGGTTCGAGGCGACCTCGTACCTGCTCCAGACCGACCAGCTCGGCACGCAGCTCGACCCGCCCGCACACTGGGCGCCCGAGTACGCGGCGATCGACGAGCTCCCTCCGACCTTCGCGGTCCGGCCGCTCGTCGTGATCTCGATCGTCGACCAGGTCCGAAGCAACTTCAACTACCACCTGCAGGTGTCGGACATCATGCGGTGGGAGCAACGGTACGGCCGGATCCCGGAGGGGAGCGTGGTCATGGTCCGCTCCGACTGGTCGAAGCGCTGGCCCGACCCGGCGCTCGCGACACTGACGCAGTTCCCCGGCGTCTCGCTCGCCGCGCTCCAGTTCCTGCACCTGCGGCGCCACATCCTCTTCCACGGCCACGAGCCGCTCGACACCGACTCGACACCGACGCTCGAGGGCGAGAGCTGGCTGATGCACAACGGCTTCGCGCAGGCCGAGGGCGTTGCGAATCTGGACAAGGTGCCGCCGACCGGGTGCCTGATCGAGATCGGCTACCCCAAGTTCGGCGGCGGGGTGGGCGGCTACGCCCGGTTCATCGCGATCTGCCCGAAGAGCTGGCGCTACGGCGTCAGCGTCGGTGAGCTGCCGGAAGCGCCGCTCCAGCGCTACGACAGCATCCTCCACTGGGACTTCACGCTCGGCATGCGCGTGCGCTGAGTCGAAGCTTCGAGGCCGGCGGCGATGACGTCGCCGGCCCCGAAGTCAATCGGGAGGTGATTCGCCGAAGAGATTGGAGCCGACGGGGATCGAACCCGTGACCTCCAGAGTGCCACTCTGGCGCTCTCCCAGCTGAGCTACGGCCCCGAGGCGGGTCAGTCTAGCGGCGAAGTCGTATTGGTCTGCCCAGTTGATTCCCCGGTTCTGATTGTTCCTCGCTCGCGCCAGACGAAGCTGGACGACATGTCGACCAGCCACCAGGTCGAATGGCAAGGAGAATCACCGGTCGAGCTCGGCGCTGTACGCCGCGAAGGCGTCGATCTCCTCAGCGGATCACGCCCTTCTGGTCCGTCGTCAGCATCGACAACGGAGTCTAGTTGTCAGTTCGGACGACTAGGCCGTGGCCGCGTCGAGCTCGATCGACGGCATGTCGCCCCAGAGCTCTTCGAGCCCGTAGTAGCCCCGCGTCTCCGGCGTGAAGACATGCAGGACGGTGTCCAGGTAGTCCGCCAGGATCCAGTTGCCCTGCGCTTCGCCCTCAACCGACCGTGGCCGTAGCTTGTGCTCGCGCTTGAGCCGATCGCGCACCTCGTCGACGATCGCCTTCGTCTGACGGGGGTTGCGCCCGGTCGCCAGCACGAAGAAGTCCGTGTAGACGCAAACCGGCCGCAGGTCGAGGATGACCACGTCCTCCGCCAGCTTCTCCTGGGCGAGGCCGGCGATGAGGCGAGCTTGTTCGAGCGAGGTCAGTCGGGAAAGATCCTTTCGCGGTCCGGTCGTCGCTCAGTGTACCCCGGTCGTTCGGCCGTAAAGCCTCCGGCGCGCGATCTCGCGCGCCACCGGAGCCGGCACGAGGTCGTCGACCGGCTCGCCGCGCCCCAGCCGCTCCCGGAGCTCCGACGAGGAGATCGGCCGTTGGTCGATGTCGAACACCTCGACCTCGCCGTGGGGCTCAGGCGCGCCCGGACGGCGGGCAACGGCGAGCGGAATCAGCTCCTTCACGGCCTCCGGCTCCTTCCAGCTGTCGAATGCCGCCCACTCGTCCGCGCCGAGCACGAACACGGCGTCCTCGGGGCGCTCGTCGCGGAGGTAGTCGACCGTGTACGCGTGGTCGTCGAGCCTGAACTCAGTGTTCGACAGATGGCCCAGGGCAAGCCGAGCAAGCTCCAGGCGCGTGTCGGGGTCGAGCACCGTCGGCTTGTGCCCCGGCGCTGCGGCAACGAGCACGAGCAGCCGGTCGGCGCCGAGCTCGCTGAGCGCGCCCTCCGCGAGCGCGACGTGGCCGAGATGCGGCGGGTCGAAGACGCCCCCGAGGATCGCCGTCCTCACGAGAGCTCGAGCACCTCGTCGCCCACCTCGACCTCGGCGCCGGTCTTCGCCCCGGCCGCCCGGAGCGCCTCCTCCAGCTCGACGCGGTCCGGCACGTTCCCGACGACCCGGTAGCCGCGGTCGGTGCGGAAGATCCGGTACGCGCCGCGCCCCTCGGACCGCGGCCGATAGTCGAGGAAGTCGACCAACCCGTCCTCGTGCTCGACCTCGGCCTCGGGGGCCGGCGGGCAGAGCTCGAATAGGGCTCCCTTCAGCTCGTCTATCCCATGCCCCGTCGCAGCCGACGTCGGCACCACCCGCAGCACCCGCTCGTCCTCGACCTCGAAGCTCGGGTCCGGAGCGATGTCCACCTTGTTCAGAACGACGATCTGCGGCAGCCGGTCGAGGCCGGCACCGTACTCCGCCAGCTCCCGGTCGATCAGGCGGAAGCGCTCCTCCGGCTCGCCGTCGGACGCGTCGATCACGTGGGTGAGGAGCCGTGCCCTCTCGAGGTGCGCGAGGAACTCGTGACCAAGCCCGATCCCCTCGCTCGCCCCCTCGATCAGGCCCGGGACGTCGGCGACGATCAGCTGGCGCCCGTCCGGCGCCTCGACAGTGCCCAGCACCGGCGCGAGCGTCGTGAACGGGTACTCGGCCACCTTCGGCCTCGCGTTCGAGAGCCGTCGGAGCAGCGACGACTTCCCGGCGTTCGGGAGGCCCACCAGCGCGGCGTCGGCCAGCAGCTTCAGTCGGAGGTTCAGCTCCGCCTCCTCGCCGGGCATGCCGACCTCTGCGAACCGGGGCGCCTGCCGCGTGGGCGTCGCGAACTTCCGGTTCCCGCGGCCGCCGGCACCGCCCCGGGCGACCACGACGCGCGAGCCCGGCACGGCGAGGTCGGCGATCAGCCGCTCCTCGTCGTCGAGGACCTGGGTCCCGACGGGGACGTGGAGCTCGATGTCCTCGCCCTGCGCGCCGTGCTTGCGCGACCCCTGACCATGGCCACCGCTCCGCGCCCGGTACAGGCGCGGCGCCTGGAATTTTCCGAGGTCGCGGAGATCGGAGTCGGCGAGGAGAACGACATCCCCGCCGCCCCCGCCGTCCCCGCCGTCGGGGCCGCCCTTCGGCACGTACTTCTCACGCCGGAAGCTGAGCGCGCCGTGGCCGCCGCGACCGGCCTGCACGCGGAGGCGGGCCCGGTCGTGGAACATCGGACGCGGGTCTACGAGCTCTCTGGCTCGCCGACGACGATCGTGCGGCGCTCGCCGCTGCGGTGGAACTCCACCTTGCCGTCGCGCGTCGCGAAGATGGTGTCGTCGCGGCCGAGCCCCGCGCCCGGGCCGGGACGGAAGCGCGTCCCGCGCTGGCGGATGAGGATCATGCCGGCCTTCACGGTCTGCCCGTCGAAGATCTTCACGCCGAGGCGCTTCGCCTCGGAGTCGCGGCCGTTCCGTGAGGAGCCGAGTCCTTTCTTGTGTGCCATCTACGCCGTTTCCTTCTTCGTCGTGGAGCTGCGTCGGGTCTGCTTCGGCTTCTCCGCCGCGCTCTCCTTCGT
>DASTHD010000079.1:0-6789 GCA_035605555.1 Gaiellaceae bacterium
CTCTTTGAAGGCGCACCCTGCCTCCTCCCCACTGCGATCGTAAGCAGAAAAGCGTTGCCTGTCAGTGACGGGTCGGCGCCAGAAGTGCGCCTCAGGCCGAAGCCGCCAGCCGCTTCGCGCCGAGCTCGAGCAGGACCTCCACGATCAGATCGACGTCCCGCTCTTCGGTCCGCCAGTTCACGATCGCCGGCCGGAATGCGACCTTGCCCCGGTACCGCGTCGTCCCGAAGAAGACGCGGCCGTCCTCGAGGACGGCCTGTCCGAGCGCGAGATTGAGCTCGTCCAGCTCCTGGTCGGACAGCCCCTCGGGCCGGAAGCGGAAGCAGACGATGTTCAGCTTCGTCTCGGCGAGGCGTTCGAGCTCCGGCTCGGCGTCCACCCGGTCAGACAGGCGCCGCGCGAGCTCAAGGTGCCGCTCCACCATGGCGCGGTATCCCGACCGGCCGTAGGCGCGAAGGGTCGCCCAGACCGCGAGCGACCGCGCCCGGCGCGACGCCTCGGGGCTTGGCCGCTCGTCGGTCGGCAGGTAGGCCGCCGTCAGCTGGAACGGCGGCCGGAGGTACTCGCCGTCGCGGACGAATGCAAAACCGCAGTCGTAGGGCACGTTGAGCCACTTGTGGCCGTCCGCGATCACAGAGTGAGCCCGCTCGATTCCCGCGCCGAGCCCGGTCGTTTGCGGAGTGACACGTGCGAACAGCCCGAACGCGCCGTCGACGTGGAGCCACGCGCCGTGCTCCTCCGCGAGCTCGGCAAGCCGGTCGATCGGGTCGAAGTCGCCGGTGTTCACGTCGCCGGCGTTGCCGATCACGATCGCCGGCGCCCCGTCGAGGTCGCTGAGCGCCCGCTCGAGGCCATCGGCGTCGACGACCTGCACCGAGTCCCGGCCGATCCCGAGCATCGCCAGCGCCTTCCGCGCGCTCGCATGCACGTACTCACTGGAGAACACGGGCACCACCGGCAATCCCGCAAAGCCCTGTGCGTCGAGATCGACACCGTGCCGCTCGGCCCACCACCGCCGCGCCGACGCCAGCCCGACGAAGTTGGCCATGGTGGCGCCGGTTGTGAGCACGCCGCTCCAGTCCGTCGGCAGCTCGAACAGATCGAGCAGCCACCGGATCGCCGTGTCCTCGAGGTGCGTGCCATACGGCGAACTGACCGCCGAGAAGGAGTTCTGGTCGAGCAGCGAGGTGAGCCAGTCGGCGCCGAGCGCCGCCGGCGTCGTCCCGCCAGTGACGAAGTGGAAGAACCTCGGGCCGGAGGAGCGCGTCGCGACATCCGCGGCCGCGACGAGCTCTTCGAGCGCCGCGGCGGCGCCCGCGCCGTCGTCCGGCAGCGCGCCGCCGAATCGCTCGCCACGCGCGGGTAAAACCGGCGAGTCATCGAGGTCCGCGAGGTAGCGCTGTGCCGTCGCGAGAACGTATGAGAGGGCTGATTCCTCCTCGTCTCGGCGGATCGGGGAAGCCATCGATCCAACCTACACTGACCGTATGCAGGAGACGCTTTCCGTCCCGAACGACGTCGCGGTCGAGCTGGCGGGGATCGGCGACGGCGTGCTCGAATCGCTGCGCGAGCGCCTGCGCTGCACGATCCATCTGCGCGGCAACCAGCTCACGATCCAGGGCGACGAGGAGCACGTCGACCAAGCCCGCACGGTGATCGACGAGATCGTCGAGTTGGTCGAAGGCGGCCACGAGATCGGCCCGTCCACCGTCGACGCCGTGCTCGGCGTCCTCGACCAGGGCGCGGACGTTCGGGAAGTCTTCGACGAGGTCGTCTGGCGCCACCGGGGCAAGAAGATCGCACCGAAGACGGTGAACCAGAAGCGTTACGTCGATGCGATCCGCAACGGGACGGTCACCTTCGGCATCGGCCCGGCCGGCACCGGCAAGACCTACCTCGCGATGGCCCTCGCGGTCGCGGCCCTGCAGGAGCGCCAGGTCGGGAGGATCATCCTCACGCGCCCCGCGGTGGAAGCGGGTGAGCGCCTCGGGTTCCTCCCTGGTGACATGCTCGCGAAGGTCGATCCCTACCTCCGCCCGCTCTACGACGCCCTCTACGACATGCTCGAGGCGGACAAGTTGACCTCGTACATGGAGCGGGGGATCATCGAGGTCGCGCCCCTTGCCTTCATGCGTGGCCGGACGCTGAACGACTCCTTCATCATCCTCGACGAGGCGCAGAACACGAGCCCCGAGCAGATGCAGATGTTCCTGACCCGGCTCGGGTTCGGCTCGAAGATCGTGGTCACCGGCGACGTGACGCAGATCGACCTCCCGCGTGACCAGGCGTCCGGCCTGATCCAGGTGCAGGACATTCTCGGGCGCATCGACGCGATCGAGTTCATCCGGTTCGGGCACGAGGACGTCGTGCGGCACAAGCTCGTGCAGCGGATCGTCGAGGCGTACAAGTCGCACGCGGAGGAAACCGGCACGCAGCGCCGGAACTAGCCCGGATGGTCGAGGTCGAGGTGGCGAACCGCAGCGGGGGCGCCGTCGACGAGCGGGGGGCCGTCGACCTCGTGCGAGACGTGCTGGCAGCGGAGGGAATCGAAGAGGGCGAGATCGGCCTCGTCTTCGTCCCGGCCGACGAAGCGCGCCGGTTGAAGCGGGAGCATCTCGGCGTCGACGAGACCCCGGACGTGCTGGCCTTCCCCATCGACGGCCGCGAGCCCCTGCCGGACGGCGTGCCGAGGCACATCGGCGACCTGGTCGTCTGCCCGGACGTCGTCGGCGCCGAGTGGCGCGAGCCGCTGATCCACGGCACGCTCCACCTCGTCGGCTACGACCACGGCAAGGAGATGGAGGCGCGAGAGGAGGTGCTCCGGCGATGAACGTCGGTCGCAGCCCTTCCGTCCTCCAGAGCTTCAACTTCGCCTTCGAAGGGATCATCCACGTGCTCCGCACACAGCGGAACATGCGGATCCACTTCGCGATCGCTGTCGGGGTGCTGATCGCCGCGGCCGTGATCGGCGTCGGCCGGCTCGAGCTGGTCGCTCTCCTGCTTGCGATCTCGTTCGTCCTGATCGCGGAGATGCTGAACACCGCGCTCGAGGCGGGGATCGACGTCGCGACGACCTCGTTCGACCCGCTCGCCAAGCTGGCGAAGGACATCGCCGCCGGCGCCGTGCTGATTGCGACCGTCAATGCGGTCGCCGTGGGCTACCTCGTCTTCGTCGACCGCGTCAGGGATCCGAGCTCTCGGGTGCTCGACCGTCTCCGCGATGCGCCGACCGAGCTGACGCTGATCGCGCTCGTGCTGACGATCTTCCTCGTGATCGCTGTCAAGGCGTACACGGGCCGCGGCCGTCCCTTGAGCGGCGGCCTCCCCTCCGGCCACGCTGCGGTGGCGTTTGCCGGCTGGATGGCGGCCACGTACATCCTCGGCGACTCGACCCACTGGTTCCTGGTCTCGACGCTGACGTTCATCATGGCGCTCCTGGTGGCGCAGACGCGGATCGAGTCAGGGATCCACTCGTTCGTCGAGGTCGTCTCCGGCGGCGTGCTCGGAGCGCTCGTCACGCTCGTCCTCTTCCAGCTCTTCTGGCAGTGACAGACGCCGACGGGCAGCTGCTCGAGCGCGCGGACGAGGTCGCGAAGCAGGCGTACGCGCCGTACTCGAACTTCTTCGTCGGCGCCGCGCTCCGGACGCGGGACGGCCGCGTCTTCGACGGCGTCAACGTCGAGAACGCCGCGTACCCGCTCGGCATTTGCGCCGAGAAGGCTGCGCTCGCGAAGGCGGTGTCCGAAGGCGTGAAACCGGGCGACGTCGAGGTGCTGGCGGTCACGGCATCCCCCTGCGGCGGTTGCCGGCAGTGGTTCCACGAGTTCGGCCTCGACCGCGTGATCTATCGACGCGCGGACGGCGAGCCCACGCTGACCACGCCGGCCGCGCTCCTGCCGGACACGTTCGAGCTGTGAAATCCGGCTTCGTCGCGGTCGCGGGGCGACCCAACGTAGGCAAGTCGACCCTCGTGAACGCGCTGGCCGGCGGCAAGGTCGCGATCACCTCGGACAAGCCGCAGACGACCCGGCGGCGGATCTTCGGGATCGCGAATGGCGACGACTACCAGCTCGTCCTGGCCGATCTTCCAGGATTCCAGCGGCCGCGCGACCCGCTGACCGAGCACATGCAGCGCACCGTGGACTCGTCCTTCGAAGACGTCGACGCGGTGCTCTTGGTGCTCGACGCCCGGGACCGGATCGGCGCGGGGGACCGCTTCATCGCGGCGCGCGTCTTCTCGCTCGAGGTGCCCGTCGTGATCGCCGTGAACAAGGTCGACCGCCTGAAGCCGGGCCACATCGCCACGCAGATGCAGACGGCGTCGCGGCTCGGCGACTTCCACGCGTTGCACCCGGTCAGTGCCAAGACGGGCGACGGCATGGACGAGCTGCGGGACGAGCTCGTCGGCCTGCTTCCGGAGGGTCCGCTGTATTACCCGCCGGAGCAGCGCACCGACTTGTCCACGGAGGAACAGATCGCCGAGCTCGTGCGCGAGAAGGCGATCCAGCTGACGCGCGACGAGGTGCCGCACGCGATCACGGCGGAGGTCGAGGAGGTCGACGAGCGGGCGGCCCGCGTCCTGCTCTACGTCGAGACCGCGTCGCAGAAGGGGATCCTCGTCGGGAAAGGCGGCGCGATGGTGCGGGAGATCGGTACGCGCGCCCGACCCGAAGTCGAGGCGCTGCTCGGCCATCCGGTCTTCCTCGAGCTGCAGGTCAAGGTGCGACCGAAGTGGCGGCGGGACGAGCGCATGCTCGAACGCCTGGGCCTCTGACCCGGCCGACGCAGCGGACAACACGTTCCGACCTCCGCACGTATCGGGCACAGACACGCGCGCTTTTCCGAACTAGAGTCGCCGGTGGGAGGAGGCGGCGGGCTCCCGGCCCGGCGAGAGCCTCGTCCGGCCCGCGCTCTTTTCGCCACCAGGCCAGGGCTACACTCAACCCATGGCCAAGGCCCCCGCACTACCGACCGGCTTCGAGCTGCCGCTCGAGCCGAGGCTGCCCCGGATCGGCTCCGTCGACCAGGTGGCGGTCGAGGAGCGGGCGGCGACGCTCGCCAAGCGCTCGATCAAGAAGGACGCGAAGCTGTTCGCGCTCGACCTCGCGGTCCGGATGATGGACTTGACCACGCTGGAGGGTCAGGACACGCCCGGCAAGATCGCCGCACTGGCTTCGAAGGCGATCCGCCCGGACCCCTCCGACGCGACGATCCCGTCGGTCGCCGCCATTTGTGTCTACCCGAACCTCGTCCCGACGGCCGTCGAGAAGGTCAAGGGCTCCAGCGTCAAGGTCGCCTCCGTCGCGACGGCCTTCCCGTCGGGTCAGACCCCCACGCACCTGAAGGTCGCCGAGGTGAGGGACGTGGTCGAGCTGGGCGCGGACGAGGTCGACATGGTGATCGACCGCGGCGCCTTCCTCTCCGGCCGGTACGCGAAGGTCTACGACGAGATCGTCCAGGTGAAGGAAGCCTCGGGGGACGCGCACCTCAAGGTGATCCTCGAGGTCGGCGAGCTCGGCACCTACGACAACGTGCGCCGCGCGTCGTTGCTCGCCATGGCCGCAGGCGCCGACTTCATCAAGACCTCGACGGGGAAGCTCCCAGCGGCGGCAACGCTGCCGGTGACCCTGGTGATGCTCGAGGCGATCCGCGACGTCTACCAGGAAACCGGCCGCAAGGTCGGTATGAAGCCTGCCGGCGGGATTCGCGTTGCGAAGCAGGCGGTGCAGTACCTCGTCCAGCTCTACGAGACGCTCGGCGCGGAGTGGCTGACACCCGACCTCTACCGGCTCGGCGCGTCGTCGCTCCTGAACGACGTGCTGATGCAGATCCGGAAGGAGAAGACGGGCCGCTACCAAAGCCCGGACTACTTCACGATTGACTGACCTCGAGAGACGCCAGGACCGGTCGCCGGTTCCGTCCGGCTGGGACTACGCGCCTGCGCCGGAGGCGCGCGACATCGTCACGCTCGACGACCGCTACGGCCTCTTCGTCGGCGGTGAGTTCGTCGAGCCGGCCTCCGGCGAGTACTTCCCGACGATTGACCCGTCCAGCGAGGAGCCGCTCGCCGAGGTCGCGCAGGCCGGGCCGGAGGACGTCGACCGTGCCGTCGGCGCCGCGCGCAACGCGTTCGAGAACGGCTGGTCCGACCTCGCGCCAGCCGAGCGGGCGAAGTACCTATTCCGGATCGCGCGGATCCTGCAGGAGCGCTCGCGCGAGTTTGCCGTGCTCGAGTCGCTGAACGGCGGCAAGCCGATCCGCGAGTCGCGCGACGTCGACCTCCCGCTCTCTGCGGCCCATTTCTTCTACTACGCGGGCTGGGCCGACAAGCTCGAGTACGCGTTCCCGAACCGGGATCCGAGGCCGATCGGCGTCGCCGGCCAGATCATCCCGTGGAACTTCCCGCTGCTGATGCTGGCGTGGAAGATCGCCCCGGCGCTCGCCGCCGGGAACACGGTCGTGCTGAAACCGGCCGAGACGACGCCGCTCTCGGCGCTCCTCTTCGCCGACGTCCTCCGCCAGGCCGAGCTCCCGCCGGGCGTCGTCAACATCGTCACCGGCGACGGCCGCACCGGCGCGGCCCTCGTGACGCACGACGACGTCGACAAGATCGCGTTCACGGGCTCGACCGAGGTCGGCAAGTCGATCCAGCGCGAGCTCGCCGGGACGGGCAAGAAGCTCACGCTCGAGCTCGGCGGGAAGGCCGCGAACATCATCTTCGACGACGCCGCACTCGACCAGGCGGTCGAAGGCATCGTCAACGGCATCTACTTCAACCAGGGCCACGTC
>DASTHD010000083.1:0-3819 GCA_035605555.1 Gaiellaceae bacterium
TGCGTCGCTGCAGGCGATCCGGACCGCCGGCGGAGTGCCGACGTACCTCGGCGCCCACGCGGTCCCGCCCGAGTTCGACGACGGAGACGGCTACCTCGATTTCGTGATCGCCGAGGTGCTCCCCGAGGCTGCGCAGCATGCCGAGGCCGCGGACGTCTTCCTCGAACGCGGCGCGTTCGACGTCGGCCAGGCGCGGCGCTACCTCACCGCCGCGCGACCGCTCGGGCTCGAGCTTCGCCTCCACGCGGACCAGTTCACGGAGGCGGGAGGGCTCGAGCTGGCGGTCGAGCTGGGCGCCCGGTCGGTCGACCATCTCGAGGCCACGGGCGAGGCCGGCGTTCGCCGGGTCGCGGACAGCCAGGTCACGGCCGTCCTGCTCCCGGCGAGCGCGCTCTTCCTCGACCGGCCGATGCCGCCCGCCCGCGCCCTCGCCGACGCAGGCGCCGCCGTCGCGCTCGCTACGGACTTCAACCCCGGAAGCGCCTTCTGCGAGAGCCTGCCGCTGATCGCCTCGCTGGCCTGCACGAAGCTCCACCTCGCGCCGGAGGAAGCATTGACGGCCATGACCGTGAACGCGGCGCATGTCCTCGGCCGCGCCGACCGAAAAGGGCGGCTGGCAGCCGGCTTCGATGCCGACGTGGTCCTGCTCGAGGCGCCGGACTGGCGCTACCTCGCCTACCACCTCGGCGGCGACGTCGTGAGTGCCGTCGTCCAGGGCGGTGAACCGGTCTACCGGCGCTAGGCTTGGCCACATGCCGAGCCGGAAGCAGCGCAGGCGCCGCGCGAAGGCGAAGCGCCACGAGTGGGAAGAGGTGTGGGTCGACGAGGAGGGCAACGAAGTCGAGGCCCCGCCCGAGGCCGAGCTCGACGCTCCCAGCCGGAACGGCAAGCGGACGACCCAGGAGCCGATCCGTCAGCGGGGCGGGCGCCAGGTCCAGCCGCCGTCGTGGCAGCGGGTGGCGAAGCGCGGCCTGATCTTCGCGCCGCTGATGTTCCTGACGGTCACCTTCCTGAGCGGCGACCTCACCGTCGCGCAACGGGTCGTGAACACGGTCTTCCTGCTCGCGTTCTTCCTACCGTTCAGCTATCTGATGGACACGCTGATGTACCGCATGGCGCAGAAGCGCGCCACGGCGGCGAAAAGGCGCTAGCCGACCGCGCGCGAAGGGTCGCCGCGGTAGTGCCCGGGCCCGGGCCAGGGCGCGAGCAGGAGCAGGATCCGGCCGCCGTCGGCGGAGGAGACGCGATGCCGCTCCCTCTCCTCGAACCGAACCAGCGTGCCGGCGCCCGCATCGAGCCGCTCGTCGCCGGACCAGACCTGGACGCGTCCGTCGACGACGACCATCCACGCGTGCTCATGGACCTGGTGGTCGCCGAGCTGCTGCCCCGGCTCCAGGCCGATCAGCACCGCCCGGGCCTCGTCCGTGGAGTGGAGGACGATCGGGCTGCGCGTCCCGCCTCGAAGCTCGAGCTCGAGCAGGTTCCAGCTCTGCACGGCGCGATCCTAACCGCGGAGAACCCGTGGTTAGACTCGCCCGACGATGGCTCTCACGGTCGAGACCTCCCCGCTCGGGCCCACGCAGACGAACTGCTACGTCGTTCGCTCCGACCCGGCGTCGACCAAGGTCGTCGTGATCGACCCCGGGTACGAGGTCGAGCCGCCCGAGGGCATCGAGGTGGCCGCGATCCTGGTCACGCACACGCACTTTGACCACATCGGCGGAGTCGCGTCGCTCGCGCAGGCGACCGGCGCGCGGGTGTACATCCCCGCGGCCGAGGCCTCGGTGCTCGAGAATCCGGAGGCCTTCTATCCGGGCCGGATGGTCCGCCCGTACGACCCGGACGTCCGGCTCGAAGGCGACGAGGAACTGAAGCTCGGCGGGATCACCTTCCAGACCGTCTCCGTCCCTGGTCACTCGCCGGCGCATGTCGCCTTCGCCGCCGAGGAAGCGCTCTTCTCCGGCGACGTGCTCTTCGCGGGCAGCGTCGGGCGCACCGACCTCCCGTTCGCCGACTGGGACACGCTCGTCGGTTCGATCCAGGTGCTCTTCGATCGCTTCCCGCCCGAGACGACGATCTATCCAGGGCACGGCCCGCCGACGACGCTCGGAAACGAGCGCGACCACAACCCGTTTCTCGCGGAGCTTCGCGCGTCTTGAAGTTCGAAGCGCCGAGGGGAACCCATGACATCCTCCACTCCGACCAGCCGCTCTGGCAGCGGCTGACCGGGGAGGCGGAGCACCTGTGCGCGCTCTACGGGTACCGCAAGATCGTGACGCCCGGGTTCGAGGACACGGAGCTCTTCATCCGCACCTCGGGCGGCGGGTCGGACGTCGTGCAAAAGGAGATGTACACCTTCCAGGACCGGAGCGGCCGGTCGCTGACGCTACGGCCTGAGGCGACGGCGCCGATCTGCCGCGCCTACCTCCAGCACGGGATGCACCGCGAGCCACAGCCGGTGAAGCTCTACACGCTCGGGCCGATGTGGCGGTACGACCGGCCGCAGAAGGGGCGGTACCGCGAGCACTGGCAGCTATCCGTCGAGGCGATCGGCTCGGATGACCCCGCGGTCGACGCCGAGCTCATCCAGTTCTACGCCGAGCTCCTCCGGCGGCTCGACGTCACGGGTTACGTCCTGCTCCTCAACTCGATCGGCGATGCGAACTGCCGCCCGGGCTACGTCGAGCGACTTGAAGCCTGGCTGGACGAGCACGAGTCCGACCTCGACGACGAGACCCGCTCGAAGCGCGCGACGACGCCCCTCCGAGTGTTCGACGTCAAGAGCGAGCGGATGCAGCAGCTGCTCGCGGATGCGCCGAAGATCGGCGACTCGCTCTGCGAGGAGTGCCGAACCCACTTCGCCGAGGTCCGCCGCCTGCTCGACGCCGTCGGCGTCGCATACCAGCTCGAGCCGACGCTTGTGCGCGGCCTCGACTACTACACCCGCACGACCTTCGAATTCCGCGACGCCGCGATCGGCGCGCAGAGCGCTATCTGCGGAGGCGGCCGCTACGACGGCCTGATCGAGGCGATCGGCGGGCCGCCGACGCCGGCGATCGGGTTCGGCGCGGGCATCGAGCGGCTGCTCCTTTCGGTTGGCGACATCGAGGTCGAGCCCGAGCAGATCGATGTCTTCTTCGTCGCCGAGGAGGGGGCGGACCGGGCGGCGATCGCAGCTGCGCTTGCCGAGCTGCGCCGGCGCGAGATCAGCGCCGATATGGACTACGCGGGCCGCTCCGTGAAAGGCCAGCGGACGCAGGCCCAGCGGCTCGGTGCGCGCCGTGTGGTCGTCGTCGAGCCCGGCGAGCAACCCGACGTCGAGGCACTGGTCAAGGAGGTTCGGCCGTGAGCTGGCGCGACCTGGGGGCGGGAGAGCTCCGGAAGGACCGCGTCGGTCAGCGGCTCACCCTGGCGGGCTGGACCGCGCGCCGCCGCGACCACGGGGGCTTGATCTTCATCGACCTCCGCGACCAGTCGGGAATCGCCCAGCTGGTGATCAACCCGGAGCGCAGCCCGGAAGCAGCCCGGATCGCGCACGACGTCCGCAACGAGTTCGTGCTCCGCGCGAGTGGCGAGGTCGCGGCACGGGCGCCGGAGGCCGTGAACCCGAACCTGCCCACCGGCGAGGTCGAGCTTCAGGTGGACGAGCTCGAGGTGGTCTCGCGCTCGACGCCGCTCCCGTTCCAGCTCGACGAGGAGAACGTCGACGAGACGCTCCGCTACCGCTACCGCTGGCTCGACCTCCGCCGCGACCGCCTACAGCGGAACATCCGCATCCGCGCCCAGCTCGTCTCGATCATCCGCCAGGAGATGGAGGCG
>DASTHD010000092.1:0-8957 GCA_035605555.1 Gaiellaceae bacterium
GGCCTCCAACCGGAGGAGTGGGGCGGCACGACGCAGTTTTCCGACGTCTCCGCGAAGCAGAAGCAGAACCTCGACGACCTGCTCGAGAAGGTTCTGCTCGTCGCCGACGCGGAGCTCGAGCTGAAGGCGAACCCGTCCGCCGAGGCGTCGGGCCCGATCATCGAGTCGCGCCTCGACGTCGGCCGCGGCCCAGTTGCCACGATGCTGATCCATCGCGGCACGCTGAAGGTCGGCGACGCGATCGTGGCGGGCGACGCGTGGGGCCGCGTGCGCGCGCTCTACGACTTCCGCGGCGAGAAGCTCCAGACGGCCGGTCCGGGCGACCCCGTCGAGATCCTCGGCTTCGACCACCCGCCGCCCGCCGGCGAGCTGGGGCGGGTGGTCGAGAACGAGCGGTCGGCGCGCCACCTCGCGCAGAACCGCGGTGAGCGCCTGCGCCGTGAGCAGCTCGCCGCAGCGGCCGGCTCAGGCGTCTCGCTCGAGAAGCTCTTCGCCCAGATGCAGGAGGGCGCCGTCCAGGACCTCAACATCGTCCTCAAGGGCGACGTCGACGGCTCCGTCGAGGCGGCGGTCTCCGAGCTCCGGAAGATCCAGCACCCGGAGGTCGGCGTCCGCGTGATCCACCAGGGCGTCGGCGGCATCACCGAGGGCGACGTCAACCTGGCCACCGCCTCGAACGCGCTCGTCGTCGGCTTCAACGTCCGGCCGAACGCGGAGGCGCGGCAGCTGGCGGAGCGCGAGGGCGTCGAGATCCGCACCTACCGCGTCATCTACCGCCTGACCGAGGACATCGAGCAGGCGCTCGTGGGCATGCTCGCCCCCGTCACGGAGGAGCAGACGATCGGCGAGGCCGAAGTCCGCCAGCTCTTCCGCGTCTCGCGGCTCGGCACGATCGCGGGCTCGTACGTCACGAGCGGCGTCGTCCGGCGGAACGCGCAGGTTCGAGTGGTGCGCGAGGGCACGGTCATCTACGAGACGTCGATCGAGCAGCTCAAGCGCTTCAAGGACGACGTCCGCGAGGTGGAGGAGGGCTTCGAGTGCGGCATCCTCCTCCAGGGTTTCAACGACGTGAAGGAAGGCGACGTCCTCGAGGTCTTCGAGACGCGCCAGGTGGAGCGAACCGACCTGAGCGCGCCGGCGCCAGAGCCGGCCACCACAGCGACCGAATAGGTCTTGAGGTGATGGGGACAGGAGTAATCCTGTCTCCACGTGCAAGATGAAAGCCGGTTACATCGGCATCCTCACGGTCGAGCTGCACTTCCCCGAGGCGGGGTCGCTGAAGGGCAAGCGCAAGTACGTCAAGTCCGCGAAGGCGCAGCTCCAGAACCGCTTCGGCGCGGCGGTGGCGGAGGTCGACCATCATGAGCTCTGGCAGCGGAGCCAGCTGACCATGGCGTGCGTGGCGCGGGAGCACGGAGAGGCGGCCGACCTGCTCGAGCAGGCGGTTCGGTATCTGAGCGGGCAGGAATACGAGCTCGTGCGGGTCGAGCGAGAGGTGGTGGCGCCGGGTGACTAGCGGCCGGATGCGGCGCGTGAACGCCGCTGTGCGGGAGGTCCTCGCCGAGGCGATCGGCGACCTGCGCGACCCGCGGATCGGCTTTGTCACCGTCACCGGCGTCGAGACCTCGACGGATCTCCGTCAGGCGCAGGTCTTCGTCAGCGTGCTCGGCTCGGACAAGAAGCGGGAGCGGACGCTCGAGGGCCTCGAGGCCGCGCACGGCGTGCTCCAGGCGCGGATCGCCCAGGAGCTCCGCCTCAAGCGGACGCCCCAGCTGACGTTTGCCTACGATGACTCCGTCGAGCGCGGCGTCCGGATGTCCCAGCTGATCGATGAGCTCGCCCCAGACGACCACGAGTGATCTCCAGGCGGTCGCCGAGGCGCTCCGCGACAATGACCGCTTCCTGCTCATCATCCACGAGAACCCGGACGGGGACGCCCTGGGCTCGATCCTGGGCATGAAGCTCGTGCTCGACGCCCTCGGGAAGGACTCGACGATGTACGTGTCCGGGAAGGCGCCGCTCCCCGGCGAGTACAAGTTCATGGAGCTGGACGACCTGCAGCGCAACCTGCCGCCCGACGCCGCCGACCGCGTACTGTTCGCGCTCGACTGTGCGAACGAGAGCCGGCTGGGGGAGGGGCAGGCGGCACTTACGGACGCGCCGCTCGTCCTCAACGTCGACCACCACCACGACAACTCCCGCTTCGGCGCCGTGAACCTCGTCGTGCCCGACGCCTCCTCGACGGGCGAGATCGTCCGGGACCTCACCGCGGAGCTCGGCGTCGAGCTGACGCCGGAGATCGCGGAGGCGCTCTACATCGCGCTCGTCACCGATACCGGCCGTTTCCAGTACACGAACACGACGCCGAAGGCGCTGCGTCTCGCCGCCGAGCTCGTCGAGGCGGGCGCCGACGTCCACCGCGTCTTCCAGAGCGTCTACGAGACCGTCCAGCTGGCGAAGCTGAAGCTGCTGGCCCGGGCGCTGGAGCGCGCACAGGTCTACGAGGGCGGCGGGATCGTCGTCTCCTACTTGCTGAAGAGCGACTTCGGCGAGGTCGGAGCGTCGGAGCCGTACTCCGAGGGGATCATCGACTTCCTCCGGGCCGTGGAGGGCGCCGAGATGGCCGCCCTGATCCGCGAGCCGCCGATGCCGGGCCGCCCTGCCCGTCGGGTCAGCCTCCGCTCGAGCTCCGACGAGCTCGACGTCTCGGAGATCGCACGGGCCTCGGGCGACGGCGGCGGCCATCGCCAGGCTGCGGGCTTCTCGTCCGAGCTGGAGATCCCCGAGATCGTCGACTTCATCCGGTCGGAATACGCGAAAGCGCGTGCGGCGCGGGTCGCCTGATCCGTCGGGGCTCGTCCTCGTCGACAAGCCCGAAGGACCATCGTCCTTCGCGGTCGTCCGCGACCTGCGGGAGCGGACCGGCGCGCGCGCAGGGCATGCCGGCACACTCGATCCCTTCGCGACGGGACTGCTGCTCGTCCTGCTCGGGCGCTCAACGAAGCTCGCGCAGCGCTTCGTCGGGCTCGACAAGCGCTACCTGACCGAGATCGACCTCTCCACTCGGACGACGACCGGCGACCGGGAGGGCGAAGTGATCGAGGGCCGAGAGCCGCCGGCGCGAGAGGAGCTCGAGGCGCGGCTTGCGGCTTTTCGCGGCGAGGTCGACCTCCCGATCCCGGCCGCTTCCGCCGTGAAGGTCGGAGGCGAGCGCGCCTACCGGCTGCATCGCAAGGGCGTGGCGGTGGAGATGCCGGTGCGCCGCTCCACGATCCACTCGCTCGAGCTCGCCGACTACGACGGCCTGGTCGCGACTCTCGATCTGCTGGTCGGCTCCGGCACCTACGTCCGCGCGATCGCCGACGAGCTCGGTGGGCACTGCCGAACGCTGCGACGGACCGAGGTCGGCCCGTTCCGTGTCGAGGACGCCGACCCGGCGCGGATCCTGTCCCCGGAGCAGGCGCTGGCAGCCCTGTGAGCGGGCGGGCGATCGCGGTCGGCACCTTCGACGGCGTCCACCTCGGCCACCGCCGGGTGATCGAAACGGCGCAGGCCACCGGCCTCCCGACGGCGGTCGTGACGTTCGATCCCCATCCGCGGATCGCGCTCGGGAACCGCGTCGAGCTCCTGACCACGCTCGACCGGCGCCTCGAGCTGCTCCGGGAGCTGGGAGTCGACGACATCCGGGTCGTGCCCTTCACGTCCGATCTGGCACTGTCGACGCCGGAGGAGTTCGTCGACGCGGAGCTCAGGCCGCTCGGTGCGACCGTCGTCGCGGCCGGCGAGAACTTCCGCTTTGGCCGCGGCCGCTCGGGCGACCTGGACACGCTGGAGCGGCTCGGGCTCGGCGTCCGGCGCGTGCCGCTCGTCGACGGTGTCTCGTCGAGCCGGATCCGCCAGCTGATCGGCGCCGGCGAGGTCGAAGGGGCAGCGCGGCTCCTCGGCCGGCCGCCGGAGGTGGAAGGGACCGTGGTTGCCGGCGACGCTCGGGGCGGGACGCTCGGCTACCCCACCGCGAATCTGGCGGTGCCGCGCGAGCTGATCGTGCCCGCCTACGGGATCTACGCCGGTCAGGTGGGTGACCATCGGGCGGCGATCTCGATCGGCGTCAACCCGCACTACGGCGGCGACGAGCTCCGGGTCGAGGCCTTCCTGCTCGACTTCGCGGGCGACCTCTACGGGCAACGGCTCATCGTCGAGCTCTGGCAGCGCCTGCGAGAGGAGCGTGCCTTTGGCTCCGAGCAGGAGCTGATCGACCAGATCGCGCGGGACGTCGAGGCCGCGCGGGCCGCGACGAGGCCGTCCTAGCCGCCGGCGCCGCAAGTTTCCGCTCTCCGGGGGATCTTCCGTGGCATGGAAGCGTCAAACGGAGATGACGAGCGACCCATGTCGCGGATCCACCGAGTGCGGTGCCTCGGCTGTGGCGTGGCGTACGCGAAGCCGACCGGCGGCGGCACCGTGAGCACCAACCCAGGCTGCCCGGAATGCGGTTACCTCGGCTGGGTGCGGGAGGACGCGGCGGCTACGCCGGATGCCTCGCAGCCCCGCTCCGTCGCGGATCGCCTGCGGCGCCGGACCGGGTGACGAGGCTGACACCGCCGAAGTAATGGTGCCGCTCAGGCCACGCGCGAATCGTGAACCCCGCCGCCTCCAGCTCGGCTGGCACGTGATCGGGAAAGCCGGGCTCGAGGTGGACGAGCTCACCTACCGGGTGGAGACGCGGGCGGTTCACGGCATCGCCGGGGCTCTGGCCGTCGTCGAGCACACCGGAGAGCACCTGGACGAGCGCGCTCCGGAGCCGCGTCCCGCCGGCTGCGCCCACTCCCAGCGCCAGCCCGTCCCGGTCGCGCCCGACGATCGGCGCCATCATGCTCGCCATCCGCTCGCCGGGCTCGAGCTCGCCGACGATCAGGTCGGCCTCGCCGAGCATGCTGTTCAGGTGGACGTCTAGGCCTGGCAGCCAGTCCCCCGAACCGAGCCCGAGGCTCGTCGTCAGCACGACTGCGTTCCCGTCCCGGTCGACGACGGTCAGGTTGGTCGTGTCTCCATTCCGCTCGGGCCCGTCCTGAAGAGCCTGCGCGATCTTTACGGGACCAGGTCCTGTTAAGAGCCGAAGGGTCGGAAGCGGGCTGTTCAAGCCGCTCCGCGTCTCGAGCGTGACCCCTCGATACTCGGCGCGTACGGGCTCGGCCCATCGGGCCTCGTACGTGGACAGATCGTCCGGTGTAATGAGACCGCCGCGCTGTTCCATCAGGTCGAGGAGCGCCCGCTCGAGGGTCGGGCTCCGCGCGCCTTCCTCGGCCACCGCCTCGAGTGCCGTTTCGAGGCCCGGCTGCTCAAGCCGTTCGCCGTCCTCGAGGAGCCGGCCGCCGGGCATGTAGATCCGCTCTCCCTCGCGCATCGTCATCACCGGCGCGAGCATCCGCAGGCAGGCCGTGTGCGCCGGGAGCATCTCGACGCCGCTGCGCGCCAGGCGCAGCGCGGGCTCGACGAGCCGCGGCCAGGGCAGGCTGCCGTGCGCCCGCCAGAGCTCGCCGAGCCCGGGCAGGACGCCCGGCACTCCGCAAGACCCGACCCCGACGGCGTAGTGCACGAGCTCCGTGCCGAACGGCACTTCCAGGTCGGTGAGCTCCACCTCACGGCGCTCGGCGCCGAGCCCCGGCACGACGACGAAGAAATCGAACGTCCGCGTCTCGCCGTCCCAGACCACCGTCGCGTGGCCGCCGCCGAGCAGTCCGGTCATGACCGTTTCGGCCACGCAGGACGCGAGCGAGGCGGCCACGGCGGCATCCGCCGCGTTCCCGCCCTCCTCGAGGATCTCGATTCCGGCGTCGACGGTCGCCGGATGTCCCGCGGCGACGGCAGCTCTCACTCGACCCTGACCGCCAGCGTCCCGACGCGAACGATGCCGTCGAGCGGAAAGTCGAAGCGCTCGCCGCGCCACTCGCCGTCGAGGATCTCGAACTCGGCGTCGCCCACCGGCCAGGTCGCGAGCTGAGCGTCGGAAACCGGCTCCATCAGGGGGCTGCTACCCTACCCGGGCCCGCAGATCCGGCTTGCCATGCCGCTTCCGCATGGCCGGCGGGAACTGCGGATTCGCGTATCAAGGAGGCTCAATGACCCTCAGCAAGGAAGCAAAACAGGAGATCATCGGCAAGCACGGCCAGGGCGAGGCCGATACCGGTTCGGCCCAGGTGCAGATCGCGCTGCTCACTGCGCGCATCAACGAGCTGACCGAGCACCTCAGGACGCACGCGAAGGATCACTACTCGCGGCGCGGGTTGCTCAAGCTCGTCGGCCGAAGGCGCCGGCTCCTGAACTACCTGCAGCGCAAGGATCTCGAGGGATATCGAGCCCTGATCAAGGAGCTGGGCCTCAGGCGGTAGTCCGAGTCCGGCCCGAAGCAGGAGGGTGGAAGTTTGAGCGAGCTCCTTCCGCAGGAGTTGGTTCAAACCTCCACCTTCCACGAGAAGTGGAGGAACGATGAGCATCGCAGTAGCAGGCCCGACCAAGGTCTCCGTGGAGATCGGTGGTCAGGAGCTGAGCTTCGAGACCGGCAAGCTGGCCAAGCAGGCCGACGGTGCCGTGGTCGTCCGATCGGGCGACACGATGGTGCTGGCGACCGCGCAGGGGCGGATGGAGGCGCGCGAGGGCGCGGACTTCTTCCCGCTCACCGTCGACGTCGAGGAGCGCATGTACGCCGCGGGGAAGATCCCCGGCGGCTTCTTCAAGCGTGAGGGGCGCCCCACCGAGCGGGCGATCCTGACCGCGCGGATGATCGACCGACCGATCCGGCCGCTGTGGCCGAAGGGCTTCCGCAACGAGGTGCAGGTGATCTGCACCGTCCTCTCCGCGGACATGGTCGTCCCGCACGACATCCTGTGCATCAACGGCGCCTCGGCGGCGCTGATGATCTCGCCGCTGCCCTTCATCGGGCCGGTCGGCGCGGTTCGCGTGGCGCTGATCGACGACGAGTTCGTCTTCAACCCGACGCTCGAGCAGAGCGAGGAGAACAACGCCCTCGACCTGATCGTCGTCGGGACGAAGGACGGCCTGACGATGGTCGAGTCAGGCGCCGACGAGATCCCCGAGGAGCGGCTCCTCGAGGCGCTCGAGCTCGCGCACGCCGAGATCGTGCGAATCTGCGAGGTGCAGGAGCAGCTCCGCGAGCAGGTCGGCAAGCCGAAGTGGCTCGATCCGAACATCACGGAGGAGCTCGAGCGGCGCTTCGCGGGACGCATCCGCGAGGCGATCCACGAGGTCGGCCTGCGCGAGGCCTCGGCCGTCGTGGAGGAGATCCTGCTCGAGGAGTCCCCTGCGATTGAGATGACCTCCACCGAGGAGGACATCGTCAAGGGAGTCCAGTACAAGCAGAGCCTCGACCAGATCCTCGATCGCGAGCGCATGGCCGCCGTCGAGGGGCCGGTCCGCGAGCAGTTCGAGGACGCGCTCCGCGAGCTGACCGAGGCCGAGCAGGACTCGAAGGAGCTGCGCTCGGCCAAGCGCCAGCTGCTCTTCGACCGGATCATCGAGACGGTCGAGCTGCCGTTCCCTGTCGGCCCGGCGACGGTCGACGGCGAAGGCCCTGTGGTCAAGGACTCGCTCACCCGCTCCTGGGTGAAGCGGGCCGCCGAGGGGATCTACAAGGACCTCGTCCGCAAGAAGATCGCCGTGGACAAGCGGCGTCCCGACGGACGCGCCGCCGACGAGATCCGGCCGATCGAGTGCGAGGTCGGCGTCGCGCCGCGGACGCACGGCTCGGCGCTCTTCACCCGCGGTCAGACGCAGATCATGTCGCTGCTCACGCTCGGCACCGCCAAGGAGGGTCAGCGGATCGACGACCTCTCCCTCGAGCAGGAGCGGCGGTTCATGCACCACTACAACTTCCCGCCCTACTCGGTCGGCGAGACCGGGTTCATGCGGGGTCCGAAGCGCCGCGACATCGGCCACGGCGCGCTCGCGCAGCGGGCGCTGGAGCCGATCATCCCGGCGCCGGAGGACTTCCCGTACACGATCCGCATCGTTTCCGAGACGCTCGAGTCGAACGGCTCCTCGTCGATGGGCTCGGTCTGCGGCTCGACGCTGGCCCTGATGGACGCCGGCGTTCCGATCAAGGAGCCGGTCGGCGGCATCGCCATGGGCCTCGTCAAGGAGGGCGACGACTACGTGATCCTGACGGACATCCAGGGCGCCGAGGATCACCTCGGCGACATGGACTTCAAGGTCGCCGGGACCCGCGACGGCGTGACCGCCCTCCAGATGGACATCAAGATCACCGGCGTCACGCAGGAGATCATGCGGAACGCGCTCGAGCAGGCGAAGCGGGCGCGCGAGTTCATCCTCGACAAGATGCTGGAGGCGATCTCCGAGCCGCGCGGCGAGCTCCGGGGTCACGCACCGCGGATCTCGACGATCAAGATCAACCCGGACTTCATCGGGATGGTCATCGGCAAGGGCGGCGAGACGATCCGCGCGCTCGAGGGCGACTACGACGTCCAGATCGACATCGAGGAAGACGGGACGATCCTCATCTACGCCACTGAGGGCGACAAGGCCGAGGCGGCGATGACCGCGATCAACGATCTCACCAAGGAGCCGGAGGTGGGGGACACCTACACCGGCAAGGTCGTGAAGACGACGCAGTTCGGCGCGTTCGTCGAGCTGAAGAAGGGCACCGACGGGCTGCTCCACGTCTCGAACGTCGGCCCGGGGCGGGTCGGCCACATCGAGGACGTGATCAACCGCGGAGACGTCCTGGACGTCGTCGTGCAGGAGGTCGACAAGGATCGCGGCCGGATCGGCCTGAAGCTCGTCGCCAAGCACGAGAACGGCGCGATGGTCTCGCCGGAGGAGTTGATCGAGCGCGCCAAGGACGCGCCCGAGCGCCCGCGGGAGGAGCGTCCTCCACGCCGTGACGGCGGCGATCGCCGTGGCCGAGGAGGCCGCGGCCGCGGCGG
>DASTHD010000095.1:0-3810 GCA_035605555.1 Gaiellaceae bacterium
TTCCTCCACGAGCCGCCGTCCTGCCGGGCCGTTAACGGGACCAGGTTCGGCACCAGAAGCGTGAACATCCCTCCACATCACGATCCGGCCTGCTGGGGATGCGGCGAGAACCCCACGGGCATCCGGCTCCCGACGCCCGAACGAGACGGACTGACGGAGTACGAGGCGACGTTCTCGTTCCGCGAGGAGCACCAGGCAGGTCCCGGCTTCGCGCACGGCGGCCTCGTCGCGGCGGCGCTGGACGAAGCCTGCGGCCTGCTTGCCACCTGGTACCGCTTCCCGTCTGTGACCGCCCGCTTCGCGATTCGCTACCGCCGGCCGGTGCACATCAACCGGCCGCTGACCCTGTCGGCTCGGCTCGATCAGGACACCGGCCGCCGGATCGAGATCGCCGGCGAGCTGCGCGACGAGACCGAACTGCTCGCCACCGCGGACGGCTCGTTCATCCACGTCTCGCTGGAGCATTTTCTCGCCACGCCCGAAGGCCGGGCGGCGGGCGAGGCGTGGGCCGAGCGCCTCGGCAGCTAGGGACGCCCGCTTGACGCTCATCCGAGCGGCCTCTACCCTGCGTCGCGGGTGCCCGTTCACCCCTGGCCCGCGAGGAAAGGAGGCGTCTTGACAACAGAGCTTGACCGCCTTACGCCTCGCAGGGCGCTGCGCACGCGCTAGTCGCTCCGCCCTGCGAGACGCGTCTTATTCGTCCTTCGCAGGAAAGGAGCCCGCTTGCAGTTCCCCAAGCTCGAGCGCGTCGGCTGGAACGACGACGTGGCTCGGACATATGAAGAGCACATCGACGCCGGCCTGGAACCGGGGCGCGTCAGCGTGCAGCATCGCGGCGCATGGGAGGTCGTCACCGAGGCCGCGGAGCGGACGGTCGAGATCACCGGACGCCTGCATCACGAGGCCGGCGCGGGTGAGCTTCCGGTTGTCGGCGACTGGGTCGCCCTCCGCGACGGCCTGATCGACGTCGTCCTCCCGCGGACCAGCAAGTTCTCCCGCAAGACCCCGTGGACCGAAGTCGCCGAGCAGGTGCTCGTGGCGAACGTGGACGTCGCCTTCCTCGTCATGGGCCTCGACGAGCGCGACTTCAACGTCCGCCGCCTCGAGCGCTACCTCACGACCGCATGGGAAGGCGGAGCCGTGCCGGTGATCGTCCTGAACAAGCTCGACCTCGCCTCCGACGTCGAAGCGCAGGTCGCCGACACCGAGACCGTCGCCTTCGGCGTCCCGATCCACGCCGTCAGCGCGGAGACTGGTGAGGGCGTCGACGACCTCCGCAGACATCTCGCCGGCGGGAGAACGGTCGCGCTCCTCGGCTCCTCGGGCGTCGGGAAGTCGTCGATCATCAACCGCCTCCTGGGCGAGGAGCGCTTCCGCACCGGCGATGTCCGCTCCGACGGCCGCGGCCGTCACACGACGAGTCACCGCGAGCTCGTTCCGGTACCGACGGGCGGTGTGATCATCGACACGCCGGGGCTGCGCGAGCTCCAGCTCTGGGACGCCGATGACGGCCTCGACAAGGCCTTCGCCGACATTGCCGAGCTGGTGACGCAGTGCCGCTTCTCCGACTGCGCACACGAGACCGAGCCGGGTTGTGCCGTCAAGGCGGCGCTCGCCGACGGATCGCTGCCGGCCGACCGCTGGGAGAGCTACCTCAAGCTCCAGCGCGAGCTGGCGCACCTCGAGCGGAAGCTCGACCCGAGACTCCGGTCAGAGGAGCGGAAACGTTGGGCGGCGATGTCGAAGGCGTACCGGAAGCGGAACAAGATCGTCGGGCGCTAGAGCTCAGGTGGCGAGGGCGATCCCGATCACGATCGGGATGATGATCCACGCGCCGAATGTCAGCGCCAGCGAGACGATCACGAACGTCCGGGTCTGATCCTTCGGTGGGTTGCCGCACCAACCCACGGAGTCCCAGAGCGCCCTCGCCGGCCCGCTCGTCGCGAGCCGGATTCGCCGTGAAGCGAGAGCCGCGCCGCGCAGGATGAACCACGAGGCACCGAGCGCCACGACCACGCCGCCGATCGCGAATGCCGTCGCCCACGCGGTCGAGTCGAGCAGACCGTTCGCCCTCCCGAGCGCGGCGACTACCGGGATCAGCGCGCCGCCGATCAGAAATGTCGGCACGGCGACCTCTTTGGTCTTCAGCGCCTCGAGCATCTGCTCGGCATCGGTTCGCGCTCGGGTGAGCGCGAGTCGTTCCCTGGTCCCGATGACCGACTGGATCTCCCGCATCACGTAGAGATTCCGGATCTGCTTGACCAGGTTGCGGATGTAGGAGACGACGAGATATCGCGCCACGAGTCTCACCCCCCACTGCACGACCACGCGCAGCGGCCCCAGCCTCTGGCCCGCCCTCGTGCCGTGATAGCCGTGGCGCGCCAGCGATTCCAGCGCCTCGGCCATGTTCCGGTGCGCCTGGGGAAAGAGCTCGACCTGCGCCAGCGGAGTGGCCCGCGAGATCTCGTAGAGCATCTCCCGCTCCCGGGGGCTCGTCACTTCGATCGAATCGAGGAATCGCGCGATCTCGGCGTCGTCGCCTCCGAGCAGCTTCAGGCGCTCGAGCGGGTTGTCCTGTGGTGTCTCCGGTGCCCCGGTGGCCATCCAATCCGATCCTAAGGTCGGTCAGACGATCCCGGCTGGCACGGCGGCTAGTGCGCCGTCGCGACCACCGGAGGAACCTCCCGGCGGCGCTCGAGCGCCGCGGCCGTGATCCAAGCGGCCGCCGTGGCGAGCACGATGGCCGGAACGGCGTCGATGCTCGCCGTGCCTACGAGCAGGGTGCCGAACAGCGCCGAGGAGGAGAGCAGTCTCGTCGTCGCCGCCGTCCCTGCCGCAGTGCCGACGCCGACCGCCAGGGTCGGCGACACGTCGAGAAAGATCACGGCGAGCATCGCGAGGCCGACGCCGAGGAAGATCGCCGGAAAGACCGGCCCGCCGCGACCAGGGCGGCCGGAATGCCGATAGCGGCCCCGAGCAGGACGAGACGGAGGTAGGCGCCGCCGGGGAGCTCCACGTCCCGCTTCGCAGCTCCCACGCGCGCAGCCTCTCATACGCTGCGGGGGTGACCAGGATCCTCGTCACGGGGATGTCCGGGACCGGCAAGTCCAGCGCGGTGCAGGCCCTCGGCGACCGAGGCCACCATGCGGTGGACACGGACGCGGACGAGTGGAGCCGGTGGGTCACCCTTGAGGACGGCACGCACGACTGGGTCTGGCGCGAGAAGGCAATCGACCGGCTGCTCGCCGGCCACTCCGAGGGCGCCCTCTATGTCGCCGGCTGCAAGCCGAACCAGGGACGCTTCTACGACCGGTTCGACCACGTCGCGCTCCTCAGCGCGCCGCTCGACGTCCTCCTCGCGAGGATCGAGGTCCGGAGCAACAACCCCTACGGGAAGACACCGGAGGAGCGGGAGCTGATCGCGCACCACCTCGAGACGGTCGAGCCGCTCCTGCGCGCCACCGCCACGCTCGAGATCGACGCCTCTCGCCCGTTGGAGCAGGTCGTACGTGAACTCGAAGACCTGGCGTAGGGCTACTGAGAGGAGCCCTCAGTCACCTCGCCCTTGTGTGCAGCAAACGCAGCCAGAACCTCCTGCTTCTCCCGCTCGGGCACATTGAAGTGATCAAGCGATCGCCCAAGTTCAGCTGCGACTTCATCGAACACTGCGGGGGAGATCTTCAGCTCGCGATGGGCTTCTTCCAAGCCGAGAGGAGTACTGCCCGGTTTCGTCGCCGCGTACTGCTGCGGTCCACCGGCAACGTCGCAGACCCAGAGGGTGCGCATGAATTTGAGACCCGGAAGCCTGCC
>DASTHD010000108.1:0-5845 GCA_035605555.1 Gaiellaceae bacterium
TGCTGCCGGAGGTCGCGCGACGGATCTGGATCCTCACCTTCCACGCCGCGTGCGGCCGGATTCTGCGCCGGGAAGCGCCGAGACTGGGCTACAAGACGAACTTCACGATCTACGACTCCGCCGATCAGGTCCGGCTCGTCAAGCAGAGCCTCGAGGAGCTCGAGCGCGATCCGAAGCGCTTCCCGGCCAAGGGCATCCACGAGCACATCTCCGCCGCGAAGAACCAGCTCGTCAGCCCGGCGGAGTACCGGAACCGGGTCGAGTCCTTCTACGACCAGACCGTGGCCGACGTCTACGACCTCTACCAGCGCAGGCTCTTCGCCGCCAACGCGGTCGACTTCGACGACCTGCTGATGCTCACGGTCGACGTGCTGGAGCGCTTTCCGGAGGCGAAGGAGCGCTGGCAGAAGGCGTTCCGCTACGTCCTCGTCGACGAGTACCAGGACACGAACCATGCGCAGTACCGGCTGCTCCAGCTCCTGGCCGAGAAGCACAGGAACGTGATGGTCGTAGGGGACCCGGACCAGAGCATCTACGCGTTCCGGGGCGCGGATATCCGCAATATCCTCGAGTTCGAGCGCGACTTCGGCGAGGCCACGATCGTGCCGCTGGAGCAGAACTACCGCTCCACGAACACGATCCTGCGCGCGGCCAACGCGGTCATCTCGCACAACAGCGAGCGCAAACCGAAGAATCTCTGGTCCGACCTCGGCGACGGCGAGCCGGTCCGCGTCCTGGAGGTGGAGGACGAGCACTCCGAGGCGCGGTTCGTCGCCTCGGAGATCGCGCGACTGGTCGACGAGGGCGTGAACGGCAGCGAGATCGCGGTCTTCTACCGCACGAATGCGCAGTCGCGGGTGCTGGAGGACATCCTCGTCCGCAACGAGATCCCGTACCAGGTGATCGGCGGCCCGCGGTTCTACGAGCGCGCCGAGGTCAAGGATGCGATCGCGTACCTCCAGGTGATCGACAACCCCTTCGACTCGGTCAGCCTGCAGCGGATCGCGAACCGCCCCCGCCGCGGCATCGGCGACGCTTCGCTCGCGCGGCTGCAGACCTACGCGGACGGGCACGGGATCTCGCTCTGGGAGGCGCTCGAGTTCCCCGAGGAGGCGGGCCTGGGGCCGGCCCAGGCGCGGGCCGTCTCGTCGTTGCGCACGTTGCTCCAGTCGCTCCAGGCGGGCGCGCTCGAGTTGGCGGTGGACGAGCTGCTCGAGCGGACGCTCGACCGCAGCGGCTACCTGTCTGCGCTCGAGGCGGAGCGGACGATCGAGGCGCAGGGGCGGATCGAGAACCTCCAGGAGCTCGTCGGCGTCACGCAGGAGTACCAGGCGACGGCGCCGGAGCCGAACCTCTCGACGTTCCTCCAGGAGATCTCGCTCTTCTCCGACCAAGATGCGCTGCGCGAGCAGCAGAGCCTCGTCACGCTGATGACGCTCCACAACGCCAAGGGGCTCGAGTTCCAGGCCGTGTTCATGATCGGGATGGAGGAAGGCGTCTTCCCGCATTCCCGCTCGATCGAGGAGAACTCGCTGGAGGAGGAGCGCCGGCTCGCCTACGTCGGGATGACCCGGGCGCGCGAGCGGCTGACCCTGACGCATGCTTCGGCTCGCGCGCTCTACGGCAACCGCAACTACAACCTCCCCTCCCGCTTCCTCGACGAGCTGCCACAGGACGAGCTCCACCGCGAGCGGCTGCGGCCGACGTCGTGGTCCGGGTACGGATCGCCGACCGCGCGGATCCAGCCGCGCGGCGAGGCGCCGGAGCTCTCGACCGGAGACTCCGTCCGCCACGGAACGCTCGGGGAGGGCGTGGTGACGGCGATCGAGCCCGGGGGCGTCGTGTCGGTTCGCTTCACCGGCGAGAGCACCGACCGGCGGCTCGTGCTCGACTACGCGCCGCTGGAGCGCATCGGTTGATCGAGATTCGCCCGGCGCGGCCGGAGGAGTTTCCGGCCGTGCTCTCGCCGATCATGCATTACTTCGGGCGGGCGCCGAGCCCCGAGTTCGCCGAGCGCTTCGGCCCGATGCTGCCGGCAGACCGGATCCACGTCGCCTTCGAGGACGGCGAGGTCGTCGGCAGCGGCGGCGCGTTCCCGTTCGAGATCGGCGTTCCGGGAGGGCTGGCGCGTGCCGCGGGGACGACGCTGGTCGGCGTGCTCCCGACCCACCGGCGTCGCGGGATCCTGCGCGGGCTGATGCGCGCGCAGCTGGACGACGTGCACGAGCGCGGAGAGCCGCTGGCGTACCTCTGGGCCTCCTACGACGCGATCTACGGCCGCTTCGGGTTCGGCGTCGCCTCGTTCACGGGCACCATCGACCTCCCGAGCGACCGCATCGCATTCTGGCGCGACTTCGAGCCGACCGGCCGCGTCCGCCTGGTCGACGTCGACGAGGCGCTCGAGATCTTCCCGACCCTTCAGCGGCGGGCGGCCGAGCTGCACCCGGGAATGTTCGTGAGGACGCCCGAGTGGTGGCGTAACCGGCGCCTTGCCGATCCGGAGTCTGGCCGTGAGGGAGGCGGCGAGATGGTGCGGGCGCTGCTCGAGCTGGACGGTGAGCCGGCGGCATACGCGCTCTACCGGCTCCACTTCTCGGCCGACCGAGGGATCCCGACGGGCGTCACGAGGGTGATCGAAGCGGTTGGGATCTCACCGGTCGCGACCCGGGAGATCTGGCGCTACCTGCTCGACATCGACTGGATGGCCTCTGTGCGCGCGCACCTCCTGCCACTCGACCACGAGATCCTGCTGCTCCTCCAGGAGCCGCGCCACGCGCGCCTCAACTATCGCGACGGCCTGTGGGTGCGGGTCGTGGACGTCGAGGCCGCAATGGCAGCGCGGACGTTCTCCGCGGCCGATCCGGTCGTCGTCGAGCTCGCCGACGAGTTCTGCGCCTGGAACGAGGGTGTGTGGGAGCTCGGCCCCGAGGGCGCTTCACGGAGCACGTCGGCGCCCGAGCTCCGGCTGGAGTCGCATGCGCTCGGGTCTGCCTACCTCGGCGGCTTCACGTTCTCGCAGCTCGCGAGGGCGGGGAGGGTAGAGGAGCTCGTCGAGGGGGCGCTCGATCGCGCCGACGCGCTCTTTCGGGCCGACCGCTATCCCTGGTGCCCCGAGATCTTCTAGCGGACGGGACTCACATCAGCCGGTAGTTCGTTCGTTCCTCCTGACGTGGCCCTGCTTGCCGCTCTCGTCACGGTGGTCCTGTGGGCGTCGGCGTTCGTCGGGATCCGCGCGGCGGGCGAGGACCTCTCACCGGGAGCGCTGAGCCTCGCCCGCATCAGCCTCGGGAGTGCGATCCTCGGCGGCTTCGTTCTCGCCAGGCGGGAGCGACTGCCCGGTCGGACGGACTTGCCGCTGTTGCTCGTGATCGGCCTCTGCTGGTTCGGCCTCTACAACCTCGCCCTGAACGAGGCCGAGCAGCGGATCGACGCGGGCACCGCGTCCATGCTCGTGAACGTCGGCCCGATCCTGATCGCGGTGCTCGCCGGGATCCTGCTCCGGGAGGGCTTCCCGCGGACGCTGGTCGTCGGCTGTGCAATTGCGTTCGGCGGCGTCGTCGTGATCGGCCTCGCGACCTCCGAGCGCGGCGTCGCGGCGGGCTGGGGCACCGTCTTGTGCGTGCTCGCCGCCGCTGCGTACGCGGTCGCGGTCGTCGCGCAGAAGCCGCTGCTTTCGCGGGTGCCTGCGCTGAGCCTGACCTGGCTTGCGTGCACCATCGGTGCCGTCATGTGCCTGCCTTTTGCGCCACAGCTCGCGGACGAGCTCGGAGAGGCGCCGGCGAGCTCGATCGCGTGGGTCGTCTACCTCGGCGTGTTCCCGACGTCGATCGGCTTCATGACGTGGGCCTACGCCTTGAGCCGGACGAGCGCGGGACGGATGGGGGCGACGACCTACCTCGTCCCGCCGATCGCGATCCTGATCGCGTGGGCCTTGCTCGACGAGACTCCGCCGCTGCTGGCGCTCGCCGGCGGGGCGCTCTGCCTCGTCGGCGTGGTGATCACGCGCCGGTAGGTGTCTAGATCAGGCCGAGGGTGTGGGCGCGGATGACCGCCTCGAGTCGGCTGTGGGTGTCGAGCCGCTCCAGGATCCCGCGAACGTGATTCCGGACCGTCTCCGTCGAGATCCCTAGCGACTCGGCAATGCGCTCCGTCGAATGCCCGGCGGCCAAGTGCCTGAGGACGTCCATCTGGCGCGGCGTCAGATGTGGCGATCGCCCGACCGCGGGAACGGGCTCGCCCGCGGGGTCGGCAAGCCCGAAGACGCCGACGACGGAGTCGCCCTGGAGCAGTTGCGTCGAGCTGATGTCGACGGGGACCTCGTGCCCGAGCGAATCGCGGATCGCCACTCTCGCCTCGGTCGTCTCGGTCGTTCCGACCACCTTCGAGGCGAACTCCTGGCGCGCGAGCGTCCGATACTCGGGCGCCACGATCTGCCCGATCTGCTGGCCCCGCCGATCGCCGAAGTGCTCGATCGCGGCGGCGTTCATCCAGCGGACTGTCCCGGTCCGGTCGAGGACGTACGCCGGCATCTTCAGCTTGGCGATCGAAGGCGCCAGATCGGGCGCGATGCGCCGAAGGTCGTCGGTGAAGTCCGCGTCAGTGGCCATGAAATGACGCATGTGGGTCAGGACAAGACCGGCCGTTTCGCGCAAATCTCCGCTGGGGAGACGAAGCGTCGACGTGGCGCGTCGCCTCCCTTCTCCCGGTGAGCGGGGCCCCGAACGGCCGTCGTAGCTCCAACGTCGGGGCCCCGGGGAGAACGGTCGAGCGCGCGGCGGCGTCGCAACTCATGGCTCGACCCTAGCTCGGCTCCAATCGTCCTACCAGGGCTCCCGGGGGAACTTCGGAGAACGACTTCGCGACGGAGGTCATGTCAAAGGACCGCCTGGAGGTCGCCGCGACAGTTGAGGACGCTGCCCGCGAATCACTGAGTAGAGGGATCTGCGTGGACGGCGCGGCGCCTACCCCGAACAGGGGACGACCCTGTCCCCCCACGAACCTACGGTGCCGTCTGTAACTGCGGCTCGGGAGGTCTCGTTCGGTGTTGCGGCAGGTTGGTTCGATTCGGCGGACGGTGCTTGCCGTCCTGTGCGTCTCGGTAGCGATGCTCGCTCTGGCGGGCGCGAGTTGGGGCGCAACGGGCGAGTACGACCCGGCACTCGACTCCAACTCCATGTTCAGCGTTGCGACTACGATCGGTGCGCCGAAATGGTGGGACGCCGGTTACACGGGCGACGGCGTCGACGTGGCCGTGATCGACTCGGGCGTCTCCCCGGTTCCCGGCCTCGACGCCCCCGGCAAGATCGTCAACGGGCCGGACCTCTCGCTGGAATCCCAGGCGCCGAACCTGGCCCGTCTCGATAGCTACGGCCACGGGACGTTCTTGGCGGGCCTGGTAGCCGGTCACTCGAACGACCTCACGGCGCCGTACTCGACGGCCCCCGCCTCTGCATACCGCGGCATCGCTCCCGATGCGCGCATCGTCAGCCTCAAGGTTGCGACCGCGGACGGTGGGGCCGACGTGACGCAGGTGATCGCGGCGATCAACTGGGTGGTCGAGCACGCCCACGACGCCGGCCTGAACATTCGCGTCCTCAGCCTGTCGTACGGGACGAACTCGAAGCAGACCTACGATCTCGATCCGCTCGCGCATGCGGTCGAGCAGGCGTGGAAGAAGGGCATTGTCGTCCTCGCTTCCGTCGGCAACACCGGCTACCAGCGCGGCGCGGGTGCTCCCGGACTCGCGAATCCGGCCTACAACCCGTACGTGATCGCGGTCGCCGCGTCGGACTCGATGGGAACGGTGAATCGGAAGGACGACGACGTCGCTCCGTTCTCCGCGAGC
>DASTHD010000141.1:0-2149 GCA_035605555.1 Gaiellaceae bacterium
CAAGCTCGGCGAGCTCGGCCTGATAGGCGTCTGCATTCCGGACGAGTACGGCGGGGCCGGCGCAGACTTCCTCTCCTACATCCTGGTGCTCGAGCAGCTCTCGCGCGCGGACGCCGGAGTGGGCGTGACCGTCGCCGTCCACACGAGCGCCGTGACGCTGCCGATCCTCACCTTCGGCACCGACGAGCAGCGCTCGCGGTTCGTGCCGCCGCTCGCGCGCGGCGAGTCCGTCGGCGCCTTCGCGCTCACCGAGCCGGAGGCGGGCTCGGACGCGGGCTCGCTCCGCACCGCGGCGAGGCCGAACGGCGACGGCTGGAAGATCTCCGGCTCGAAGCAGTGGATTACGAACGGCGGCTTCGGCGGCACCGTCCTCCTCTTCGCCCGTACGGCCCCGGAGACGCCGGGCCCGAAGGGCGTCTCGGCCTTCATCCTCGACGGCAACCAGGTGGAGGCGACCCGGGAGGAGGAGAAGCTCGGCCTCAACTCGTCCTCGACCGTCGACCTGGTGATCAGGGACGCCGAGGCCGACCGGGACCGGCTGCTCCACGAGGAGGGCAAGGGGTTCATCGTGGCGATGGCGACGCTCGACGGCGGCCGCATCGGCATCGCCGCGCAGGCGCTCGGGATCGCCCAGGCGGCGTACGACGTCGCCCGCTCCTACGCGCTGGAGCGCGAGCAGTTCGGCCAGCGGATCGCCGAATTCCAGGCGATCCAGCACAAGCTCGCGAACATGTCGATGGAGCTCGACGCGGCCCGGCTCCTGATCTACCGGGCCGCGTGGCTGAAGCAGGAGGGCCGGCCGCACACGGAGGAGGGCGCCAAGGCCAAGCTCTTCGCCTCGGAGATGGCCAGGCGGCAGACCGCGGAGGCGATCCAGATCCTCGGTGGCTACGGCTACACGAAGGAGTTCCCGGTCGAGCGCTACTACCGCGACGCGAAGATCACGGAGATCTACGAGGGGACGAGCGAGATCCAGCGGCTCGTGATCGCGCGCTCGATCCTCGGGCTCAAGGAGCGCGAGCTCGCGGCCGGCTAGTGGCGGAAGGTCATCCGCTCGAGACGTATCTCGGTCTCCTCCTCGCCGACCAGAATCCCAAGCTTGCCGCGGCGCACGACGAGCTCTATCCGGAGCGCGTCGTCGAGGGGATCCCGTTGTCGATCACGCTGCTCTACCCGTTCGCGGCGGTGGCCGACGTCGGCGACCACCGGGACACGCTCCGAGCGTTCTTCGCGGAGTACGAGCCCTTCGACCTCGAGCTCGCACGCCTCGAGCAGTGGGAGGAAGGGGGCGCTGTGTACGCGGTCCCCGAGCCCGAGCAGCCACTTCGAGGACTGATGCGTCAGCTCTGGCGGCGGTTCCCGCAGTTCCCGCCCTACCGCCAGAAGGGGATCGACCCGCCGCCGCATGCGTCGTTGATCTACACCGGAGGCGACGACCCCGCCGCAGCCTTGACCGGAGTCGAGCAGCGGCTGCGTGGCCTCCTTCCGGCGAGGTTTCGGATCACGGAGGTCGCGCTGATGGAGGAGACAGAGCCGGACCGCTGGCGGGTCTCCGAGACGTTCCGGCTCGCAGCCTAAGCTTCCACCATGCCCCGGAAAGCCGACGAGCCCGTTCGCCTGACGCGCATCTACACGCGCGGCGGCGACGCCGGCGAGACCAGCCTCGGTGACGGCAGCCGCGTGCCGAAGCTCGACTGCCGGATCGCGGCGTTCGGGACAGTCGACGAGCTGAACTCCTTGATCGGGGTCGTGCTCGCCGGTGACGTCCCGAACGAGATCCGGCCGGTGCTCGAGCGCGTCCAGAACGAGCTCTTCGACGTCGGCGCCGACGTCAGCGTGCCGTTCGGTGTGGGGGACGGGCGGTTGCGCGTCTCGCAGGCGCAGATCGACGCCCTGGAGGCCGACTGCGACCGCTTCAACGCCGACCTGCCCGAGCTGAAGAGCTTCGTGCTGCCCGGCGGGTCGGAGGCGGCAGCGCGGATCCACGTCGCCCGCGCCGTCTGCCGGCGGGCGGAACGCGCCGTCCTGGACGCGGCCGAGCAGGTCGAGCTGAACCCGCTCGTGCCCGTCTACCTGAACCGCCTCTCCGACCTGCTCTTCATCCTGGCGCGGACAGCCAACGTGGGCGGGTCGGAACCCCTCTGGACGC
>DASTHD010000151.1:0-2413 GCA_035605555.1 Gaiellaceae bacterium
GGGCACCGAGCCGAGCCGCTTGTTCCGCAGCGACGATCGCGGCGAGAGCTGGCGCGAGTTGGAGGCGCTGCTCGAGCTGCCGTCGCAGCCGACCTGGAGCTTCCCGCCGCGGCCGTGGACGTCCCACGTCCGCTGGATCGCGCCGAGCCCGCACGACGGCGATCTGCTCCTCATCGGGATCGAACTGGGCGGGCTCATGCGCTCGACTGACGGCGGCGCTACCTGGGAGGATCACCGGCCGGGCGCGCAGCGGGACGTCCACTCACTCGCCTGGCACCCGCGCGCCCCCGACAGGGCGTACGAGGCGGGCGGCGGCGGAGCCGCGTTCAGCGAGGATTCGGGCGAGACCTGGCAGCCGGCCGACGAGGGGCGCGACCGGCACTACACCTGGTCGGTAACCGTCGATCCCGACGATCCTGAGCTCTGGTACGTCTCGGCGAGCACAGGCCCCTTCGCGGCGCACGGCAGGGGCGAGCCACAGGCGCGGATCTACCGGCGCACCGCCGGCGAACAATGGCGCGAGCTCGCCGGCGGGCTGCCCGATCCACTGCCGGCGATGCCGTACGCCCTCGTCGCCGCCGACGGCAGGCTCTTCGCCGGGCTCGCCGACGGTCAGATCTGGGAGAGCGGCGATCGGGGCGACAGCTGGCGCGTCGCCGCGACCGAAGGTGGCTCGATCACCCGTCTCCACGCGCTCGTCTACGCGAACGCCTGAACTACTCGGTCGTCGCTACCTCGGGCTGCTCGGCTTCAGAAACCGCGTCTCCTCGCTCAGCCGGTGCCCCCGGAGGGACTCGACCGGCCGCTCTGGCGGCTTCTTCCTCGAGCCGCGCCGCGATCGCACGGACGTCGTCCAGCACCTCGCGGCGCTCCTTCCACGTCGTCGCGATATCCGCATGGAGCTCGCGTAATCGGGCCTCGGCCTCTTCCCGCACCGCCGCGACCTCTTCCCGCGTCCGTGCAAGGGTCTTCTCCGCCTCGGCCCTCGCTTTCCCGACGATCCCGTCGGCTTCTGCTTTCGCACTTGTCCGGATCTGCTCGGCCTCAGCCGTCGCGGTGCTCACCAGCTCTTCAGCCTCGATCTTCGAGCGCTCCGCCTCGGCCCTCGCTTCGGCAAGGACGCGGTCGGACTCGGTACTCGCGTTCAGGATGATCTCCGCCGCCTCAGCCTTCGCGCGGGCGGTGGCCTCCTCCGCCTCCTGACGTGCGCTGGCGATGATCTCCTCGGCCGTCTCCCGCGCCCGCTGGAGGATCGTGCTTGTCTGCTCGCCGACCTGCTCCAGCGCGTGCCTGACGGCCGCCCGCGGAGAGCTGGCGACCTGGAGCTCGGCGATCACGCGGTTCACTCGTCTGACGTAGGCGTCGACGGCCGTGCGGTCGTAGCCGCGGACCGAGCTCGAGAACGAGACGTCGCGGATCTCGTTCGGAGTGAGATCCTCGTCGGTCATAGCTTCGAGTATGACGGCATCAGGACGCCGTCGCTTCTGCCTTCCTGCCACGGCTGCTGAACAGCTCCTTCATCGTCCCGAAGCCGAATGCCCACACCATGACGATGACTCCGAGCACGACGTTCCAGATTGTCATGAGGGCGTCCTGAGTTATGGAAAAGGCGGCGATGTCGTCGGTCGAGGCATGTCCGCGGAGCGTCGCGACATCGAGCGCCTGCGTCTGACCGACGCCGCCCGGCGTGATCGCGAAGAGCCCGGAGAGCATGTGCGACGAGGCGACCAGGAAGACGGTGAACGCGGTGATCGGAATCCCGAACGCCGCCATGAAGACGACGTTCACGCCGATTCGGCAGGCGTATGAGGCGGCCGACGGCAAGGCGACCTGCCGCGCGTAGCGCCTCCAGTCGCGCAGGATCGCGCCACCGGCCTTCGCCCGGTTCCAGAACTCGAGGAGCCGCGGCTTCAGACGCCGCCACAGGACGACGGCCAGCGCGACGACGACTATTGCGCCGAGCGCGACCAGGAAGGGATGCTCGGCGACGAAGCCTCCGGTCTCGTCCGAAGGCGTGCCGCGCTCAACCGTCCTCGGGCGAAAGATGGCCACCGCGATGACGATGAAGACGCTCAGCCCCGTGAAGAACAGGGACTGGACGACCGTGGCCGAGGTCACCCCCGCAACGGTCGAGCCGCGGATGCTCGTGCGGAAGATGCCGATCATCGCCGCCGTCCCCGCCTGCGCGGGCGTGACGGCGTTGATCGCCGTGCCGCCCTGGGACGCACCCCATGAGGTCTTGAACGTGAGCCCGGAGCGGGGGTACGAAGCACGAAGGATGTTCCGCCAGGTGACTCCGATCAGCGCCGACTCAGCTGTCTTCAGTGCGAGCGCCAGAAGGAGCCAGTAGACCGAGACGTCGCCGATGCGGGCGAAGACGCCGGCGACCCAGTCCCAGAGGTCGCCGAAGACG
>DASTHD010000191.1:0-6471 GCA_035605555.1 Gaiellaceae bacterium
GGCACCTATGGCCTGAAGCGGGAGAAGTACGAGATCTCCATGGCGGTCGGCGACCGGCTCTTCCGCGACGTGCGGGAATCCGGTGCGGACGTCGCCGCCTGTGACAGCGAGACATGCCGCTGGCAGATCACCCACGGTACGGGCGTCTACTCCGTGCACCCCGTCGAGCTCCTTTACCGGTCGTACGGGCTCGATTGGCCGCCTGGCGCGAACGGCGCGTAAGCGATGGTCGGGCTCGTCATCGTCTCGCACAGCGCGACGCTCGCCGAGGGGGTCGCCGAGCTCGCGCGCGGCATGGGCGCCGAGGTGCCGATCGAGCTCGCCGGGGGGATCGAGGCTCCCGAGCCGGCGCTCGGCACTGACGCCATGCGCGTCCTCGAGGCAATCGAACGAGCGGACCAGGGCGACGGAGTACTCGTGCTGATGGACCTCGGGAGCGCGGTCCTGAGCGCGGAGATGGCGCTGGACCTGCTTCCGCCGGAGCGGCGCGAGCGTGTCGTGCTCTCCGAGGCTCCGCTCGTCGAGGGAGCGGTTGCCGCGGCGGTCACGGCCAAGCTCGGCGCGCCGCTCGCGGACGTCGCCGCCGAGGCTCGCGGTTCCCTGGCGGCCAAGACGACGCACCTAGGGGCGGATGAGGACGCGCAGCCGGCTGTCGCGACCACGGACGACGAGAGTCGGACGCTCACGCTGACCGTTCGGAACCCGCTCGGCCTGCATGCTCGCCCGGCGGCCCGCTTCGTCCAGACGGTGGGCAGCTTCGATGCCGACGTCACCGTCACGAACGTCACGACCGGGCGTGGGCCGGCGAGCGCGCGAAGCCTCAACGCCGTCGCCACCCTAGGCGTGCGCCAGGGGCACGAGATCCTCGTCGCCGCGAGCGGCCCTCAGGCGGGCGAGGCGCTCGCTGCATTGCAGGCGCTGGCCGAACGCGGCTTCGACGAGGAGCACGCCGTCGAAGCGCCGGCACCGGAGCCCCAGGCTCGTCCGCAAGCAGTCCCGGGCGACGGCCTCACGGGGCTGCCGGCCGCACCGGGCACGGCCGTCGGGCCCGCCCGCCACTTCCGAGCCGCCGCGCCCGAGATTCCCACCGAGCCGGCAACCGACCCGGAGGCGGAGTGGGAGGCACTCGAGCAGGCGCTCGAGCGCGTCCGGGCGGAGATCCGCGCGACCCGCGACTCGGTCGCCGACCGCGCCGGCGAGTACAGCGCAGCGATCTTCGACGCCCATCTCCTCTTCCTCGAAGACGCCGCGCTGCTCGAGCCCGCCCGCGGTGCCGTCTTCGAGCAGGGCCAGAACGCCGCTCAGGCCTGGAGTGCGGCCGTCGAGGCGGTTGCGGCCCAGTACCGCAGCCTCGACGACGAGTATCTCCAGGCCCGTGCCGAGGACTTGACGGGCGTGGCGCGCCAGGTGGTCGCGCAGCTCGTAGGCGAAGGACCTGCAGCCGTCGTCGCCGAGCCCGGAATCGTCCTGGCGGCCGACCTGACGCCTGCGGACACCGCTGCGCTGGACCGCGACCTCGTGCGCGGAATCGCGACTGCCTACGGCGGCCCGACGTCACACAGCGCGATCCTCGCCCGCTCACTCGGGATCCCGGCTGCGGTCGGGCTCGGTGAGCGGCTGCTTGATGTGCCGGAGGGCGCGCCGCTCGTCCTTGACGGGGACGCGGGCGCCGTGTACATCGACCCCGCCCCGGAGCTCGTTCATGACTACGAGCGGCGCGGCGCGAAGCGCGAAGAGGATGCGCGGCGGGTGCTTGCATCCGCACGGGAGCCGGCGCAGACCCAGGATGGACACCGGATCGAGGTCGTGGCCAACGTCGGCTCGCCCGAGGACGTCGACGCCGCGGTAGCGAACGGCGCCGAGGGAGTGGGGCTCCTACGTACGGAGTTCCTCTTCCTGGAGCGCGATTCCGTCCCGAGCGAAGACGAGCAGTACGCCGCGTACACGGACATTGCTGAACGGCTGCAGGGGAGGCCCCTCATCCTGCGCACGCTCGACGTCGGAGCGGACAAGCCGCTTCCCTACCTGCCACGGCGCGCCGAGGCGAACCCGTTCCTCGGTGTGCGCGGAATCCGGCTCGGACTGGCCCAGCCCGAGCTTCTGGAGACGCAGCTGCGTGCGGCGTTGCGCGTGGCAGCCGCGCATCCCCTGAAGCTCATGTTCCCGATGGTCACGACGCTCGCCGAATACCGAGCAGCGGTCTCCGTGCTCGCCCGCGCCCGGGAGCAGCTGGGCGAGAACGCGGGACAGGTGGACGTCGGCGTCATGGTCGAGGTGCCGGCGGTCGCAATCTCCGCCGAGGCCTTCGCGCGCGAGGTCGACTTCTTCTCGATCGGGACGAACGATCTCGTGCAGTACACGATGGCGGCCGAGCGGGGGAACGAGGCGGTCGCCAGCCTGGCGGACGGCCTCCATCCCGCGGTCCTGCGGCTGACGAAAACCGTCGCCGAGGCCGCTGAGGCACAGGGGAAGTGGGTCGGTGTCTGCGGCGAGCTTGGGTCGGACCCCGCGGCCGTACCGCTGCTCGTCGGGCTCGGCGTCACCGAGCTGAGCGTCAATCCGCCCGCAATCCCCGCAACGAAGGAGGCGGTGCGGCAGGTGGACGCCGCCGCGGCCGCGGCGCTCGCCGAAGAGGCGCTGGGCTTGGCCTCCGCAGAGGAGGTTCGCGCTCTGGTCGCCGCCCCACTCGCCCTGTCGGAGCATCCGTGAGCGGCCCAGTCCTCCTGGGCCTCACCTACATGCGGATCCTCCTCATCCCCGTCGTGATGGGGCTCATCCTGCTCGGGCCCAGCCGGGACTCGGCCTACGTGGCCGCTGCGGTGCTGTTCGCGGTCGCAGCCATGACGGACTTTGTCGACGGCTACCTCGCCCGGCGCTGGAGGCTCACGACCACGTTCGGCTCCTTCCTCGACACGACCGCCGACAAGCTGCTCGTCTCCGGCGCGCTGATCGCTCTTGTCAGTGTCGAGAGGGCTTCTGTCTGGATCGCGATGATCATCATCGGACGCGAGCTGCTGATCCTCGGGCTCAGAGGCGTCGTCGCGGCCGAAGGGACCGTGTTCCCGCCGTCGATCTGGGGCAAGCTCAAGACGAACGTCCAGTTCCTGGCCATCCTGCTCGCGATCCTCCGCTACGACGAGCCGATTGGGCCGCTGCTCCTAGACGAGTGGGTCATGCTGGCGGCGGCGGCGATCACGGTGCTGTCGGCCGTCGAGTACCTGGCCCGCTTCGGCTCTGCCCTGTCCGAAGGCTCGAGCTGACCGAAGCCGTTCTCGTCACCGGCGGCACCGGGTTCGTCGGCGGGGCGATCGTGGAGCGCCTCCTTGCCGACGGGCGTGCGGTCAGGGGCTTAGCGCGGTCCGACGAGTCAGCGCGCAGGCTCAGCGAGCTCGGAGCCGACCCCGTCCGCGGGGATGTCCTGGACGCCGACGCATTGACGGCCGCGATGCGCGGCTCCGAGGTCGTCTACCACGCCGCGGGCGTCAACGCGTTCTGCCTTCGAGATCCTTCGCCCCTCTTTGAAGTGAACGTGCAGGGGTCCGTGAACGTCGTGCGCGCCGCTGCGGCAGCCAGGGTTCACCGCATCGTCTACACCTCGTCCGCCGCCGCGATCGGCGAGCCACACGGGACGGTAGGGACGGAGACGTCGCCGCACCGCGGGAGCTTCCTCTCGAACTACGAGCGCTCGAAGTTCGAGGCCGAGCAGGAGGTTCTGGCAGCAGCGCGCGAGACGGGGATCGAGGTCGTCTGCGTGAATCCCGCTTCAGTACAGGGCCCCGGGCGCGCGACGGGCTCCACTCGGCTGCTCCTCGACTACCTCAACGGAAAGCTGAAGGCGATCGTCGACACCACGCTCAGCCTGGTCGACGTCGCCGACTGCACGGAGGGCCATGTGCTCGCCGAGGTCACAGGCGTGCCGGGGGAGCGGTACCTCCTCAGCGGGGCGACGATCACCGTGCGGGAGGGCATCGAGCTTCTCGCCCGTCTGGCCGGAATCGATCAGCGCGTCCGCGCCTTGCCGCCTTTCGTGGCGACCGCGGCGGCCGTCGCTGTCGAGGCGGCGGCCCGGGTGCGCCGGACCAGGCCGCGTGTCTGCCGCGAGCTCGTCCGGACGGCGCTCCACGGCCACACCTACGACGGATCGAAGGCCGCCCGCGAGCTCGGCCTCACCTACACGCCGCTGGAGGAAACGATCCGCCGTACCCTCGACTGGTTTCGAGCGGAGGGGCTCGTTAAGCCCTAGTTCCAGGGCAGTGCCGCGCGGGTCGTCCAGTACTGAGCCGGCTCCTCGGCGAGGGGCGCGAGTCGGCGGTCGAGCTCGTCGTCCCAGTCCACCTCGAGCGCTGCCAGGTTGCTCTGCAGCTGCTCGACCGTCGTGGCCCCGGAGAGGGCGACGTCGGCCCACGGTTGAGCGAGCACGGCTGCGAATGCGAGCGCCTCGGGAGTGGAGTCCTGCTCCGCGGCGACCTGCGTAGGGAGCGACTCACCGCCGCGCGGCGTCAGGCGACCGTTGGCCAGGACCTCCTTGACGATCACGCCGAGGCCCGCGGCATGCGCCTCAGCGAGCGCGGCGCCGGCCGAGCGCTCGAGGAGGTTCCAGGTCGCCTGGACGGTGTCGAAGATCCCGGCTTCCAGGGCGCGCCGGATCGTTTGCGGCTGCTCGGGCCCAGTGACCGAGACGCCGATCGCCATCCCCTCTTCGCGCAGGCGCTGCAGCTCGTCCAGGACCTCCTGGTCCTCGAGCACACCGCTCTCCAGCGTGGCCGAGTGGATCTGATACAGGCGGAGGTGCGGTCCCAGAATGGCGCGGCTCTCAGCGAGCTGCCGGCGCAGCGTGGCGGCCGAGAGGTCCTTGACCTCGGCCGGCTCGGCGTCGACGCGCCAGCCGGCGGTGTAGGTGTAGCCCCACTTCGATCCGACCGTCACCTCTCCTGGACGCAGCCCGCGCCGTTCGAGCCATGAGGCAAGGAAGGCTTCCGCTTCTCCGTACGAGCGCGCCGCGTCGAAGTACCGCACGCCTCCGTCGAACGCCGCGTCCAGCACCCGGTGGGCATTGCGCTCCATCGCCGCGACGTCGGTCTGGCCGCGCAGATCCTCGCCGTGACCGACGTTGATGTAGCCGGGCCGCCCCAGGGCCGCCAGCCCGAGACCGATCCGGCTGAGGAATTGAGGTTTTCGAGCCTGGGAATACGATGACAACGATGCGCATTTTCCTTGCCGCCCTGCTCGCCGCGCTCGCACTGGGAGCGGTCGCGTGCGGCAGCGAGGACGTCGGAGCCGGGACAGCTTCCAGCGCCGGCGTGCTCCGTCCCGGCGCGGTCGCCTACTGGCAGACGGTGAGCGACCCCGATTCGCCGCAGTGGGAGCAGGCCGAGAAGCTCTTGCACCGGTTCCCTGACGGCGAGAAGTGGATCGCAGAGCTGAAGAACGACTTCCAGCGCGACGAGAAGGTCACGTGGGAAGGGGACGTCCGGCCCGCGCTCGGCGAGGTCGTCGACGTGGTCGTCTACGCCGAGGGCTCGCGCAAGCCCGCCGTCGTCGGGCTGACGAATCCGAAGGACCCCGAGAAGCTGCGGGCGCTCGTTCACAAGCTCGATGCCGGCGATCCCGGACCTCCGACCGCCACCCGCGCGGTCGGCGACTGGGTCGCGATCTCGGACCGCCAGGCGGCGATCGACATGGCGCTCAAGGAGGGGAGCGGCAGGTCGCTCGAGGACGAGCAGAGCTATAGATCGGCGATGAACGACCTGCCGGACGACGCGCTCAGCCGCGGCTACGTCGATCCGGCTCGACTCGTCGAGCTCCTCTCCCCGGACCAGCGCAAGGCGTTGAGCGCGCTCGGCCTCCAGAATCTCGACTTCGCGGGCGCCTGGGTGAAGGCGAAGGACGACGGGGCGGAGCTTGCGGCCGCGCTGCGCGGCGAGGGTGCCGACCGGTTGTTCGGCGCCGCCGAGCCGTACACCTCGCGGTTCGTCGGGCAGGTTCCCGAGGATGCCCTGGCGTTCCTGTCGTTCCAGGGTGCGGGACTTCGGCGGCAGCTCGAGCAACTCCGCTCGAACCCGCTCTTCGCCATGGAGCTCCGCGACTTCGAGCGCGAGAGCGGAATCAAGCTCGACGAGCTGATCAGCTTGCTCGACGGCGAGATTGCGTTCTACGCACGTCCAGCGGTACCGATCCCTGAGCTCACGGTCCTGATCCAGGCCGACGACGAGGCGCGCGCGAAGGCGACGGTCGAGCAGCTGCTTCGTCGCTTGTCGGCGGAGCTCCAAGGAGTCCACCTGACCGTCGAGACGCTCGACGGGGCGGTCGTCGTGTCGACGTCGACGAGAGCGCCCGAGGAGCTTCGCGGCTCAGGCGCCAAGCTCCCCGACAGCGACCGCTACAAGCGGGCGCTGAAAACCGCCGGGGCGCCGGACGAGTACACCGGTCTCGCGTATGTGGACCTGGCCAACGCGTGGGATCTCATCCGCG
>DASTHD010000193.1:0-14981 GCA_035605555.1 Gaiellaceae bacterium
AGGATCCGGCCGGAGTCAGGGTGCTCGAAGCCGGCGATCAGGCGGAGCGTCGTCGTCTTGCCCGAGCCGCTGGGGCCCAGCAGAGTGAAGAACTCGCCGGGTGCGATCGCGAGGTCGATTCCGTCCACGGCGGCGACGTCGTCGAAGCTCTTGTAGAGCGCGATCGCCTCGATGTCGAGCGCGGCCGCGTCCGCGGGCCGGAGCTCGCTAGACGCTGCGGGAGCCTGCGTCGACAAGCGACTCCTCGAGGAGATCGAGCCCCTGGGCGAGGTCCGGATCCGAGATCACGAGCGGGACGAGGATCCGGACGACGTTCCCGTAGAGCCCGCAGGAGAGCAGGATCAGGCCCTTCGCGCGGGCCGCGGCGGTCACGGCCGACGCCAACTCGGCGGACTGTTCGGTGAGCTCGAACGCGAGCATCGGGCCGAGCCCACGCACCTCACCGATCGAGGAGTTCCGCGCTGCGAGAGCCTCCAGCCGCGCGCGGATCGTGTCGCCGATCTCGTTCGCGCGGGCTAGGAACGCCGGCTTCCGAACCTCCTCGAGCACCTCGATCGCGGCGACACAGGCGAGCGGGTTGCCGCCGAAGGTCCCGCCGAGCCCCCCGGGCTCGACGGCGTCCATCACCTCGGCCCGTCCGGTGACCGCGCCGAGCGGTAGCCCGCCGCCGAGCGACTTCGCGGACACGAGCAGGTCGGGCTCGACGCGGTAGTGCTCGATCGCCCAGACCTTCCCGGTGCGCCCGGTCCCGCTCTGCACCTCGTCGGCGACGAACAGGATCCCGTGGGCGTCGAGCAGTTCTTGCAGCCGCCTCGGGAAGTCGTCCGGCATCGGGATGAAGCCGCCCTCGCCCTGGACGGGCTCGAGCACGGCGCAGGCGATCGTCTGCGGGTCGGCGTCCTCCTTCAGCACCTTCTCGACCGACGCGAGGGCATCGTCGGAGGTGACGCCTCGGTACGGGTAGGGGGCGGCGGTGCGATAGACCTCCGGCGCGAACGGGCCGAAGCCGCGCTTGTACGGGACGACCTTGCTCGTCATCGTCATCGTCAGCAGCGTGCGGCCGTGGAACGCGTGCTCGAAGACGAGCACCGAGGGCCGGCCCGTCGCGGCGCGCGCGATCTTGACCGCGTTCTCGACCGCCTCCGCGCCGGTGTTCAGCAGGATGCTCTTCTGCTCGGCGCCGCGGCAGGGCGAGAGCTCGGCGAGCAGCCGGCAGACCTCGACGTAGGGCTCGTACATCCCGACCATGAAGCACTGGTGGAGGAAGCGGTCCGTCTGCTCGTGGATCGCGGCCGCTGCGAAGCCGTGCCCGGTGTTCTGACAGCCGAGCCCGCCGGCGAAGTCGATGTAGCTCCGGCCGTCCGCGTCCTCGACGCGAGCCCCCTCGGCCCGGTGAACGACGAGTGGAGGCGTCGCGATTCCGCGGGCGACGTACCGCTCGCGCGCCGCCCGCACCGCCTCGGACGACCCCGTCCGCTCCTGCAGGGACATCTCCAGGGACCCTACTGAAACTGCCCTAATCTTCTCCACCTTGATCGCCGTCGTCGGAGCCGCGGGCACGATCGGCCGAAACGTCACCGCCTTTCTCGAACAATGGGGCGTGCCGTTTGCGCGCCGCGACTTCCGGCTCGAGGGGGACGAGCAGGTCGACGCCTCGGACGCGGGGGCGGTGGCCCGCGCCTTGGACGGGGCGGCGGTCTGCGTGAACTGCGTCGACTACCGGCTCAACCTGCCCGTGATGGAGGGCGCGCTCGAGGCGGGGGCCCACTACGTCGACCTCGGCGGGCTCTACCACGTCACGAGACGGCAGCTCCTGCTCGACGAGCGGTTCGTGGAGCGGGGGCTCGGCGGGCTGCTCGGGATGGGGTCGGCGCCGGGGAAGACGAACCTGCTCGCGGCCGCCGCGGTAGGACGGCTCGGGAGTGAGCCCGAGTCGCTGGAGATCTGGGCGGCTACGCGCGACCCCGCCGCGGCGGATCATCCGTTCCCCGCCCCGTACTCGGTGCGGACCTTGCTCGACGAGCTGCACCTGCAGCCCGTGGTGGTCGCGGGCGGGCAAGTCCAGGAGGTCGAGCCGCTGGCCGGGCGAGCGACGCGTGAGCTGCCGGAGCCCGTCGGTGGCGCCACAGGCATCTACACGCTGCACTCCGAGCTGGCCACGCTGCCCGTCGCCTTCCCGACCCTGAAGGAGGCGTCCTTTCGGCTGTGCCTCTCCGACGGGCTGCTCGACAAGCTGCTGGCGCTGGGAGAGGGCGACGACGAGCCGGAGCCGTATCAGCAGTCGCCGGCGTCGGTGGCGGTGCACCTCGTCGACGCCGCCGGCGGAGGGCGTCGGGTCGTGGGGTGGACGCTGACGCGCGGCGGGTCCGCGCGATCGACGTCCGAACCGGCGGCGCGCGCTGCGGTCGAGCTCGTGGACGGACGGCTCTCGTTCGCCGGGGTGCGACCGCCGGAGGCGGCGGTTCAGGATCCGGAGGGGTTCCTGGCGCTCCTCGACACGGAAGTCACCTGGGCGTGACGTAGAGGAGCCATCGGCCGATGCAGCGGCGGTCCCCGCTGCCACGGCGCGTCGGCAGCCAGACGATCCCGCGGCTGCCGGCGGGGCGCCGCCGGCCGTGGAACGCCGGGGCGAGCTTCTTGGGGATCGTCACCTCCACGTCGCGGTCGAGCGACACCCGGACGAATGTCTCGACCTGGTCCGCCTCCTGGCCGCGGGGAACCGGCGCTGCGATCACGTCCGTCTCGCGCCGCTTTGCGATCGCCGGCAGGTCCTCACCCTCGTCATAGACGCGCAGATCGACACGACATCCGGTCTGCTGCTCGAAGCGCGGGACGTCGTCGTCGATCCACGCGGGCGCCAGCACCCCAACGTGGGGCTGGCTCGCGTTCGAGCCGCAGCCCGCCAGCGCGAGTAGTGCGGCGGCGGCGAGGAGGCGGATGGCCATACTCCGCCATTGTGTCCACCTTCGCCGTCGTCTCCGACCTCCCGCTGACGATCGAGAGCCACGAGCTCGAGCGGCGGGAGCAAGAGGTCTCGAGCGAGTTCACTCGCGTGACGACGCTGGTTCACCTCCGCGGCTCGGGGGAGGAGGGGATCGGGGAGGACGTCACCTACAGCGAGGAGGACCACGATCGGTTCGCGGCGCCCGGTGCGGCGCTCTCTCTGGCTGGGACGTGGACGCTCGCGTCCTTTTCGGAACACCTCGACGAGCTGGACTTCTGGCCGGAGCCGCCCGGCATGGAGGCGTTCCGCGACTACCGGCGCTGGGCCTTCGAGAGCGCGGCGCTCGACCTCGTGCTCCGTCAGGCCGGGCGATCCCTCAGCGACGTGCTGGGGCGGGAGCCGAGGCCGGTTCGGTTCGTGGTCTCGATGCGGCTCGGAGAGCCGTCGACCGCGCCCGTCCGCCGCGTCCTCGAGCTCTATCCGGGGACGATGTTCAAGCTCGACGCGCGGCCGGACTGGACGCCCGAGCTCGTCGACGAGCTGGTCGAGCTCGGCGCCGTCGACTCGATCGACCTGAAGGGCCAATACACGGGGACGGTCGTCGACAACCCGCCCGACCCGGAGCTGTACCGGCTGGTTGCGGAGGGCTTCCCCGCGGCGTGGCTCGAGGATCCGGCGCTGAACGAGGTGACCGACGCCGTGCTGGAGCTGCACCGCGACCGCATCACCTGGGACGCGCCGATCCACTCGATCGCCGACATCGAGTCGCTGCCGTTCCCGCCGCGGATGACGAACATCAAGCCGTCCCGCTTCGGGACCGTGCGGCGGCTGTTCGAGGCCTACGACTACTGCGAGGAGCGGGGGATCGGGATGTACGGCGGCGGGCAGTTTGAGCTTGGCGTCGGTCGGGGTCAGATCCAGTACCTCGCCTCGCTGTTCCATCCCGACACGCCGAACGACGTCGCGCCCGGCGGCTACAATGTCTCGCCGCCTGCGCCTGGGCTGCCGACGAGCCCGCTCGAGCCCGCGCCGCACCCGACCGGCTTTCGCTGGGGATAGTTCGTCACGCTTCCGGCACGAAGCCGGAACAGACACGTGACGCTTTCCCGGCTAGCGTCGTTGCCATGGCTGACATCACCACTCTCTGGGGCAAGGCGACAGTCGTCGACGAGGTCAAGCTGCAGCAGCGCGCCGGCGACAAGCGCTTCGCGTCACTCGTCCAGTTGCTCGAGGACGAGAAAGGGGAGCGCCTCGTGCGCTTCGCTTACACGACCGACGGACAGACGCGCCGCGGTCCCGTGACGCTTCGGGCTGCCGATCTCGAGCGGCTGCGGAAGGCGCTGCCCGACCACGAGGCGCTCGCGGCAGCCCTAGGAGTTGCGCGGTGACCACTCCAGCGGGAACGAGGCGCGGTCGCCGCGCTAGACCAGCGCGGGAGCCCGCTCGCGGGCCGCCGCAACCAGCGACCCGAGGATCACCGCTCCGTCGCTCGAGCCGACGAGCGGGTCGACTGCGTGCTCGGGATGCGGCATCAGGCCCATGACGTTTCCCCGCTCGTTCACGACACCCGCGACATCGGCGACCGAGCCGTTCGGGTTCTGCTCGTAGCGCAGGACGATCTGGTTGCGTGCCTCGAGCTCGGCCAGAAGCTCCGACCCCGCGAACCAGCACCCCTCGCCATGCTTGATCGGGATCGTCAGGCGCTGCCCCTCCGAGCAGAGCGTCGTAAACGGTGTATCGGCGCGCTCGACCCTCAGACCGACATCACGACAGATGAACGAGAGCGATTCGTTCGGCCGCAGCGTCCCGGGCAGCAGGCCCGCCTCGCACAGGATCTGGAAGCCGTTGCAGATCCCGAGCACGAGTCCGCCGTCGGCGGCGAACTCGGCGACGGCCCGCATCGTCGGCGAGAAGCGGGCGATCGCGCCGCAGCGGAGATAGTCGCCGTAGGAGAAGCCCCCTGGAAGCACGACGGCGGCGACCTCCGGCAGGCGCTCCTCGGCGTGCCAGACGGGGACGCCCTCGGCGCCGAGGCGCTCGAACGCGAAAATCGCGTCGCGATCGTCGTTCGATCCGGGGAAGGTGACGACGGCGATGCGCGGCCGAGGCTTGGTCACGTGAGCTCGATCTCGTAGCTCTCGATCAGCGGGTTCGTCAGGAGCTGCTGGCACATCCGCTCGACCTCGGCGCGCGCGGTGGCCTCATCGGCGGCGTCGACCTCGAGATCCACCACCCGGCCGACCCGCGCCTCGCCGACGGAGAAGCCGAGCTGTCGGAGCGAGCTCTCGACCGCCTCGCCCTGCGGGTCGAGGATGCCGGGCTTCGGCCGGACGAGGACGGTCGCTCTCATCGCAGCGCCGACGACGGGTCGTCGAGGTAGTCGGAGAACGGCCGCTCGGCCAGCCGCTCGAACGCCTCGACGTAGCGTTGACGCGTTCCGGCGACCACGTCGTCCGGCAGCTCGGGCCCAGGGTCGGTCTTGTCCCAGCCGGTCGTCTCGCAGTAGTCGCGGACGAACTGCTTGTCGAACGACGGCTGCGGCTTTCCGGGCTCGTACTCGTCGGCCGGCCAGAAGCGCGAAGAGTCCGGCGTGAACGCCTCGTCAGCGAGGACGAGCTTCCCGTCCTGGTCGATCCCGAACTCGAACTTCGTGTCTGCGATGACGATCCCGCGCTCCGCCGCGAAGGCCGACGCGTAGCGATAGAGGGCGAGCGAGGCGGCCTCGACCTCCGCGAACCGCTCCTCGCCCACGAGCTTCGCCGCCTGCTCCCGGGTGATGTTCTCGTCGTGGCCCGTCGTCGCCTTCGTGGCGGGCGTGAAGATCGGCTCGTCGAGTCGGTCCGACTCGCTGAGCCCCTCCCGGAGCGGGTGGCCGCACACTTCGCCGCTCGCCTGGTAGTCCTTCCACCCCGAGCCGGCGAGGTAGCCGCGCACGACGCATTCGATCGGCAGCATCTCCAGCCGGCGGCACTCGAGCGACCGGCCGTCGTCCCGCACCTCGAGCAGATGGTTGTCGACGATGTCGCGCGTCCGGGCGAACCAGAACGCCGAGAGCCCGGTGAGCACCCGGCCCTTGTCGGGGATCTCGGTCGGCAGGACGACGTCGAAGGTCGAGATGCGGTCGCTGGCGACGAGCAGCAGGCGGTCGTCGTCGAGCGCGTACAGCTCGCGGACCTTGCCGCTGCCGACGTGGGTTGCGGTCTCAGGCATGGACGGGCTCCTCTCGTCGGGTGAGTTCATGTAAGCGGTCGAAGACGACGTCGACGTGCTGGGTGTATGCGCCGAGGTCGAAGACCGAGTCGAGCGCGGCGGCGTTCAGCACCTCGGTGATCTCCGGGTCCGAACGGACGAGCTCGGCGAAGTCCTGCTCCTCCTCCCACGCTCGCATCGCCTGCCGCTGGACGAGCTGATATGCGCTCGCTCGCTCGAGGCCGCTCTCGACGAGCGCCAGCAGGAGCCGCTGGCTGAAGAAGAGACCGTGGCTCGCCTCGAGGTTCCGACGCATCTGCTCCGGCCGCACCACGAGTCCCTCGACGAGCCAGCGGAACCGATCGAGCATGTAGTCGAGGGCCAGGAACGCGTCGGGGATCACGACCCGCTCGGCCGAGGAGTGGGAGATGTCTCGCTCGTGCCACAGCGCCACGTTCTCGAGCCCCACGACCGACGCGCCGCGAACGACACGCGCCAGGCCGCAGATCCGCTCCGCCACCACGGGGTTCCGTTTGTGTGGCATCGCCGACGAGCCCTTCTGGCCCGGGCCGAACGGCTCCTCGACTTCGCGGACCTCGGTCCGGGCGAGGTGCCGGATCTCGAGCGCGAACTTCTCGAGCGACGCCGCCGTGATGGCGAGCGCTGCTAGCAGCTCGGCGTGGCGGTCACGCTGGATGATCTGCGTCGACGCAGCCGCCGGCTCGAGCCCGAGTCGCTCGCACGCGATCCGCTCGACCTCCGGGTCGGTCGCCGAGTACGTGCCCACCGCGCCGGAGAACTTTCCGACGCGCAGGCCCTCCAACGCCGCCCGCAGCCGCCGCCGCGCCCGGTCGAGCTCGAAAGCCCAGACGGCGAGCTTGAGCCCGAACGTGGTCGGCTCCGCGTGAACGCCGTGCGTCCGCCCGATCGTCACCGTCTCGCGGTGCTCCTCCGCCCGGGCGACGACCGCTTCCAGCGCCGCGTCGACCCCTGCGACAATCAGCTCGCCGGCCTCGCGGATTTGCAGCGAGAGCGCGGTGTCGAGCACATCGGACGAGGTGAGCCCGTAGTGGAACCAACGCCCGACGGGCCCGAGCTGCTCGCCGACGGCGTCGACGAAGGCTGCGACGTCGTGTTGCGTGCGCTGCTCGATCTCCGCCACCCGTTCTGGCGAGGGCGTCACCGCTCGCTCACGGATCTTCGTCGCCGCCTCGGTCGGGACGACGCCGACGGCGGCCCAGCCGTCGAGCGCGGCCAGCTCGACGTCGAGCCAGCGGTCGAGCTTCGCCTCGTCCGACCAGACCCGCGCCATCTCCGGCCGGGAGTACCGGGCGATCATGACTCCCCCAGCGCCAGGATCCGCGCCGCCAGTACAGCGGCGTTCCGCGAGCCGTCGATCGAGACGCACGCTACCGGCACTCCCGGCGGCATCTGCACGATCGACAGGAGCGCGTCGAGCCCGTCGGCGACGCTCTTGCTCGACCTGAGGGGGACGCCGATCACGGGCAGCTCCGAGTAGGCCGCCACGACGCCCGGCAGCGCGGCCGCCATCCCGGCGCCGGCGATCAACACCCGGAGCCCACGCGCGGCCGCGGACTTGGCGTACTCCGCGACCCCGTCCGGGTTGCGGTGCGCCGACAGCACGTTGAACTCGTGCGCGATCCCGCGCTCGTCGAGCTCCGTCATCGCTGCTGCCATCGCCTCGCGGTCCGACTCCGACCCGACCAGGATGCCGACGAGCGGCCCCTCAGCCGACAACGTTCACAGCCTTCTCGGCCACGTCCCGCCGATACTGCATCCCCGAGAATGAGATCAGCTCGCATGCGCCGTAGGCGGTGCGGCGCGCCTCCTCCACCGAGTCGCCGGTGGCCGTGACGTTCAGGACACGGCCGCCGTTCGTGACGAGCTGGTCGCCCCGCATGGCGGTGCCAGCGTGGAACACGAGCGCGCCTTCCGCCTCTGCAGCCTCGACTCCGTCGATCGGCGTGCCCGTGTCCGAGCGCTGGGGGTAGCCGTCGCCCGCGAGGACGACCGTGACCGCCGCGTCCTTGCCGGCCTCGAGCGTCGCGCCGCCGAGGTCGCCCCTCGCTGCCGCGGCCAGCGCCTCCAGAAGATCGCCGCCAAGGCGGGGGAGGATCGACTGCGTCTCGGGATCGCCGAAGCGGCAGTTGAACTCGAGCACCTTCGGCCCCGACTCGGTGAGCATCAGCCCGGCGTACAGCAGTCCCACGAACGGCGTTCCCCGCGCAGCAAGCTCCGCGAGCACCGGTCGGTGCACGGTCTCGAGCAGCTCCTCGACCTCGTCCGCCCCGATCTCCGGCACCGGTGAGTAGGACCCCATGCCGCCGGTATTCGGCCCCTGGTCGTGGTCGGCGAGGCGCTTGTAGTCCCGAGCAGGCGCCAACGCAACGACGGCTCGCCCGTCCGCCAGAGCGAAGAGCGACAGCTCTTCGCCCTCCAACAGCTCCTCGATCACGAGCGGCTGGTCGAGCCGCGCCACCTCGCGCAGGGCGTCGTCGAGCGAAGCCTGGTCGGGGCAGACGAAGACGCCCTTGCCGGCCGCGAGCCCGTCGACCTTCAGCACGCAGGGCGGCCGCGCCACGGACATCGTCTCGGCGGTTGCGACCCCAGCTGCCTGCATCACGTCCTTCGCGAAGGTCTTCGATCCCTCGATGCGAGCCGCGGCGGCCGAGGGGCCCAAGACGGTGACACCTCCGTGCCTGAGCTCATCCGCGACGCCGCCGACGAGCGGTGCCTCCGGCCCGACCACTGCCAGGTCGACATCGAGCGACCGTGCGAGGTCGAGCACGCCTTCGCCGTCCTCCGCGCGGACGGGATGACACTCGCCGAGCCGGGCGATCCCCGGGTTTCCCGGCGCGGCGTGCAGCTCGCGGAGCCCCGAGCTCTGCGCGAGCTTCCAGGCGAGCGCGTGCTCGCGGCCTCCGGAGCCGATGAGGAGCACCTTCACGGGCGGGCGATCGCCTCGAGGCCGCGTTGTGCCAGCACGTCCTCCCGGGCGCGGCCCGTTCCGATCAGCGAGACCTCCACATCGAGGTCCCGCTCGATGAACTCGACGTACCGCCGCGCCTCCTCCGGAAGGTCCTCGACTCGGTCGACGTCGTCCAGCGGCTCCTCCCAGCCGGGGAGAACCTCGTAGACAGGCTCGGCGTGGTGGAAGTCGCTCTGGTGCGCCGGGAACTCGGCGGTCGTCGAGCCGTCCGGCAACCGGTAGGCGGTGCAGACGGGGAGCTCGGCGAACGCCGACAGCACGTCCAGCTTCGTGAGGGCGAGCGAGGTGAAGCCGTTCAGCCGGGCCGCGTACCGCAACCCGACGAGGTCGAGCCAGCCGCAGCGCCGCTCGCGCCCCGTTACCGTCCCGTATTCCGCGCCGAGCTCTCGGACGCGCTCCTGGTCGGGGCCCTCGATCTCGGTCGGGAACGGCCCCTCGCCGACGCGCGTCAGGTACGCCTTCGCGACGCCGAGCACGGCGTCGATCCGGCGCGGCCCGATGCCGACCCCGACCGCGGCCGCCGCCGCGATCGGGCTGGAGGAGGTCACGAACGGGTAGGTGCCGTGGTCGAGGTCGAGCAGCGTTCCCTGCGCGCCCTCGAACAACACGAAGCGCCCCTCGCGCAGCGCGTGGTCGACCAGCAGCGAACTGTCTGCGATGTACGGGCGCAGCCGCTGGGCGCACCCCTCGTACTGCGACGAGACAGCCTCGAGGTCGAGCGGGCCCGCCTCGTAGACGCGCTCCAGCCAGTGGTTCTTCTCGGCGAGCGCTACCTCGATCTTCTGCCGAAGGATCTTCGGCTCGAAGAGATCCTGGACGCGGATCCCGAGCCGGGCCGCCTTGTCGCCGTAGGCCGGTCCGATCCCCCGGCGCGTCGTGCCGATCTGGAGCTTCCCGAGTCGTCGCTCGCTCGCCTGGTCGAGCGCGACGTGCCAGGGCATGATCAGGTGCGCGTTCCCGGAAACCCGGACCAGCTCGGTCGAAATTCCCCGCGCCTCCAGGTCGTCCAGCTCCTCGATGAAGACCTGCGGGTCGATCACGCAGCCGGCGCCGAGCACGCACTGCTTCCCCCACAGGATCCCCGAGGGCATGTGCCGGAACTTGTACGTCTGGCCGTCGGCGACGATCGTGTGGCCGGCGTTCGGGCCGCCCTGGTAGCGGCACACGACGTCCGAGTGCTGCGCCAGCAGGTCGACGATCTTCCCCTTGCCCTCGTCTCCCCACTGGGCGCCGACGATCACGGTCGCTGGCACGTTCCTCCGAGTCTGCCGGACCGGGCGGCCGTCTGCCCTAGGCGCTCGGCGCCAGGTCGGCGAACTTCGCGTACCGGTTGAGCCAGGCGAGCTTCTCCGTCCCGGTCGGCCCGTTGCGGTGCTTTGCGAGGTGCACCTCGGCGACCCCCTGCGCTTCGCTCTCGTCGTTGTAGTACTCGTCGCGGTAGATGAAGAAGACGAGGTCGGCGTCCTGCTCGAGCGAGCCCGACTCGCGCAGGTCGGACAGGATCGGCCGCTTGTCGTGTCGTTGCTCGACGGCGCGCGAGAGCTGCGAGAGCGCGATCACCGGCACGTCGAGGTCGCGGGCGAGCACCTTCAGCGAGCGCGAGATCTGCGAGACCTCCTGGACGCGGTTCTCGGGGTTCGACCCCGACGTCATCAGCTGCAGGTAGTCGACGATGATCAGCGACAGGTTCGGCTCCTTGGACTTGAGCCGCCGCGCCTTCGACCGGATCTCCATCATCGTGATCGAGCCGGTGTCGTCGACGTAGATCGGGGCCTTCGCGAGCTTGTCGCACGCCGCCGTCAGCCGCGGCCAGTCGTCGGCGCCGAGCTTCCCCGTCCGCAGTCGCTGCGACTCGACCTTTGCCTCGCTGCACATCAGGCGCTGCGTGACCTCCGACTTCGACATCTCGAGCGTGAAGAGCGCGACCGGCAGCTCCTTCCGCACCGCGATGTTCGCGGCCATGCAGAGCGCGAGGCCGGACTTCCCCATGCTCGGCCGGGCGGCGAGGATGATCAGGTTCCCCGGCTGGAATCCCGACGTCAGCCGGTCGATGTCGCGGAAGCCGGCCGGGACGCCGGTGACCTCCTCGCCGGCCTCGTAGAGCGCGGTGATCCGCTCGAAGCTCTCCTTCAGAAGCCCCTCGATGTGCGCGAACTCGCTCGACACCCGCTGCTGCGAGAGCTCGAAGATCAGCTGCTCGGCGCGGTCGACCAGGTCGATCGTCTCGCCCGGCCGATCCCAGCCCAGCCGCGAGACCTCGTCGCCGACCCGGATCAGCCCGCGGAGCGTGGCCATCTCGCGGACGATCCGCGCGTAATGGTGCGCGTTCGCCGTGGCGGGGACGAGCGCGGCGAGCTCGTGGATGCGGCCGCGACCGCCCGCGGCGTCGAGCTCGCCGCGCTCCTCGAGCGCGTCGATCAGCGTGATCGCGTCGACCGGCTCCCCGCGCGCGTACAGCGCCAAAGCAGTGCGGTACATCTTCGCGTGGCTCTCCCGGTAGAAGTCCCCGGCGTCCAGGATCTCGCTGACGGCCCCGATCGCGCCGGGGGAGAGCATCATCGCCCCGAGGACCGACTCCTCGGCGTCGAGGTTCTGGGGCGGGATCGGAGCCGTCTGCGACGGGACCTGGACGACCTGCGCGCTCACCGCGGCATTCATTCCGCGCCTCGGGCGATCGTGCAAGCGCGATATCCCTTACTACTAGGGGAAAAAACCGCTTCTGTGCAGGCAGAAGAACACACGTTCCCGCCGATTCTCCACGGTCGGGCGGACGTTGTCCCCACGATGGGCCCTGCGCCGGCGCTACGCACTTCCCGCTCCGAGCGGCTTTTTCCGCGATCTGTCCCCAGGGTCTGGAAAACCTTGTGGACGAGTCGTTGCCGTTTCGTTACTGCTCGGCGGGCTCGGGTTCGGCCCCATCCTCCGGCTCGCCGGCCGGTTCCTCCGCCTCCTCGGCCTCGAGCGCATCGGACTGCTCGATCAGCGCCTCGACCTCGATGGCGCCCTCGGGCTCGGCGGCGGTCCCGGCGGCCTCGGCTTCTGCGGCGACCGCAGCCTCCTCCTCGGCGCGGCGGGCGGCCTCCATGGCCTCCATGGCCTCCATCTCCTCGATCCCGCCCTCGGGAACGACCTCGAGTCGCAGCGTCGCCTCGACGTCGGTGAAGACCTCGACCGGGACCTCGTGGCGCCCGACCCGCTTGATCGACTCGCCGAGCTCGACCTTCCGCCGGTCGATGCGGATCCTGTGGTCGTCCCAGAGCCGGTCGGCGATGTCCGTCGCCGTGACGGAGCCGAACAGCGAGCCCGTCGGCCCGGCCTTTACGTCGAACCGGAGCGTGGTCTGCTCGAGGCGCGAAGCGATCTCGCTCGCCTCGTCGTGCGTCCGCGCCTCCTGCCGTGCGCGAAGCTCGTCGCGCCGCCCGAGCTCCTGGAGCGCGCCGGGGGTCGCGGTCTCCGCCAGCTTCCGCGGGAGGAGGAAGTTCCGCGCATAGCCGCGCGCGACGTCGACCACCTCACCGCGCAGGCCGAGCTTGTCCACGTCTGCCAGGAGGATGACCTGCATGGCTCTAGGTGGTCGCGTAGGGCAGGAGCGCCATCTCGCGCGCCCGCTTCACCGCGAGGGCGACCTGGCGCTGGTGGCGCCGGCAGGCGCCGGTGATCCGGCGCGACCGGATCTTGCCCTTCTCCGACACGAAGCGCCGGAGCTGGTTGACGTTCTTGTAGTCGACCTCGTCGACGTGGTCGCGGCAGAACTGGCACGACCGCCGCTTGATCGGCCCGGTGGGCGGGCCGCGACGGCCGGTGCGCTGCTCTGAACCTCTACGTGCCTTCGCCATTCGTGCTCCTAGAAGGGGATGTCGTCGTCCGCCGCGGAGGACGGGAAGTCGGCGCCGCTCTCCTGGCGCGCACCGGCGGTCACGAACTGGCCGCCGCCGCTCTCGCCGTCAGTGCGGCCGCCGAGGAACTGGACGCTGTCGGCGATGATCTCCACCGCCTGGCGCTTGGTGCCGTCCTGCGCCTCCCACTCGCGCCAGTCGAGTCGCCCGTCGACCGCCACGGGGCGCCCCTTCGAGAGGTACTGGGCGCAGCTCTCGCCCTGATTGCCCCAGACGGTGACATCGAAGAAGTTCGGCTTCTCGCCCCACTCGCCGGTGGAGCTGTCCTTCTGGCGCGAGTTCACCGCCAGGCGGAGCTTGCAGACGGCGGTGCCGCTCGGGGTATGCCGGAGCTCCGGATCCTTGGTCAGGTTCCCGACGAGAATGACGCGATTGATGCTGGCTGCCATGCCTATTCCTCCTCTTGCTGCGGTGCCGCAGCGACTGTCGCGGGCTCGGCCTCATCCTGCCGATCCTCCGGTGGCGACGCTACCGGCTGCCCGGGACGGCGCTCACTTCGGCGCACGGCCATGTGGCGCATGACCCCGTCGGTGATCTTCAGCACGCGGGAGATCTCGTCGAGCGTCTCGGGATCGGCGGAGAAGGTGACGAGGTGGTACACGCCGTCGGTCTTGTGGTCGATCTCGTAGGCGAGCTTTCGCCGGCCCCAGACGTCGTGCGTGTCCCAGCTCCCGCCCTGGCGCTCGATCAGCTCGCGCATGCGGGTGACGATCTCGGTCTGCCGTTCCTCCGGCAGGTCGGGATCGAACATGAGCAGGATTTCGTAGGGCGACACGGTCCCGATCACTCCTTCCTTCGGTCTAGTGGCGGCCATGTCCGGGACCGTCACGTCGGGCCGTGACGGAGGACAGGGCAGGAAGCGGGCGGCAGTGTAGCATCGGCCTCGTGAACCGCCGCCTCGCGTTCCTGGGGGGAATCGCCGTCGGGGCGGCCGCACTCTGGAGGACGATCCGCCGCCGTCCGCCCGGCTGGGTGGAGATGGAACCGGTCGATCCGCGGGCCGAGGAGCTTCGGCGGAAGATCGACGAGTCCCAGGCCGTCGTAGAGGACCGTGAGGAGTTCGAAGCCGCCGAGACGCCGGTCGATGCCGTCGACGTTCCCGACGAGGTCGCCGACGACCCGGCCGAACGCCGGAAGGCCGTGCACGCCGAAGGCCGCTCGGTCGTCGAGCGGATGCAGCAGGCTACCGACGAGTAAGCGCCGCGACCCCTGCGACGAAGCCGCGCGCGAGCCGCCACTGGTACGCGCTCGAGTGGAGCAGCCGTCGCTCGGCCGGGTTGGACAGGAAGCCGGTCTCCGCCAGGACGACCGGGACGTTCGCCCAGTTGAACCCGGTCAGGTCCGACCGCTCCACGACCCCGAGGTCCCGAGCGCCGGTCGCCAGGACGAGCCCCCGCTGGATCGCGATCGCCGCGCGGCGGCTGCGCGCGTACACGTCGTCCGTCCAGCCGCGGTGCAAGGCAGGCGTGAGGGTGGAGATGCCGTGCAGCGAGCTCGCCGCGCCGTCGGCGTGGATCCGCAGCATCAGCGCCGCGTGCCGCCGGTTGCAGAACTGTGCGCGGTCGATGTTCCCGCCGCGATACGTCGGGCCCGACCGCGTCATCGCGACCCGATAGCCGCGCCGCACCAGCAGCGTCCGGGTCTTCCTCGCTACGTCGAGCGCGATCTCGGCCTCGCCGGCGGCGCCGCCCGGATCCTTGATCTTCGACACCCTGGAGCCCGGCCCGATCGGCTCGCGTTGCGCCCCGATCGCCGGGACAGTGCCGTGTCCCGGATCGAGGCAGATGAGCGCGGCTGCGGCAAGGGCTTCGGCGACCACGGGTGGCATCGTACGGGCGCTCCGCTACGCTCAAATAGAGAGCCTGCCGTGCACGGTGGCGAAGCGAAAACGATCCTCGTCTGCGAGGACGACGAAAACTTGCGGCAGCTCATCCGCGCCGTC
>DASTHD010000209.1:0-3033 GCA_035605555.1 Gaiellaceae bacterium
GGTCAGGATGCGGTGGTAGCTCTTGATCTCGCCCTGCTCGTCGTAGAGCTCGGAGTAGTACTTGACGAGCGCCTGGCAGAAGGCGGCGATGGCGACGGCGTCCTCCACGCGGGTGACGCTGTCGCAGATGCGGATCTCGACCGTCCCGAGCTTCGGATGGGGTCGGATGTCCCACCAGATGTGGGTGTAGTCGGCGATGCAGCCCGTGTGCTCGAGGTAGCCGACCACCTCGGCGTACTCGGCGTAGTCGTGGAAACGCGGCGGCGGGCCCGAGCGGGGGAAGGCGGCGAAGATCGGCTGCCGCGTCGACGCGAGCCCGGTCGGTTCCCCTCGCCAGAAGGGCGAGCTCGCCGAGAGCCCGAGCAGGAGCGGGAGATCGACGAGCAGGCCGTTGACGACGTTGATCGCCTTGTCCGGGTCGTCGACGGCGACGTGGACGTGGAGCCCGAAGATCAGCTCGCGGCGCGCGACGTACTGCATCTGGTCAACGAGGGCGCGATAGCGGTCGCGGGCGGTAATCCGCTGGCGTTCGAAAAGGCTGAACGGATGGGTGCCGGCGGAGCCCATGCGGAGGCCGTTGTCCCCCGCGATGCCGCGAACCGCCTCGCGGAGCCGCCGCAGCTCCCGGTCCGCCTCGCCGGCATTCCGGCAGACCGGCGTGGCGACCTCGAGCGTGGACTGCATCAGCTCGGGCTTCATCCGCATCTCGTCCTCGTGCCCGACGAACGCCGCCAGCACGGTGTCGATGCGCTGGACGAGGTCGAAGCTCTCGGCGTCGAGCAGCATGTACTCCTCCTCGACACCGAGCGTGTACGCCTCGCCCTGCCCGAACTGGTGGTCAAGGACGCTGCCGGCCGGGCCGAGGCCGTCGCCGGTGATGGAGGGGGGCCAGGCCTGCTTCATCAGCCGATTATCGCGTCGGCTTCGATCTCGACAAGCCAACGTGGGTCGAAGAGCGCGGCGACGACCACTCCAGTGGCCGCCGGCCGAACGGCGCCGAAGACGTCTCCGTGCGCTCGCCCGACCTGCTCGATGTCCTCGGCGCGCGTCAGATACATGCGCGTGCGCACGACGTGCTCGGCACTTGCTCCCGCCTCTTCGAGCGCAGCGAGGATGATCTCGAGGCAGCGGCGGGCCTGGCTGTACGCGTCCGGCGGCGGGTCCGCGCCGTCGGGCATCACCGGCGCCGTGCCGGAAACGAACACGCGGTCGCCCACGACGAGGGCGCGCGAGTAGCCGAAGGTCTGCTCCAGCGGCATCGCGGAGGAGATCCGTCGGCGATCCATCGCCTGCAAGTATCCGCCGCCGTGGAGTCCTTGCGTGAGGTCGATGGCTGGCCGGCGGAGAACGTCGCCGTCGGGGTCCGGCGTGGCGGCCAGGTCCTGGACGTTCGCGGGCCCGCGAGCCGGGAGTTCCGCTGGGCATCCGCGACGAAACCGGTCACGGCTCTCGCGGTCCTCGTCGCGGCCGAGGAGGGCATCGTCGACCTCGACGAGCCGGCCGGCCCGCCTGGCTCGACCGTCCGGCACCTGCTCGCGCATGCCTCGGGTCTGCCATTCGATGGACGCGAGCCGATCGCACCGCCCGGCAAGCGGCGGATCTACTCGAACACCGGCTTCGAGGTGCTCGGGGAGGTCGTCGCCGAGCGCGCCGAGATGCCGTTCGCCGAGTATCTCCGTCAGGCGGTCCTCGATCCCCTCGGAATGGCAGCGGAGCTGCGCGGCCCCGCCGGATCAGGCCTCCATGGGAATCTGAACGACCTGCTCGCGCTGGCGCGCGAGCTGCTCGCGCCGACAGTGATCGCGCCGGAGACGCTCGCGGAGGCCACCACGGTTCAGTTCCCGGGCCTGGCAGGAGTCATCCCCGAGATGGGCCGCTTCGACCCCAACGACTGGGGCCTCGGCTTCGAGCTCAAGGACGCGAAGCCCGGTCACTGGTCTGGCACGAAGACCTCGACTCCAACGTTCGGCCACTGGGGCGGAAGCGGGACCTTCGTCTGGATCGATCCCGAGGCACGACTCGCCCTGGGCTGCCTCACCGACCTCGCCTTCGGCGACTGGGCGAAGGAGGCCTGGCCGAAGCTGTCGGATGCGGTGTATGAGGAGGTGGCGACCGTAAGTTGACACTTACGTTAGAAATCGCTTACACTCATTCGTGTGGAGGCCACGCTGAAAGCGATCGCTGCGCCGCGCCGGCGCCGGATCCTGACGCTTGTTCGTGACGCCGAGCTCTCCGCCGGCGAGATCGCGGCGCACTTCGACGTGACGAGGCCGGCGGTCTCGCAGCATCTGAATGTCCTGAAGGAGGCGGGGCTCGTGAGCGAGCGACGGAACGGCACGAAGCGCCTCTACCGAGCGCGGCCCGAGGGGCTCACCGAGGTTAAGGCGTTCCTCGAGGAGTTCTGGGACGAGAAGCTGGACGTACTCAAACGCGAAGCAGAACGAGAGGAGAGGGAGAAACGTGGACAAGACAGCTGAGACCACCGCCGTCGAGCGGGAGATCGCGATAGCGGCGAGCCCGGGGACCGTGTGGGAGTTCCTCGTCGACCCTGAGAAGGCGACGCGTTGGATGGGGCAAGCCGCGTCGTTCGATCCGCGTCCGGGCGGGCTCTACCGCGTCGAAGTCATTCCCGGAGAAACAGCCGCTGGCGAGTTCGTGGAGCTCGATCCGCCCCGCCGGCTCGTCCACACCTGGGGCTGGGAGCCTGGCGGGATGAGCAGCGTCGCACCCGGTTCGACGACGATCGAGATCGAGCTGATCCCATTGGACGGCGGGACGACATTGCGGTTCCGCCATCACGGGCTGCCGAGCGAAGAGTCGGCGCAGTCACACGCCCACGGTTGGGATCACTACCTCGAGCGACTCAGCGTCGCAGCTGGTGGCGGCGATCCGGGAGTCGATCCCTGGATCACCGGCGAGATGGGGAGCTAGTCCGAGAAGAGGGGCCGGATGAACTCGTCGAAGGTCTCGCGGTCGCAGCTGGCCAGCGTCACCGGCGTCATCGGGGAGACGCTGGCCGTCCGCGGGATGTCC
>DASTHD010000221.1:0-2225 GCA_035605555.1 Gaiellaceae bacterium
CAGCCGAAGCAGGCGTACGCGGTCAGCGCGACGGGCACGTGGATGTAGAAGATCCGCTGGCTCGGGCCCTGGTCGGCGTCCTCGGGCGCCCACAGCAGCGCCAGCCCGAGGCCGAGCGTCACCAGCACGGCCGCGAGCAGACCGAGCGCGACCGCGCCGTTATTCCGTAACGACGTACTCAAAGCTTGCCCAGGAGAGGATCGCAAAGATGAGGTCGTAGAGCGCCAGGAATCCGAGGTAGCGGGCGGGATCCTCGGCCAGGGTGGCGCCGACACCGCCGACGATCAGCGGGATGGCGAGCGGCAGGAAGAGGAGCGGCAGTAGGAGCTCGCGTGCTCGAGCGGCTGCCGCCATTGCCCCGAGCAGCGTCCCCACCGACGCGATGCCGATGTCTGCAAGCGCGACGCCCGCTAGCAGCTCCCAGGTGACCGGCTCGTAGAAGAGCGCGAATGCGGGCAGGGCGACGGCTTCGGCGAAGATGAGAAACGCGACGACGCTCAACGTCTTGCCGAGCCAGATCGCGCTGCGGTCGCACGGCGCGAGGATCAGGCCGTCGATCACGGCGCCCTCCCGCTCGGCCACGAACGACCGGACGAGAGCGAGCAGCGCCGTGAAGAGCAGTGCGATCCAGAGCATCCCAGCGGCGGCCAGGCGGGACGAGTCGTCCGGCAGCGCGAAGTGGAAGACGACGAGCGTCCCGACGACGAAGAGCAGCATCGCGGGGACCGTGTCCCGCGATCGCAGCTCGACGAGCAGGTCTTTGCGCACGAGCGCGGTGACATCCGCCAGGTAGCCGGTCATGAGGGTGCGAGCGCCAGTCGGGACGTCGGGCGATCGGCGAGCCGTTCCGGCTGGTGGCTAGAGAGGACGATCGTGCGATCCGGCACGACGCGCTCGAGTTCGTCGGCGAGGAGCTCCGAACCGTCCGCGTCGAGCGCGGCGAACGGCTCGTCGAGCAGCAGCAGGTCGGGCTCGTGCAGCAGCGTCCGCGAGAGGGCGAGCCGCTGGAGCATCCCACGCGAGAGCGAGGACGTGGGCTCGTTTCGGGCCGCCCAGAGGCCGAAGCGCTCGAGCAGCATCCCGGCGCGCTCGCGCCGCTCGGGGATCCGGTAAAGCCGGCCGTAGAGATCGAGGTTCTCGAGCGGCGTCAGCTCGCTGTAAACGAGCGGGTCGTGGGCGAGGAAGCCGAGGCGCGATCGGTCGAGATCGACCTCGATCTCGCCTGCGGTCGGCGCGATCAGCCCGGCGATGAGGCGAAGCAGGGTCGTCTTCCCGGAGCCGTTCGCGCCGGTGACGAGCAGGAAGTCGCCCCGGTCGACGTCCAGGTCGACGCCGGCAAGCACGCGCTTGTCGCCGAACCGCCGCCCGAGCCCGCGCGCGTGGATCATCGGCGCGGGGCCTACGTCTCTGTAACCCGGCACGCCCGACCTCCTCCCCACCGCGATCGTAGCGAGGTCAGGCGCACGCATGGGTCACGAAACCGCACCGGGACTGAAAACAGGCGCGGACCAGACGGGCACCGGTCAAGGCCGCGGTCACCGCCGTCACGTCTGGCGGTGTCCGCCCTGCTCGCCCGCCAGGAGCCGCAGCGCATGCGGCAGCGCCGGCCGAAGCACCGCGAAACCATCGCGGCAGCCGCCCGGCGAACCGGGGAGGTTCACGACGAGCGACCGCCCACGGATTCCGGCGACGCCGCGGGAGAGCAGCCCATGCGGCGTCCGGGTGGCCGAGTCCGCCCTCAGCGCCTCCGCGAGGCCCGGCACCTGCCGCTCCAGCACGGACGCCGTCGCCTCCGGCGTCACGTCCCGTGGAGCCACCCCGGTCCCGCCGCTGGTCAGTACGAGCGCGTGCTCGTCCGTCAGTTCCTCGATCGCCTCTGCGATCTCGCTCGGCTCGTCGGCGACGACCCGTCGCGCCACCTCGTAGCCCTCCGCGGCCAGGAGCTCCTCCAGGATCGACCCGCTCTCGTCCTCCCGCTCCCCGCGCGCGACCCCGTCGGAGACCGTCAGCACCGCCGCCTTCAGGCCGGCTCCTTCGTCTTCTCCAGGAGCTGCACCTCGGACAGCGTCATCGAGTGGTCGACCGCCTTCGCCATGTCGTAGAGAGTGAGCGCGGCCACGCTCGCCGCCACCAGCGCCTCCATCTCGACTCCGGTTTGCGCAGTCGTCTCCACGGTCGAGCGAACCTCCGCACCCTCGTCCACTACGCGTACCTCCACGTCGATC
>DASTHD010000224.1:0-7145 GCA_035605555.1 Gaiellaceae bacterium
GTGGCTCGAGGAGATGACGGCGTCCACACCGTCGATCGGCTCGCGCAGCCGCCAGGAGAGCGGCATCAGCGGGAGCAACCACTCGTGGTGGCGCGTCGCTCCGGGGAGGCGCTGCAGGAACGACGGCTCGGCCTGCCGCAGCTCCGCCGGCAGCGCGTCGGGCTCGACCACCGTCGTCAGGAGCCGCGAGCCTGGGAAGGCCTCGACCAGCTCGGCGACGACGCGCTCCGACCCGGCGTAACGCACGAGCCATTCGTGGGCGACGGCGACCTTCACCGGTCCGCCTGAGGTCTACCGCCCGGTGAGGTCGCGGACGCGGCGGGCGAGCTGACTGCCGGTCTGCTCGGGCCGCGGGCGGTAGTTGTAGTAGTACGAGATCCCGTAGTCCTCGCCGAGATCGGCGTCCGTGATCACGAAGCCGAGCTTGGTGGCGGGCGTCGTCTCGAGCAGCCGGTTGAGCTCGTCGACCGTCGAGCGGCGGACGACCCGGAGCCTGGTGACGATCAGCATCGCATCGACGACCGCGCTCAGCGCCATCGCATCGTTCACGTGCAGGACGGGCGGCGCGTCGATCAACACGATGTCGGCCCGGTCCCGCACCTGCTCCAGGATCCGCGCCAGCGAGCGCGTTCCGACGAACTCGCCGGCGTTCGGCGGCGTCGGCCCGGCCGGCAGCACCTCGAGGATTCCCTCCGTTCGGCTCCCGTTCCCCTCTGCGGTGAGGCCGACGTGGTCGAGCTCGGTGCCGCGCATCGGCAGCTCCACGAGCGCATCGTCCAGCTCCACGTCGCCGAGGACGATGTCGGTGACGCCGGGCCTACCGTCGAGCCGGAAGAATCGTCCGACGAACGGCCGTCGCAGGTCGAGATCGACGAGGACGACGTGCCGCCCGGCCTTCGCCATCGCGACGGCGAGATTGGCCATCGTCGTCGACTTCCCCTCCTGCTCGAGGGCGCTCGTGACCATGATCGTCTTCGCTCCGCGCTCGATGTTCACGAAGTCGATGTTCGTGCGCAGCATCCGGAAGGCCTCGGCCTGGACACTGTTCGGGTCCTCGATCATCGTGAGACGGTGGGCGCGCTGGACATTGCGGCGGGGGCGCGGAATGCGGCCGAGGAGCGGCAGGTTGAGCCGTTCGGTGATCTCCTCCGCCGAGCGCAGCCTCGTGTCGAGCGCCTCCCAGAGGAACGCGAACAACAGGCCGAAGGCGAGACCGAACAGGATCGCGAGGATCACGTTCCGCACCGTCTTCGGCTGCACCTGGGTCGCGCTCGTCGACGGTCGGACGACGAACGCGTTCGAAGTCTGGAGCGCCTCGATCAGGCGCAGCTCCTGCTCCTTGCCGACGAGGCTGGTGTAGAGCGAGCTGCTCCGGTCGCCGCTCCGCTCGAGCTGCCGGATGCGCTGCTGGAGGCTGATCAGCGCCGTCTTCAGCGCCGCCGTGTCGATCTCGCGCCGGTAGATCCTGAACTGCCGCGCGTACTCCGTCGCCAGGCGCTCGGCGCGATCGGCGTCGGGGTCGCGGACGCGGAACTCGAGCAGGTCGACGTTCGGCTTCGCCTCGACCTCGGAGTTGTCCAGCAGGTCGGCCGGGTTGCACGGCGGCGTGACGTTCTGGCAGACGCGACGGGCGACCTCGGGGACCGAGGCGAGGTCGGCCTGGGTCTCGGCGACACGCTCGGGATCCTGGAACGTGGTCCCGTCCGTGGTGTTCGTCAAGGACGCAGCGAGGTTCTGCGGGCTGAGGTAGACCTCGGACGTCCCCTCGTAGATCGCCTGCTGGCGCGAGGAGAGGAGCAGCGCGAGGAGAGGCAGCACGACCATGCAGCCGACGATGATCCACTTGCGCCGCCGGATGACTCGGAAGTAGTCGGGCAGCGTCGGGGCGCCGCTCTTCGAAAGGGTGTCAGAGGCCATGCGAGGGAAGTTGTCGGCTATAGAGTGCCAACACTTTCGGCCTACCTGTCGTCCGGGGGTCTCCTGTGAATCGATTTCGGCTCGTCGTCCTGTGCACCGGGAACCGCTTTCGCAGCCCGCTGGCCGAGGTTCTGCTCCGCGATTTGACCGCTGAGCTCCCGGTCGACGTCTCCTCCGGCGGCACGCTTTCGCTCCCTCCGACCCCGGCGCTGCGGGAGGCGGTCGAGGCCGCGGCGGCGATGCAGCTCGACCTGAGCCCCCATCGCTGCAGGCACATGAGCGAGGCCGGGCTCGCCGACGCCGATCTCGTCGTCGGCTTCGAGCGGGTGCACGTCGCCGCCGCCGTTGTGGACGGCGGCGCCGCAGCCGAGCGGACGTTCACGATGCCGGAGCTCGTCGGTCTCCTTCGGGAGGTCGAGCCGCAGGAGCAGGATCCGGTGTCTCGGGCCCGCGAGGCCGTCTCGCTGGCGCACCAGGCCCGCAGCGGCCGGCCGCCGCAGCTTCTCGACGCCAACGAGCTCGGCGACCCCTACGGGCGGTCGGCGAAGGTCTACCGCGAGACGGCGGAGCGGGTCGAGGCGCTCACCGAGGAGCTGGCGGCGCGCCTCTTCCGCGTTCCTCCCCGCCGGCACACCGAGCGCCAGCCCTCGCGCTCGGAGGGCTGGCTCAAGCGTCTCGTCTCCCGCTGAGCGCCGTAGTCTTCCCGGCCGAGTTGAAGATCCTCCTCACAGGACACCACGGCTACATCGGCTCGGTCTGCGCGCCGGTGCTCGCCGCTGCCGGCCATGAGGTCCTGGGCCTCGACACGCTCTTCTACCGCGACTGCGACCTCTCTTCCGCGCCGTCGCCGGCAACCGAGACGCTGCTTACGGACGTGCGTGACGTGCGCCCGGAGCAGCTCGAAGGGTTCGAGGCGGTCGTCCACCTCGCGGCGCTCTCGAACGACCCAATCGGCGACTTCAGCCCGGAGCTGACGCGCGAGATCAACTACGAGGCGACCGTCTCGCTCGCGCGGGCCGCCCGGGAAGCCGGGGTCCGGCGATTCGTCTTCTCCTCGTCGTGCTCGATGTACGGGACCTCCTCGGACGAGGCCGTCGACGAGAGCGCGCCCCTGAAGCCGCTCACCGCCTATGCGGAGTCCAAGGTTCGCTCGGAGGAGGCGCTGGCGGAGCTTGCCGGCCCCGACTTCGCTCCGGTTTCGATGCGCAATGCGACGGCCTACGGGGTCTCGGCGCGGTTGCGGGTCGACATCGTGCTGAACAACCTCGTCGGCTGGGCTTACACGACCGGCAAGGTGAAGATCATGAGCGACGGCACCCCCTGGCGGCCGCTGATCCACGTCGAGGACATCTCGCGCGCGGCGCTGGCGGCCGTCGAAGCGCCGGAGGACCTCATCCGCGGCGAGGCCTTCAACGTCGGCCGGGACGACGAGAACTACCAGGTGCGCGAGCTCGGAGACATCGTGCAGGAGGTCGTGCAGGGCTCCGAGGTCGAGTACGCCGGCTCGGGCGACCCGGACCCGCGTAGCTACCGCGTGAGCTTCGCGAAACTCCAACGGGCCTTCCCGGAGCTACGGCTGACCTGGACCGCGAAGGCCGGGGCGCAGGAGCTCGTCGACGCCTACCGCGCCGCTGACCTCACGCTCGAGCAGTTCGAGAGCGACCGCTTCACGCGCCTGAAGCGGCTGCGGCTCCTCCTCGAGCGGGGCGAGCTCGACCCGACCCTCCGCTGGAGGCGCGCGGCGTGATCTTCGAGGAGACGAAGCTCCCGGGCGCGTTCGTGATCGACCTCGAGCGGCGCGAGGACGAACGGGGATTCTTCGCCCGGACGTTCTGCGCCAACGAGTTCGGCGACCACGGCCTCAACGCCCGGCTCGTTCAGGCGAACACCTCCTGGAACCCGCGCCGGGGCACGCTCCGCGGCATGCACTTCCAGCACCCGCCGTACGCGGAGGTGAAGGTCGTCCGCGCCACCCGCGGCGCGATCCACGACGTGATCATCGACCTCCGGCCGGACTCCTCGACCTTCAAGCAGTGGATCGGCATCGACCTCACGCAGGAGAACCGCCGCGCTCTCTACGTCCCCGAGGGCTTCGCGCACGGCTTCCAGACGCTCGAGCCCGACACCGAGGTGCACTACCTCGTGACCGAGTTCTACACACCGGAGGCCGAGGGCGGCGTCCGCTGGGACGACCCCGCCTTCGGGATTGAGTGGCCCGATCCGGCCAACGCCTTCCTGTCCCCGAAGGACGCGACCTGGCCGGACTTCAACGGCTGATGCAGATCGTCGACACCGCACTCGAGCGCCGCGGCCACGAGGGGAACCCGATCAAGGTCGCCATGGTCGGCGCCGGGTTCATGGGCCGCGGGATCGCGCTGCAGATCCTGAGCTCGGTGCCCGGGATGCGGCTCGTGGCGATCGCGAACCGGACGCTCGACAAGGCGCACCAGGCCTACCGGGAGGCGGGCGCCGACGACGTCGTCGAGGTCTCGACGCCGGAAGAGCTCGAAGCGGCGATCGCCTCCGACCGCTACGCCGTCACCGACGATGCGCTGCTCGTGGCGCGCCAACCCGGCATCGACGCGCTAATCGAGGTGACGGGGTCGATCGAGAACGGCGCCCGGGCCGTCTCCACCGCGATCGACCACGGCAAGCACGTGATCCTGATGAACGCCGAGCTCGACGGCACGATCGGGCCGATCCTGCGTGAGAAAGCAGAGGCGCAGGGCGTCGTCTACACAAACGCCGACGGCGACCAGCCCGGCGTCCAGCTCAACCTCTACCGATTCGTCCGGTCGATCGGCATCACGCCCGTGCTGTGCGGGAACATCAAGGGGCTCCACGACCCCTACCGCAACCCGACGACGCAGGAGGGGTTCGCGAAGCAGTGGGGCCAGAACCCGTGGATGGTCACGTCCTTCGCCGACGGGACGAAGATCTCGTACGAGCAGGCGATCGTCGCGAACGCCACGGGGATGCGGGTCGCGAAGCGCGGGATGCACGGGCCGACGGTCGAGTCCGGGACGCACATCGACGTGACGCGGGAGCTCTTCGACCTCGACGAGCTGACGGCCGGTCCGGGCATCGTCGACTACGTCGTCGGCGCGGTTCCGAGCCCGGGGGTCTTCGTGCTCGGCACGCACGACGACCCGACCCAGCAGCACTACCTCAACCTCTACAAGATGGGCGAGGGGCCGCTCTACTGTTTCTACACGCCGTGGCACCTGTGCCACTTCGAGGTGCCGATCACGGTCGCGCGCGCCGTCGACTTTCAGGACGCGGCGATCAGGCCCCTCGGGGCGCCGCTCGTCGAGGTCGTCGCCGCGGCGAAGGTCGACCTCGAGGCGGGCACTGAGCTCGACTCGCTCGGCGGCTACCACCTCTACGGCCTGGCCGAGAACGTCGAGACGGCGCGACGCGAGAACCTGATCCCGCTGGGCCTCGCCCCTGGATCGGCCCTCGTCCGCGACGTCGCGAAGGACCAGGTGCTGACCTACGACGACGTCCGGATCCCGGACGGCCGGGTCGTCGACGAGCTACGTCGGGAGCAGGACGCGCGGTTCGACTAGCGCGACGTCTCAGCCTCGCGTCAGGAAACGCGCCCTGGAGAGGTAGCCGAAAAGCGAGAGCGGAGCGGGCTTCCGTGTGACAACGAGCGTCGCCTTGGCCTGCTTCGACGTGCCGCCGAGTGAACCGCGGAACGTGAGCTTGTAGGTGCCGGGGCGGACCGTACGGCCGACCTGGACGAGAAGGGCGGCCGGCGAGCCCGGGCCGAGGGAGCCGCTCACGGTGGCCGTCGTCCCGCGTGGGAGCCCCGAGACGCCGACGCCGAGCGGGGCGTTCACGCTGCCGGTCGTAGTCAGGAGGAAGTCGACGCGACCGCCGCGACCGACGGTCGCGCGCCGGGGTGCGACCGCCACGGCGAAGAACGGCCCAGGCGGCTTCGGCGGTGTAGCCGTAGACGTCGCCACCGGCGGGGGCTGCGGCGGTGTCGGGAGGGGGACGTTCGTCTCGAGCAGGCTCGCCAGCGCCGCCCACGCAGGCTTGGTGCTGCCGTCGGCGCGGCGGAGGCCGTAGTTGCCCTCGCGGTCGCCGGCGGTGCCGTTCGACCTGTCCCAGGAGTAGACGAAGACACGCTCGACGTAGCTGCCCCACTGGCCGAGCGCCCGCTCGACTGCGCCGCGGACGTACGTCGCCTGCTTCGCTTCCGAGACGGCGTCGTCCACACCGGCCGCAGTGCTCCAGCCGACCTCCGTGACCCAGATCGGGTGGTTGGGATCGGTTTGGTGGATCAACTCGAGCCGCCGGAAATCCCAGCGCGGGTCGGGTCGGTCGTCGTAGGGGCCGAGGTCGCGCGGATACGGGTATGGGTGCACGCTGAGCGCGTCCACCAGCGTCTTCAGCGGGGGCTCAGCAGCGAGGACGTTCTTGAGCCAGTCGACGATCTTCCCGTCGGTCCGGACCTGGAGGGCGTCGCCCGCCATCAGCACCTTGACGCCAGGGTTCGCGGCCTTGACCGCCTCCGCAGCGGCCCTGGTCAGGCGCGCGTAGGCGGCGGGGTCGGGGTTCGGCTTCCAATCCCAGTAGCCCCACGGCTCGTTCCAGACCTCGACGGCGGTCAGCGGCTGTGGTGCGAGCTCAGGATGGGCGCTCCAGAAGGTGCCCCCGGATCCGTAGCGCCGAACCACGGCGGCCGCATAGTTCGCGTAGTCCGCCGGGTCGCGCGGCGGGTACGTCGCCTCCCCGTTGGGGCCGGACGACGCCCACTTGGCCGAGTAGTCCAGGATCGCGAGCACGTTCATCCCGGTCTTCGAAGACGAGGTCATCAGCTTGTCCGGCCATGACCAGTTGAAGCTGCCCTTTGTCGGCTCGATCGTCTCCCAGAGGAAGTCCTCGCGGGTCCAGGCGACCCCGCCGGCGCGCAGCCGCGCCATCTCCGACTGCTGGTCGGCGTACCAGATCAGATGACCGGCAACACCGACGCGGCCGGACCAGGCGCCGGCGTCCGCGCCCACGGACGAGGAGACTGCGAGCCCCAAGACTCCGACGAGCACGGCGAGGACGGCTGGGCGGCGAAGACCCCTCGACACGGACCTTGAATCGGAAGGGCCGTCGCATCACTAGTGGCTCGTTCGAGTGTCCCTCGAAAGAGGGACGTCAAGTCTTCTCGCGCACCTGCGGAAAGAGAATCGTGTCCCGGATCGAGTCCGCGCCGGTCAGCACCATCG
>DASTHD010000009.1:0-2615 GCA_035605555.1 Gaiellaceae bacterium
GCGGCGAGGTAGCTCAGTTGGTAGAGCACACGGCTGAAAACCGTGGTGTCGCCGGTTCGATTCCGGCCCTCGCCATCGCATAGCGGCGGAAGGGGTCTGGGGAGGCCGGAAGGTTTCCCCGGCTACCCGACGTCCCTCCTCCACGGCTCATCAGCTCGCGCCTGTGGAATGTCTCTCTGTAGATGATCGACGACCGTGTGAGGTCGGCCACCTGGCTCCTGCCGCTGGGCGCCGCGTCCGGCTATCTCGGCGCCCTGGCAACCGTCTTCGTCCAGGAGACCGAGCGGCCGCCGCCCCCCGCGATCGTGATCCTCGTGCTCTCGACGGTGGCCGGGCTTGCCGCAGGCCGTCTCTGGCCGGTGGTGTTGCCGCCGGCGCTCGTCGCCGTCGTGCTCGTCTGGCGCGGCGTCCTCGACGAGGACGTGCCGGTCGTCGCCCTCGTCGGCGGGCTTCTCCTCGGCACCGCGATCGCGCGGGTGTACGCGCGGCCGGGGTTCTCGGCCGACGCGCCGGCCCGTCGCTTCGCAGCTGCCAAGCGTGTCCTGCGCCCGGTGGTGAGCCGCGCGACCTTCGAGGCCGTCGACGATCTCCTCGATCGACTCCGGTTTTGCATCGACACACTCCCGAACGGGCTCTACCAGCCGGTTCGAGGACTGCCGATCAAGGCCGCGAGGGCGACCGGCTCTGAGTCCCGGTGGCGCGCGATCCGGCTGGTGGTCGAGCGGGTCGACGCGGCGAGCGCGGTCGACATCGGCGCCTGCGAGGGCTATTTCACGCTCGAGCTCGGGGCCCTCGGCATCCCGGCGATCGCGGTCGAGAGCGAGCCGAGCAACTACCGCACCGCGCTCTACGCGGCGAGACAGAGCGGAACCGGGAACGTCGGCGTGCTCGCGCTCGAGGTAACGCCGCAGAACGCCCCCACGCTGCCGGCTGCCGACTGCGTGCTCTGTCTCTCGGTCTGGCACCACTTCGTCCGGTCATACGGCTTCGCCGCTGCCACCGGGATGCTCGAAGAGCTCTGGGCGCTGACCGGCCGTGTCCTCTTCTTCGACACGGGCGAGGCCGAGATGACACCGGACTACGGGCTACCGCCGATGGCGCCGGATGCTCGCACGTGGTTGACGGCCTACCTCGCCGAGACTTGTCCCGGAGGGAGGATCGAGCACCTCGGTGCGCACCGCGCCTTTGCTCCGGGCGGCGAGCCCTGCGAGCGCAACCTCTTCGCCGTCGTCCGCTAGACGGCCGCGGCCAGCCGATCGGCGTGCGCCGAGGTGATCTCGTGATGCAGGCGCGCCGCGAGGTCGTCCTTCATGAGCACCGCGTCGGCGCCGGCCTCCGAGACCGCCTGATGAAGCTCCTCCTTGCCGTCGGCCGTCATCACGATCAAGCAGAGCGCAGGATGGTCACGCCGCATGCGGGCGACGGTGGTGACGCCGTCCAGCAACGGCATGTGGACGTCGATCACGACCGCGGCCGGCGCGAGCTCCTCCACGAGCTCGATCGCCTCGAGCCCGTTCACGGCAGTGCCTGCGACGGAAAGGCTCGGCTGGTCGTCGACCAAGGCGCGCAGCGACTCGACGAACAGCTCGTCGTCGTCGACCAGGAGGACCTCGATCCGCCGCTTGCCCGGCGTATCCCGCAGTTCGGCCACTCGGTCCGACACTAACGCATTGCGTCAACAATGCAATCGGCCTTGTTAGGAATTCTCTACGACATTCACGGAAATACCGAGGCGCTCGACGCTGTCCTCGCCGACGCGCGCCGGCTTGGTGTTGACCGCTGGCTCCTCGGGGGCGACTACGGCACGCCGAGCCCGGCCCCGCTCGAGACGCTGGAAACGCTGAAGGCTCTGCCCGACGCCATCTGGATTCGCGGCAACGGTGAACGCTGGCTGCGCGAGCCGCCGCTCGACCGGCCGGAGGTGATGGAGGTCTACGACACGTTCAGCGGGGGGTTGGCCAAGGAGGCGGTGGACTGGTTGTATGGGCTGCCGCCTCAGGCCGAGCTCGACGGGAATCTCTACGTGCACGGCTCACCGGTCTCTGACGTCGAGAGCTTCGCTCCCGTGCCTCAAGAGGGGGAGGACGAGCTGCTCGGCGGCGTCCGCGACCGGACGATCGTGTTCGGCCACAGCCACCAGCAGTTCAGACGGCCGGGACCGGGCGGCACCGACCTCGTCAACCCGGGCAGCGTCGGAATGCCGCTCGACCGTGACGTGCGTGCTGCGTGGGCGACGTGGGAGGGTGACTTCGCGTTTCGCCGCACCGAGTACGACGTCGAGAAGGCGGCGGCCGCCTACCGCTCGCTCGGCGGCGAGTTCGGCGAGTTCGCCGCGAACCGGGTCCTGGAGGGCTCGGACTAGTCGAGCTGGACGTCGAGCGAGACGTCCACGTTGTCCTTCAGCGCCTGAGAGACGGGGCAGTTGTCCTTTGCGGCCTCGGCGGCCTCCTGGAACACGACGCCGTCGATGCCCTCGACCTGGCCGCGGATCGACAGCTTCATCGTCGTCAGCCGGAAGCCTTCGTCCGTCTGGTCGAATGTCGCCGTCGCCTGGCTTTCGAGCCGCTGCGCCGGCGTCCCGGCCTCGGCGAGCCCGTGCGCAAGCGCCATCGAGA
>DASTHD010000028.1:0-23128 GCA_035605555.1 Gaiellaceae bacterium
GAGGCCGCGAAGGCCCTCGGCGTCGACGGCCTGGTCTCGAGCTCGATCGGCCAGGCCGCAGAGAGCCCGAACCGGTGGTATGCGCTCGTGATCGGAATCCCCGCGCTCGTCTGGGCCACGCGCAGCCTGCTCCGTGCCCTGATCGGCGCTCACCGGCTCGTCTGGATGGAGGTCCGCACGGCGGCTCCACGGCCGACGTTCCTCGCGGCGCTCCGGCTGCTGGGCGTAATGCTCGCCTTTGCGGCCGTGACCGCTCTCCTGCAGGCCATACGCGCGTGGTCGGGTGTGCCCGGACTGCTGGCGACGCTCGTGAGCGTCGTTCCATATGTCGGCTTCTGGCTCCTCGTCTCGGTGCAGCTGCCACACCGTGGCGCGAGCTGGAAGGCGCTCGTGCCGGGCGCTCTGCTGTACGGGGTCGGCAGCGAGATCCTCAACGTCGTCACCGCCTACGTGATCACGCCGTACGCGGTCGCCAAGGAGGGAACATACGGCAGCCTCGGGATGGCGGCGGCCCTCCTGGTCGGCCTCTTCCTCGTCACCCGGCTGGTCGTCGCGGCGGCGGTCGTCAACGCGACGCTGTGGGAGCGGCGCGAGACGAGCGGCATTCCGCCAAGCCCTCCTAAACCGCCCGCAGCAGCGCCGCGGTGAGCGCTCCGAGCCCGACCGAGACGAGCAGCGGCAGCCGGAGCAGGACCGCCACGCCCGTCACCCCGACGCCGGCGGTCTGGGCGTCAATGCTCAGCTCGCCCTCGTCGCTGAAGGTCCCCACGACGACGAGCGCCGCGAGGATCGCCGACGCGAGCAGTGCGATCACCCGCACGAGCACGTCGGGCAGCTCGCGACCGCCGAGGAAGACCGGCCCCGCCGCCTTGATCGCGAAGTTCACCGCCGCGACGACGCCGATCGAGGTCCACACCGCCGTCACGGTCCCGTCCCCCGCAGGCCGAGCAGCGCGCCGACGCAGGCGACGACGATCGGAATCCCCGGCGGCGTGAATGGGATCAGGACGACCGCGACCACTGCGGCGATCACGGCTGCGGCGACGTGCTGCCGTCCGTTCCGCAGCTCGTCGATCAGGAGCGCCAGGAAGAACGCCGGGAAGAGCACGTCGAGGCCGAGCGCCTCCGGGTCGATCGCGTCGCCGAGGGCAACCCCGATCACCGTGCCGCCGACCCAGGCGACGTACTGCGGCAGCGTCGCGCCGATCATCAGCTCGCGGTCGAAGCTCCCGCCGCCGCGGTTCGCGAGCGCCCAGGAGGCATCCACGGTCGCCTGGCCTTCGAGCGCGCGGCGCAGCCGGCCGCCGCGGAACGCCGAAGCCGCCGCCACACCCATCACGCCGAAGCGGGCGTTGACGAGGACAGCTGCCACGATCGCCGCGGCTGCACTCCCGCCGGCGCCGAGCACGTCGGCGATCGCGAACTGGGCGGAGCCCGAGAACACCACCGCCGAGGCGACGACCGGCGCGACCACGCCCCACCCCAGCTGGCGCGCGAGGACGCCGAACGAGACGGCGAGGACGAAGGTCGGCAGCGCGAAGACGGCGCCCGCGCGCAGCCCCGCCCTGAAGCCCACTACCCCAGGGTCAGCTCTTTCCGGACGATCCCGGCCCGCTGGTGGCGCGCCTCGACCTGCACGGTCGACCCCGCCGGCGCCTCGACGACCCACTCCACCTTCGCGCGATCGCTCGTCGCGTCGTCCGAGTCCCACCAGATCAGGCTACGGCGATGCACCCGCCCGTCGAGCTGGCCGAGCTCGACCTTCGGCTGGGCGCTGAGGATCCGGGCTCCGTCGGGGACGGTGAGCTCGGCCTCCAGCGGGCGGACCGCCTTCTTTTCGACCGCCTTTTCCGTCACCTTCGTGGGCAACCAGCCGGCGTTCTCGACCACGAGCCGCACGAGCCAGGCTCCGTCGCTCAGGCCCTCGGCTTCGAGCGACCGGATCTCGAGCCGCGGAGAGATCAGCGTGTGCCAGAGGGCGAGCTCCGAGTGCGGCGCGATCTCGGCCTCGAGGAACTGCGGCGGGACGTTGCCCCAGCAGTACATGAGATCCCAGCCGCCGAGCTCCACCTGCCCGAGCTGCTCGTGTTCGAACGGGTACCACTCGACGTAGCCCTTGCCGTCCAGCTGCTCGTCGTTCCAGCGCAGCAGCTTGAGGTCGTCCTCGGCCGGATGGTCTCGGAGCCACTCGATGAACTTGAAGTCCTCGACCCCCGCCTGGCGCTGCGGGCTCCAAAACTCGGTCGTCCACGAGATCACCCCGAGATGGTCGTAGAGCCAGTCGTGCGCGCTGCCCTTGATCGTCTGCTTCGGGTGGTACTTGAAGTCGTGGAAGACGGAGACCGCCGGATAACCGGTCAGCTCCGTCGCCTTTTCGCCGATCAGCTGGTACGTGCGGAGGTCGTCCGTCGGGAAGTGGTCGTCGTCGTACCCGCCGTACGGCCGGAGGTGGACGCCGCTGAACGTGTGGTAGGCGATGTGGCCCGTGATGTTCGGGCGCTCCACGACGGCCTGCACCATCGCGCGAATCTCGGGCTCCGACGTCGGGTACGGGCCGGCGCCCCGCTGCTCGCCCTCGACCGTCCACTCCATGGGGAAGTTCCGGTTCAGGTCGAGCCCCTCGAGCGGCGGCGCGATCTTGATCGTGACGCCGTCGTAGTTCCGGATCCGACCCTCCCAGAGGACGCGGTAGTACTCGCCGCCCTCGTCGACAGGGTCGCGCCGGACCAGCAGGCGCGGCTCCTCCGGGTGCGGCTTCCAGGCGCCGTTCGGATCAGGCATCCGCATCATCAGCACGCGGCCGTCGCCGTCGATGTCCTCCTCGAAGAGGCCGTCCTGCTCATCCGTCAGCGGCCACGGCCGCAGGCTCGAGCGGACGAAGCGCGGGCGGTCGGCAAGCGCGAGCTCGGCGCCGTCCGGGCTTAGCCGCGGGATCACGTAGACCGCCCGCGTGTCCAGGGCGCGCGTCACCTGCTCGTCCTCGCCGTAGCCGGTCAGCAGGCGGTTGATCAGGTGCAGCGCGGCGGTGCAGCCGGTCACCTCGAGCGCGTGAATGTTCGCTTCGATCAGAAACGCCGGCTTCTCGAGCGCCGGCCCCGTCTCGAAGTTCGTGACCGTGCAGAGCCAGACGTCGCGCCCTTCCCAGGACTGCCCGATCGACTCGAGCGCGTAGAGGTCCGGGCGCTCCTCCGCCCAGCCCTTCAGGATCTCCGTCAGCTCGTCGTGCCGGTAAAACCGGTCGAATCGAACCTCAGGCACCGAGCTCGGTCAGCAGCGGCTTCGTGTCGTAGGCGTCGAAGCCGAGGCGCCCGGCGATCTCCTCGCTCGTCGGCTGCGTCCCCTCGGCGAAGAGCGACCGAAGGTGGTCGCCGGTCTTGCGGTTGTGCCACCAGTCCGTGCCGACCTCGCGCTCGAGCCAGGTGCGCAGCTGCGCCGAGCGGATCCAGGCGCGCAGGTAGTCGGCGGAGTAGAACCCGGCGTCCATGTCTGCGAGGTAGGCGTCCGGCCGGTAGGACACCCCTGCGGCCGAGGTCAGCAGCCGGTGGTACTCGTCCGGGCCGGCGCCGTTGCCGTCGCCGAAGCCGCTCCAGAAGTCGATCTCGAACTGGAGCTTGGCCGTGTAGCGGCGGAAGAGCAGCGCCTCGAGGAAGACCGTCGCCTCGGCGTTCTGGCGCGCCTGCTCCGGGGACAGGTCGAAGTACTGCTCGTGCCACAGGGGCTCGCGCGAGATCGCCTCGAAGATGTACGAGTAGATCTCCGTCAGCGCGTGGTCACGCGAGATGTTCCGGAACGTGTACGGCAGGTTCGGGTCGCAGTTCCCATAGTGGAGCGCATGCCCGGCCTCGTGCAGGAACGCCTGGTAGTCGTGGAGCCCACCCTGGGCGCGGGTGATCAGGTGGACGATCCGCGGCGGGTCGGCGGCGATGACGCAGGCCCGCGGTGACTTCTGCGGCCGGTCGTCCAGATCGAGCTTGATGTTCGGCTCCTCCGCCATGTTGAAGCCGAGCTCGCGGAGTGTCTCGAGACAGATGTCGGTGGCGCGCTCCTTCGTGTACGTGGCCTCGAGCGGCGAGAGCCGCCGGAGCCAGGCTACGTGGTACGAGGTCGGTATCTCGGGGCGGTTGCTCCCGAGGAGCTTGTCGAACCAACGGCCCGACAGCTCGCCGTAGATCTCGTCGGCCGCCGTGCTCGCGGCGTTCAGCACCTGCGAGAGCTCACGGAGCGAGATGCCCTTCTCCTCCTCGTTTCGCGCGACCGCGTCCGGCTCGCCGGAGAGCTCTGCGTCGAGCTCCTCCCGGGCCCTCAGGAGCTCCATCCGCTCGTCGTTGAACGAGGCCGAGGCGTCGCCCTGAAGCCCGCCAAGCTCCTCGCGGTCGCCGTACTCCGACATCACCGCGAGCTGGGCCTGCGCCGACCGGAGCGGCAGCTCCTCGCCCCGGAACTCGACCCGCGCCGCCAGGATCGCGTTCTCGAGCGTGTCCTCCCGCTCGCTGAGCTCGATGTCGACGAGGCCGGACTCGCACGTCTTGCGGAGCCGGTAGACCCGCTCGCGCTCGACGCCGGAAAGGTCGGCCTCCGCCTCCTTCAGCGCCTCGAGCTGGTCACGCGTGAAGAGCTCCCGGTACCGCGCCACGATCTCGGCGCGCTCGGAGACCTCCTTCTCCCCCACCCGCACCGCACGGCCTTCCTCTGCACGCTCGAAGAGATAGCGCTGTAGCTCGGCCTCGTACTCGGCAGGGGTTCTGACTGCGGTCACGCTCATCTGCGGATGAGGAATCTACCCGAGCAGGGTGGGGTTACGACGCGGCCAGCTGTCGGACCGTGCCGGTCAGCTCGTCGATCCGAAATGGCTTCGGGATCACCGTCGCGCCCATCGGCAGCTGACTGCCGGGGCTGCCGGTGAGGAGCGCGACGGAGGAGCCGAGGCCCCGTTCCTCGATCTTCGGGATCAACGTCGCCCCCTGCTCGTTCCCGAGGTGCATGTCCAGAAGGATCACGTCGACACCGCCGTTCTCGAGCGCCGCCTCGGCCTGCGCAACCGAGCCAGCCTCCACGACGGAGTAGCCCTCGAGCTCGAGGTTCACCCGACACAGCAGCCGCAGAGACGGGTCGTCGTCAATGACGAGCACCGTCGTCGTGTCGTCGCCCACTGCCCGAGGGTAGCGACCTGTGACGAAACGCGCAATTTCCGCGGAATTGCCTCGCGCGACCCGTAACGGATCTCGCCTCCCGGCCGTTTACCGCTTTGAAATGGGATGCCGGTCTCAGCCGGAGCCGGAGGACCAGGTTCGCAAGCGCCTCACTGCCGAGCTCCCCCAACCCACGCCGACCTTCCGTCGACGTGCCTGGCTCGAGTTCCAGCGGGCGCTCGACCCGCTGGCGCCGCCTAAGCCGCTGCCGCGCGTGCCGCACTGAGCCGCGCGAGGCTACGGTCGCGGCCGAGCAGCTCCAGGCTCTCGAAGAGCCCGGGCGAGATCTTCGACCCGGTGACGGCGACGCGAATCGGCTGAAACGCCTCCCGCGGCTTCAGCTCGAGCCGCTCGGCGAGGCCGCGAAGCGTCGTCTCGATCGTGTCGGCCGCGAACGGCTCGGTCTCGGCGAGCGCCTCGCCAGCCGCGTCGAGCACGCGGGGGTCAAGGAGTGACGGGTCGGGCTCGATCTCCTCGAAGAGAAAGCGGACGTAGCCGGGGAACTCGGACAGCGTCTCGATCTTCTCCTGGACGAGCGGCGCCGCCCGGCGGACGAGGTCCTCGTCCCAGTCGATCCCCTGCTCGCGAAGGTACGAGAGCACGCGGTCCGCGTATTCCTCCGGCGGGAGGTTGCGCAGGTGGACGCCGTTCAGCCACGCGAGCTTCTGGTAGTCGAAGACGGCGGGGCTCGGCGAGACGCGCTCGAGGTCGAAGTACCGCAGAAGCTCGTCTCGCGAGAAGACCTCCGTCCTGTCGTCGTACGACCACCCGAGCCTGGCGAGGAAGTTGACGAGCGCCTCGGGGATGTAACCCTGCTCGCGGAAGTCGCCGACCGACTGCGCGCCGTGACGCTTGGAGAGCTTCCTGTTGTCCGTGCCGAGCACGTCAGGGGCGTGCGCGTAGACCGGGAGCTCCGCGCCGAGCGCCTCGAGGATCCGGATCTGCTTCGGCGTGTTCGAGACGTGGTCCTGGCCGCGGATCACGTGGGTGATCCCGTCGAGCATGTCGTCGACGGGCGAGGCGAAGTTGTAGGTCGGCCGGCCGTCGGAGCGGACGAGCACGACGTCCTCGAGCTTGTCGTTCGGGAACTCGATCCGCCCGCGGATCAGGTCGTCCCACCCGGTCGTGCCCTCGTCCGGCATGCGGAAGCGGATCGCGCCGTCGTCCTCGTACGCCTTGTCCTCCTCGACGAGCTGCTGCGCCAGCCGCCGGGCGTCGTCCATCCGGTCGAGCTGGAAGCGGACGTCGCCGTCCCAGTCGAGCCCGAGCCAGGAGAGGTCGCGCTGGATCTGCTCGGTTGCCTCGGCGACCTCGCGGCTCGTGTCCGTATTCTCGATTCGGAGCAGGAGCTCGCCGTCCCGCTGGCGCGCGAAGAGCCAGTTGAAGAGGAAGGTCCGAACGCCCCCGATGTGGAGGAGGCCCGTGGGGCTCGGAGCCATGCGGACGCGGACCGGCGGCATGCCCGTATCGTAGGTGCGTGCTCTTTGGCGGCCACGTCGGGGGCGGCGTGAAGGCTGCCCCGGAGCGGGCGCAGGCGATCGGCGCCGACGCCCTCCAGCTCTTCGTCCAGAGCCCCCGGGCCTGGCGGTTCCCCAACCACGACCCGGAGGTGCTCGCGAGCTACCCCGAGCGGGCGCGGGAAGCGGGCATCGAGTCGAGCCTCGTCCACGCGATCTACCTCTGCAACTTCGCGAGCCCCGACGACGTGATCTACGACAAGTCGGTGTCCACGCTGCAGAGCACCGTCGACGCGGCCTGCGCGATCCAAGCGGACGGCGTCGTCTTCCACGTCGGCTCACACCTCGGCGCGGGGTTCGACGCCGGGCTCGAGCGCGCGGTGCCCGCGCTCGAGCAGGTGCTCGATCGCTGCTCCGAGAAAACCTGGCTCCTGGTCGAGAACGCGGCGGGGACCGGCGCCACGATCGGCCGCTCGCTCGAGGAGCTCGCGACGCTCGTCGACCGGCTCGACCGCCATCCCCGGCTCGGCGTCTGCCTCGACTCCTGCCACCTTTGGGCCTCGGGGTACGACGTCACCGACCCGGCCGCGTTCGACCTGCTTCTGGACGAGTTCGACCGGCTGATCGGGCTCGACCGCCTCCGGGCGCTCCACGTGAACGACTCGCAGACACCGCTCGGCTCGAACCGCGACCGCCACGCCAACGTCGGCGAGGGCTTGATCGGCAACAAGCTCTCGGTCTTCCTCGGGAACTCCCGCCTGCAGGAGCTGCCGGCCGTCGTCGAGACTGAGGGTCAGGCAGGCAAGGGGCCGGACGTGCGCGAGATCGAGACGCTGAGGAAGCTCTGGAAAGCCGGCGTCAGGCCGACCCGCGCACCTGCGCGAAAACGCGGAAGCTCGGCTGGCCGACGGGGAGCTCGTGGAACTCGGGGTTCACGCAGCCGAGGTCGTCGGTCCGGCTGACGTACGTGCTCTCGACCTCTGCCCGGCACATCGGCAGCGGCTTGCGGTTCGCCCTCACCGCGCCGAACCCGGGCTTACGGGCCTCGGCCTGCTGCAGCAGCTCGAGGTCGATCTCCACCGAGTAGACCTTCTGCATGCAGCCGACGTAGGTGCGGCCGACCTCCTCGTAGGCGTAGAGGAACGGGCATGACCTCGCGACACATGCCGAGGGATAGACGACCTTGTCGCAGTGGACCCCGCAGCGGCGGCACTCGACCTCGTCCTGGGGCCGGAGCGGCAGCTCGCGGGCAGGACGGGCGATCTCTCGTGACGCCATGCGCTGATTTTGGGGGACGTTCCCGGCCCCGCGCAAGACTTGACAGGTTGGGCGGAAGGCGCTAGCGCGAAGCGCCGCCTAGGCAGCGCGAAGCGCTGCCGGCGGAGCCGGCCGTGGAAAGGGTCTGGGAAAACCGGGAGGTTTTCCCAGCTACCCGGCGAGACGGTCGACCACATTCAGGACGTCCATCTGGGTGAACGCCTCGAAGTCCGGCTCGGCCTCGGTCGGTGCGTCGTCGGCACGGAACCAGAACGCCTGGACCGTCCGCATCCCGATGCGCGAGGCGCCGAGGATGTCGGCCTCGATGCGGTCGCCGACGAAGAGCGCCTCCCCGGCCTCGACGCCCAGCTCTTCCAGCGCGCGCTCGAAGATCGCCGGGTGAGGCTTCCGCCTTCCGATCTCGGAGGAGAGGACGATCGCATCGATCCGCTCGGCGAGGCCCTGCCGCTCGAGGGTCGGCTGGAGCAGCCACCGCGGGCTCGCGGTGTTCGTGACGAGAGCGAGCTTCAGCCCGCGCCCGCGCAGCGCCTCCAGCAGGGCGTGCGTGGAGGCGGCCAGCCGGTAGTGGGACGACCAGACGTCCTGCGCGGCCTGGAGGAAGGGCCGAATGTCGTCGTCCGTTAGCTCGACGCCCTGCCGCCCGAACGAGTCGAGCATCACGGCGGTGATGTCGATCTCCTCGTCGCTCGCGATCGGGAACAGGTCGGCCTCGTGCTCGCGGAGGAAGTTCGTGAAGGCTGCGGCATCCGGAAGGCCGTCCCGCTCGAGCGCCGCGAGGCCGGCGGCATGGCCCTCGAGCGCGATCTCGTCGGACCACTCGTCCTCCATCAGGGTCCCGCCCCAGTCGAAGAGAACTGCCCGAAGCACGGCGGGTAGGGTAATCCGGTGGCCAGGAGGATCCTTTGGGGCTCGCTCGCCCTTGCCCCGGCCACGATCGTCATCCACTACGCGCTCAGCCCCGGCGACGTCCTTGACTTCGTGCTCGCCGCAGTCGCGCTCGTCCCGCTCGCCTGGCTGATCGGCGAGACGACCGAACAGGCCGCACACCACACCGGTCCGGGCATCGGCGGCTTCCTCAATGCCACGTTCGGCAACGCACCCGAGCTGATCATCGCGCTGCTCGCGATCCACGAGGGCCTGACTGAGGTCGTACGCGGATCGCTCACCGGCAGCGTGGTCGGAAACCTCCTGCTCGTGCTCGGGTTCTCGCTCATCTTCGGCGGGCGCGGGCGCCTCGACCGCGAATCGAGCTTCATCTCGCTCGCGCTCGTCGCCCTCGCGGTCGTGCTGTTGCTCGTCCCGGCCGTCCCGGGCTGGAGCGGCGATCCGGAGCGCCACTCGCTTGCCGTCCTCTCCATCCCGGTCTCGATCGCCCTGCTCGTCGTCTACGTGGCAGCCACCTGGTACAACCTCCGCCGCCACCGGGAGCTGCACCTCTCCGCCGAGCCGACCGACACGGAGGCGTGGAGCCTCGGTCTCGCCGTTGGCGTCCTCGGCGCAGCCACGGTCGTGACGGCGCTGATCGCCGAGATCCTCGTCGGCTCGCTGGAGACCTTCGGCGAGAAGGCCCACCTGTCGGACTTCTTCGTCGCCGCCGTGATCGTCGCGATCGTGGGGAACGCGGCCGAGCACGGCGGGGCCGTCGTCGTCGCGCACCGAGGCCAGATCAAGCTGGCCACCGAGATCGCTCTCGCGTCGAGCGCACAGGTAGCGGTGTTCCTGATCCCTGCCGTCGTCATCCTCTCCTGGCTGATCGAGCCGCTCGCGCTGTCGTTCCGCGAGGTCGAGATCGTCGCGCTCGCAGGATCGGTCATCCTCGTCTTCGTGCTGCTCCGGGACGGACAGTCGAGCCGGCCACGCGGCTGGGCGCTCGTCCTCGCCTACGTGGGGGTCGCGGCGATGTTCTACGCCGCCGGAGACCGGTAGCTACGCTCGGCGAGCGCCGAGGCTCAGCCGAACGTCTCGGGCGTCCGAGTGACCGGATAGGTCGCGAAGTACAGCTTCGTCGGGGTTCCCGCCTCGTCCCGCACGATGCGCAGGAGCTCGCCGCGTTCGTATCCCTTCCTAACGCGGTAGAGATCCGGCCCCTCGCGGTCGTACACCGAGCGGCCCAGATCCAGCCGCGCCTCCGGGAAGTCCGACTCGAGCTTCCCGTTCCGGTACGAGAAGGCGACCTGATGCCCCTCGGTCCACCAGATGCCCAGGACGCCCCGGAGCTCCTCCGGCGCCGGGTCGCCCGGCTTCCATTCCTCGGGCACGGCGGGGAACGCGTCCGCGACGGCGCGCGACAGCTGGATCCCGAGCGCCGAGATCGTGACGCCCGCGCCGGAGTTCGTCAGCACCGCGGCCCCGGTCTTCGCAGCGGGCAGCGCCGACACGTGCGCGAGGTACCCGGCATGGGCTCCGTCGTGGCCGGCGAAGACCCGGTCGTCCGCGCGGTAGAGGGCGAAGCCGAGTCCGTAGCCGAGGCGCCACTGCACGAGGTCGACCATCGACTGGAACACCCGCATCTCCTCGACCGTCTCGGGCGAGAGCACCTCCGGGTCTGGGTCCGCGATGAACGCCGCCCACTGGCAGAGGTCGGTCGGCGTGCTCCACAGCTCTGCCGCCGGCGCGACGGCACGGCCTTCGATCACCGCCTCGCGCCGCGGGACGTCGGAGTACGGGTCGACGAGATAGCCGACCGCGGCCGGGGGTTCCGCCGTCCACGTCGTCCGCGTCATCCCGACCGGCCTCAACACCCGTTCCGTCAGGTACTCCTCGGCCGACCCGCCCGTGACGCGGGCGACGACCTCGCCGAGGAGCGCATACGCGAGGTTCGAGTAGTGCCAGAAGGAGCCAGGCGCCAGCGGGCGATCCGCCTCCGCGAGCTTCGGGAGGAGCTCGTCGCGCGTCGGCATCTCGAGCGTCTCCCAGACCTCGCCGGGGACTTCGCGCTGGATGCCGGAGAGGTGCGAGAGCAGCTGTCGCAAGGTCGGCGCGTGCGCGGCCCCCGGCACGTGTGCGTCGAGCGGGTCGTCAAGGGTGAGCTTTCCTTCGTCGCGGAGCTGCATCAGGCCGACCGCGGTGACGGTCTTGGTCACCGACGCGATGCGGTACTGGTGGTCGGGCGTCGCCTCCTCGCCGGCCTCGGTGTCGGCCAGGCCCACCGCGCCGGTCCACACGATCTGCCCATCGTGGACCGTGGCCGCGCTCACCGACGGCAGCCGGTTCTCCGCCTGCGCCGTGCGGACGATTCGCTCGAGCTCGGCCGCGAGGGCCTCAGGCGCGGGCAAGAGCTCCCAGCGCCTCGGGCATCAGCTCGATCGCGCGGTCGATGTCGTCGTCGGTGACGTCGAGGTGCGTGACGGCGCGGATGCGTGTCGGATGCACGGTCGCGGAGAGCCCCACGCCGGCCTGATGGAGCCGCTCGAGCGCATCCGCCGCGCTCAGGCCGAGCGCCGCCACATCGACCTGTAGGAAGTTCGTCTCGACGTGTTCCGGCTCGACGGGCAGGCCTGCGACGGCCAGCCCCTCGGCCAGGCGTTTCGCCCGGGTGTGGTCTTCCGCGAGCCGGTCGACGTGGTGCTCGAGCGCATAGACCCCGGCCGCGGCGACGATCCCGGCCTGGCGCATCGCGCCGCCGAAGAAGTGCTTGTACCGCCTTGCCCGGCGCATCAGCTCGGCCGAGCCCGCGATGAGCGCCCCGAGCGGGCAGCCGAGGCCCTTCGAGAGACAGATCGTGACCGTGTCAGCCTGGCCGGCGATCTGGGCTGGAGGAACCCCCGACGCGACAGCTGCGTTGAAGAGCCTCGCGCCGTCGAGATGGAGCCGGAGGCCCAGCTCGCGGCAGGTGCCGGCGACGGCGTCGAGCTCGTCGAGCGGCCAGACGCGGCCGCCCGAGGCGTTGTGCGTGTTCTCGATCGCGACCATCCGGGTGAGCGGCATGTGGTTGTCGTCCAACGTGTTCGCGTAGGCGTGGATCTGCTCCGGCGAGATCCGGCCCGCGTTGCCCGGCAGCCCGCGGGTCTGGAGCCCGCTGTGCGCGGCGGGCCCACCCAGCTCGGCGATCAGGATGTGCTGGTGCTCCTCGCAGATCACTTCGTCGCCAGGCTCGCCGTGGAGCCGGAGCGCGATCTCGTTTGCCATCGTCGCCGTCGGGACGTAGACGGCCTCCTCGTGCCCTAGGAGCTCAGCGACCCGTTGCTCGAGCAGGTTGACCGTCGGGTCTTCGCGGCGCTGCTCGTCCCCGACCTCCGCCTCGGCGATCGCCCGGCGCATCCCGGGGGTCGGCTTCGTCTTGGTATCCGAGCGGAGATCGATCACGTGCGGATTCTTGCTCAGCGCGCCGAGCGGCGACGAGGTAAAGGATCGCGCCGGCGCATGCGATCCCGGCGACGAGCAGCCACATCCCCCGCTCGCCGAACGCTGCGCGCGCCTGGAGCCCGAACGCCGGCGCGAGCGCCATGCCGCCCCAGCTGGCGGCGTTTGCGGTGCCCAGGTAGACGCCCCGCAGGGCGGGCGGCGCCATTCCCGCCACGAGCGCCTCGGAGGCCGGCGCCCACAGCATCTCGCCGAGGACGACCACGAGCAGGACGGCAACGATCACCGCCAGCGCGTCGTTCAGCTCGAGCAGGAAGTACGGCGTGCCCATCAGGAGGACCCCGGCGGCGAGGCGGGCGCCACGAGATGCAAACGAGGCCCAGCGAGTGACGCGCAACTGGAGCAGCACGATCACGACCGGGTTCAGTGCGTAGAGCAGGCCCCAGGTCGCCGGCTCGAGGCCGTGGCTCTGCGTCAGCGAGATCGGCGTCAGCAGCTCGAAGGCGCTATACGTGCACCAGCCCGCGACCGTCGCGACGAAGACGGCGAGGAACGCGCGATCCCGGAGCAGCGGAAGCACCGACGGCGCAAGGCCGGTGACGGCCGGCCGGCGGGCGCTCTCGGGCAGGCGCAGGGCTGCGAGCGAGGAGAGCGCGAAGGCGAACGTGATCCCAGCGAAGAGTGAATCCCAGCGCCAGCTAACGAGGCCGGCGCCGACCACCGGGCCGAGCGTCGCACCCGCGTTCAGGACGACCCTGAAGGCGCCGAATGCCTCCTCCCGGCGCTCGTCGCCCACGAGGTCGGCGAGCAGCGCACGCTGGGCCGTTCCCCTGATCGGCTGGCTGAACCCCATCGTGACGAGCACGCCGTATGCGAGCTCGAGCGGGAGGTCCGGCACCAGCAGCAGCACCGGTGCGAGCGCCTGGACGGACGCGCCGGCGAAGATCACCGGCTGGCGGCCGATCCGGTCGGAGACGCGTCCGCCCAGGAGGCTCCCGCCAACCGCTGCGAGCGCCGAGCACGTGTACGCGAGGCCGACGTGTGTGGCCGGCGCGTCCCGCTGCGTCAGCGCCCAGACTGCGAAGAAGGCGAAGAACGCGAACTGGCCCAGAGCGCCGAAGCCGACCGAGACGAGGACCGGCTTGAGGACCGGGTCGACCTCACCGCCGAAGATGCGCCGGAAGCTGAGCACTCGTCGAGTGTCGCGATCAGACCTATTCCCCGCAATGACGATTGCGTCGGTCGCGATAACATTTCGACATGCTCGATCCACGCCGCCTCGCCCTGCTCCGGGAGGTCGTCCGCCACGGGTCCTTCTCCGGCGCCGCGGCCGCCCTGTACGTGACGCAGCCGGCCGTCTCGCGCCAGATCGCGAAGCTCGAGGAGGAAGCCGGCGTAAGACTGATCGAGCGGACGCCGGGAGGCCTGCGCCTCACCGACGCAGGTCAGGTCGCGGTCGTGCGGGCCGATGCGATCGCCGGTCACCTTGCCGCAGCGGAAGCGGAGCTCGAGGCGATCGCGACTCTGGGCGGAGGGCGTCTCCGGATGGCCGCCTTCCCGACCGCGGCGTCCACGATCGTCCTCGACGCCCTGCAGAAGTTCCGCCGAAAGCACCCGGCGGTCGAGCTCACCTTCGTCGAGTCGGGGACGAACGCCGGCCTCCGCCGCCTCCGAGCGGGTGAGGTCGATCTCGCGCTCGCCTTCCGCGAGCACGGCCGACCGGCACCCGGCGAGTGGGCGGATCTCGAGGCCGAGTTCCTGATGCTCGATCCGCTCTTCGTCGCGGTCGCGAAGGATCACCCGCTGGCGGATCAGCCGGCGATCCGCCTTCGTGACCTCGCCGAGGACGGCTGGATCCAGGCCGTGCAAGCCGGCCCGAGCGGGATCACCTACCAGGCGTGCCTGGCGGCCGGCTTCGAGCCGAAGATCGTCGCGCTCAGCGACCACGCGCACATCACGCAGGGCCTCGTCGCGCTCGGGATCGGCGTGACGATGATCTCGAGCTTCTCGGTGCCCCGCGCCAGGCGGGACGTCGTCGTTCGGCCGCTCAAGCCGGACGGCCCCAAGCGCGACGTCTTCACGGTGACCCTCCCGGGCAGGCTGCCGCCGCCCGCGATCCGGGAGATGGTGAGGATCCTGCAGAAGCTGGCGGGGCGCTACTCGGTGGGCGCAGGCGGCTCGGCGCCGCGCTCGAGCAAGAGCGCGTAGAGCTCGTCGTTCCCGTTGTGCGACGCAGCGTCGATCGGGCGGAAGTCACCCTCCTGCACGGCGTTCGGGTCCGCTCCGGCATCGAGCAGCAGGCGCGCCGTCTCGTTCGCGTCGACCGCAGCGGCGCTGTGAAGCGGCTGGACGCGCATGTCGTTCTGTGCGACGGCTCCGGGATCGGCACCGTGCTCGAGCAGGACACGGGCGGCGTCGGCGGTGCCGAAGAACGCCGCGTAGTGGAGCGCCGTGAAGCCGTCCGGCGAGCGCAAGGCGACGAGCTCCGGGTCGGCCGAGACCAGCTCGCGGACGCGATCGGCGTCGCCGAGCGCAGCAGCCTCCAGCACGTCAAGCTCGGCGCCCGAGGCCGCTTTCCCGGCGGCATCGCGGTCGCCGCGGTACAGCGCCTCCAGAATCGCGCTCACCTGCGCATTCTCACCGTCCGAGGGATCGGAGTGCGAGTGGGAGCCGCCGATGGAACCTCCAAGCGAAAGGAGAACCGCATGTCCGAAACAGCGGCTTCTCTGTGGCAACTTGTCCGCGACGACCAGCTGGTGCGCCGAGGGGCGTACGTCTGCGTCGGCGTGGTCTGGTTTGCAGCGGCCTGGGCAGACCTGAAGCTCCTGCTGATGATCCCGATGGTCGCCGGCGGCATCTACGTCCTGTACCGCCGTCGCCCGGTGGTCGAGGACGACATCGACCTCCTGTAATTAGACGCCTTTCGGAGCTTCCGTCGCCGCCGACGCCGTCGGTTCGGCGGCGAGGTCCGGATGGTCCTCGAAGCGGTAGCGGACGACTGCGCGCTTCGCCGCCTTGACCTCGTCGAGCCGCTTGACCGGGCGGTTGTGCGGCGCCGATTTGATCGCGTCGGGCTCCTCGGCCGCCTCGCGCGCGATCGCGGTCATCGCGTCGGCGAAGTCGTCCAGCGTCTCCTTGGTCTCCGTCTCAGTCGGCTCGATCATCAGCGCCTCGGGGACGACGAGCGGGAAGTAGATCGTCGGCGGGTGGAAGTCGTAGTCCATCAGCCGCTTGGCGACGTCGAGCGCGGTGATCCCGTGCTCGCGCTTGAGCGCTCGCGCCGAGACCACGAACTCGTGCATGCAGAGCCGGTCGTACGGCAGCTCGTAGGCGTCCTTGAGACGCGCGAGGAGGTAGTTGGCGTTCAGCACCGCGTCCTCGGACATCGTCTTCAGCTCCCGGCCCCAGGCGAGGATGAACGCGTACGAGCGGACGAAGACGCCGAACGGGCCGGTGAAGGCGCGCACCTTACCGATCGACTTCGGGCGGTCGAAGTCCAGCCGGTAGCGCCGCCCGTCACGAACGACCGCGGGGACCGGCAGGTACGGCTCCAGGCGGCGCCGCACGGCGATCGGCCCTCCGCCCGGGCCTCCGCCCCCATGTGGTTGCGAGAACGTCTTGTGCAGGTTGATGTGCACGATGTCGAACCCCATGTCGCCGGGGCGCGAGATGCCGCAGACGGCGTTGAGGTTGGCGCCGTCGTAGTAGAGGAGCCCGCCAATCTCGTGGAAGATCCGCGCGATCTCCTCGATGTGCTCGTCGAAGAGCCCGAGCGTCGACGGGTTCGTGAGCATCAGGCCGGCCGTCTCGTCGTCGACCTTGGAGCGGAGGTCGTCGAGATCGATGTTCCCGCGCTTGTCGGTGTCGACCTTGACGAGCTCGTACCCCGCCATCGTCACGCTGGCCGGGTTGGTGCCGTGGGCGGTGTCCGCCACGACGATCTTCTTCCGCCGGTCGCCCTCGCCTCGGTCGGCGAAGTAGGCGCGCATCAGCATCAGGCCCGTGAGCTCGCCCTGGGAGCCCGCGGCGGGCTGGAGCGAGACGGCGTCGAGGCCGGTCACCTCGGCGAGAATCTCCTGGAGCTCGACCATCAGCTCGAGCGCGCCCTGCGACGCCTCTTCGTCCTGGAGCGGATGCAGGTCGCGGAAGCCGGGCAGCGCGGCGACGCGCTCGTTGACCCGCGGGTTGTACTTCATCGTGCAGGAGCCGAGTGGGTAGAAGCCCGTGTCGATCCCGAAGTTCCGGGTCGTCAGCTTCGTGAAGTGGCGGACGATCTCGTTCTCCGGAACCTCCGGCAGCCGCGGCGGCCGGCGGCGGCGGAGCTCTTCGGGGACCTGGGCCCTGGCGACCCCGGCCGGCTTCGGCAGAGTCGCCGCCCTCCGACCTTCCCTCGAGCGCTCGAAGATCAGCTTCACGACGCCAGCGCCTCCGCGAGCGCGTCGATCTCGTCGAGCGTGCGCCTCTCGGTGACGGCGACGAGCAGCACGTCGTCCATGCCCTCGTAGTCCCGGCCGAGCGGATAGCCCGGGTGGACGCCCCGTGCGCGCGCTGCCCGGATCGCCTCGACGGCGGGCCGTCCGACGCGCACGGCAAACTCCTTGAATGTTGTCCGTTCAGGAAACGCTGCCGGAAGCCCGAGCCGATCCTTTGCATGCTCGGCGAGGCTCATGCAGGTCTCCCCCAGCTCGCGCAGCCCTTGTGGGCCGAGCCAGCACAGGTGAATGAGACCGCCCAGCGCCAGCAAAGTCTGGTTGGTGGTGATGTTCGAGGTCGCCTTCTCGCGCCGGATGTGCTGCTCGCGGGTCTGCAGGGTCAGGACGTAACCGCGGTTCCCGTCCACGTCGGTCGTCTCCCCGACGATGCGCCCGGGCATCCGCCGCGTGAACTCCTCGCGCGCGGCGATGAACCCGTAGTGCGGCCCGCCGAAGGCGAGCGGGTTGCCGGCGCCTTGGCCCTCGCCGATCGCTATCGCGCAGCCGTAGGCGCCCGGCGCCTCGAGCACGCCGAGCGAGACCGGGTCGACATGCGCGACCGGCAGGGCGCCCATGTCGTTCGCAGCGGCGGCGAGCTCCGGCGCCGGCTCCAGGCAGCCGAAGAAGTTCGGCTGCTGGAAGATCACGGCGGCGGCGCCCTCGGCCGCGGCGCGGAGCTCGTCCGGGTCGGTGACGCCCCCGCGGTGGGGGACGTCGACGACCTCAAGCCCGAAGCCCGGCGCATAGGTGCGGACGACCTGGCGCACCTGGGGGTTGAGCGATTCCGCCAGGACGACCTTGCTGCGGCCGGTTGCGTGCTTCGCGATGTAGCACGCGTCGGCCGCGACCGTGGTCCCGTCGTAGCCGGACGCGTTGGACACGTCCATCCCGGTCAGCTCACAGATCGCCGTCTGATACTCGAACAGCGCCTGGAGCACGCCCTGGCTCAGCTCCGGCTGGTAGGGCGTGTACGCGGTCAGGAACTCGCCGCGCTGGAGGATCGCGTCGACGATCGACGGCACGTAGTGGTCGTAGACGCCCGCGCCGAGGAACGAGATCTCCTCGCCGGCAGGGACGTTCCGCGCAGCGAGCTCCTCGAGGCGCTGGACGATCTCGAGCTCCGACAACGGCCGATCGAGGTCGAGCTCCCGGTTCAGGCGCACGCCCTCCGGGATGTCGCGGAAGAGCTCCTCGACCGACGAGACACCGATCGTCGCGAGCATCTCTTCGCGGTCGGCGTCGGTGAGGCAGACGTAGGTCACTGCTCGGCGAGCACCGCGCGGTACGCCCCGACGTCGAGCAGCTGCTCGGCCTCACCCGGGTCGCTGAGCCGGATCCGGATCAGCCACCCCTCGCCGTACGGGTCCTCGTTCACGGTTTCGGGCGCATCGACGACGACCTGGTTCACCTCGAGCACCTCGCCGGACAGGGGCGCGATCACGTCGGAGACCGCCTTGACGGACTCGACCTCCCCGTACGCGGCGTCCTTCGACACCGACGAGCCCGACTCCGGCGGCTCGTAGTGGACGAGCTCACCCAGCGCGTCCTGCGCGAACCACGTGATCCCCAGCACCGCCTCGTCGCCCTCGATCCGCGCCCAGTCGTGCTCGCGGTGGTAGCGGAGCTCGTCGGGATAGCTCTCGTCGGCCGCCATCAACCCTCCTGTCGCTTGTAGATCGGCTTCGTCACCACGCGCGCCAGCCGCTCCTTGCCGCGCACATCGATCGAGAGCTCGGTGCCGGGGTCAGCCTGGCCCACAGGCACGTAGCCCATCCCGATCCCCTTGTCGAGCATCGGCGAGTGCGTCCCGGAGGTGACCTCGCCGCTGCCCGCGATCGCCATCCCCTGGCGCGGGATGCCGGCGCCTTCCATCTCGAAGGGCACGAGCTTCCGCTCCGGCCCCTCCTGCTTGATCCGGCGCAGCTCCTCGACACCGGTGAAGTCCTTGTCGAGCGCGCTCGCCCAGCCGAGCCCGGCCGAGATCGCGTCGGTGTCCGGCCCGATGTCGTTGCCGTGTAGCGGGAAGCAGACCTCGAGTCGGAGCGTGTCGCGTGCTCCGAGCCCCGCGGGGACGACGCCGCGCTCGAGCACACGGTCCCAGATCTCTTCGGCGTCGTCCGCCGGAACCATCAGCTCGACGCCTTTTTCCCCCGTGTACCCGGTGCGGTTCACCATCACCTCGATGCCGTCGAGCTCGCCCATCGCGAACGTGAACGCGGGCGCCTCGTCCAGGCCGAGTCGCTCGAGCGACCGCGGCCCCTGGACGGCGAGCAGCGCGTAGGCGTCCGAGACGTCGCGAACGTCCGAGCCCGAGAGCTCGCGCTCCTTCAGCCAGTCGTAGACGGCCGCACGGTTGGAGGCGTTGACGATCAAGAGGTAGCGCCCGGGCTCCAGCCGGTAGGCGATCAGGTCGTCGACGATCCCGCCCCGTTCATTGGTGAGCAGCGTGTACTGCGCTCCGCCCGGCTCGACCTTGTCGAGGTCGTTCGACAGCATCGACTGGAGGAACTCGTGCGCCCGCGGGCCCTCGACCTCGAGCTCGCCCATGTGCGAGACGTCGAAGACCCCGGCGTCGGCGCGGACCGCCTTGTGCTCGGGGATCACGCCCTCGTACTGCACTGGCATCTCCCAGCCGGCGAACGGCACCATGCGCGCATTCAGCGCGCGGTGCCGCTCGTAGAGCGGGGTCCGGCGGAGCGTCTGCATGACGCCGGGATGCTACAGAGCGATCTGCGGCTGCCCGGGCGGACTCAGTCGCGGAGGAAGGACGGAACCTCGAGCACGTCCCGCGGGACCTCGAAGCCCTCCTGCTCGCCCTCTTCGGGGCGCGTGGCCGGAGCCTCTTCCTCGATCGTGGCCCGGCGGCGGCGTCGATGTGCGCCCGGACCGAATCCGGTTGCGATCACCGTCACCCGCACGGCGTCCTTCAGCGACTCGTCGATCACCGCTCCGAAGATCACGTTGGCGTTCTGATCGGCGGCGCTCGTAACGACCTCCGCCGCCTCGTTGACCTCGAACAGCCCCATCTCGGGCGGGCCGCTGATGTTCAGCAGGATCCCCGTGGCGCCTTCGATCGACGACTCGAGCAGCGGCGACGACACGGCGGTGTGCGCCGCCTCGGCGGCGCGGTTCTCGCCTGAGGCGTTGCCGATGCCCATCAGTGCCGACCCGGCCTCGGTCATGATCGCCCGTACGTCGGCGAAGTCGAGGTTGACGATCCCGGGCACGGTGATCAGGTCGGTGATTCCCTGGACTCCCTGCCGGAGGATGTCGTCGGCCATCCGGAACGCCTCGACGATCGACGTCCGCTTCTCGACGACCTGCAACAGGCGATCGTTCTCGATCACGATCAGCGTGTCGACCTGGTCGCGAAGCTCCTCGATTCCGACGTGCGCCTGCTCCGCGCGCCGACGGCCTTCGAAGCCGAACGGCCGGGTCACGACGCCGACGGTGAGCGCGCCCAGGTCGTGCTTCGCGATCTCGGCCACGATCGGCGCCGCACCGGTCCCGGTGCCGCCGCCCTCGCCGGCGGTGATGAAGACCATGTCGGCGCCCTTCAAGACTTCCTTCAGCTCGTCGCGGCTTTCCTGCGCGGCGGCCTTCCCGACCTCCGGGTTCGCGCCTGCGCCGAGGCCGCGGGTGGACTCAGCGCCGATCTGCACCTTGACGTCGGAGTCGACGCCGAGCAGCGCCTGCGCGTCGGTGTTCGCTGCGATGAACTCGACGCCGCTCAAGCCTGCGTCGACCATCCGGTTGACCGCGTTGGAGCCGCCGCCGCCGACACCGGCGACCTTGATCACGGCTAGGTAGTTGCCTGTTTGGTCACGCACGCTCAACGTCCCTCCACCTCAAGCTCGAGTGTAGCTTCGCCGTTGCAGAAGCCCGGCCCGCAACAGGCTAGGGGCGGTCCACCCTTGTGTCAACGCCGTTGGAGGCGTGTCAGACTAAGGCTCTACTTGAGAGTTTAGGGTTGTCCCTGCTACCGGGCGCTCCGGCACGGAGACGTCGACGTACGACGCGGTAGCACCTGCGGTCCTGACGGCCGCGAGCACCTGACGGGCAACCTTCAACTTGAGGGCGAGGTCAGTGCTCACGCCGAGGCGCAGCTCGAACCGGTCCCGGAGCACGATCGTCAGTTCCCCGTCCTCACCTTCCTTCACGTACCAGATCCGGCTCGAAAAGCCGGGGGCCGACGCTCGCATCGTCGCCAGCGCCGCGACCGCCCGCGCCGGTTCCCGCGTCCGGAGGATGGCGCCGATCTCCGGGTCGACGTTCCGGGGCAGCCACACCACCGGCAGCGGCCGCCGCAGCCGCTGCTCGAGCTTGCGCAGCACGCGACCCTGCCCCGACACGAGCCAGTTCTCGTCGCGCCGCCTCAGGACGGCGACGGGCCGCTCGACGCTGACGTGGACGCGCAGGCTGCTCGGGAACGAGCGGTCGAACCCGAGTAGGTGCACGTGCGGAAGCCGGTCGAGCCGCCGGGCGATTGTGGCCTCGTCGATCTTCATCAGGCTCGTGCCCTCGAGCGGTTGCAGCGCGCGGGCGACGAGGCGCGTGTGGCCTGCCGGCTCGGTCTCGACTTCGATCGAGCGCACGGCGAAGACGGACGTCTCGCGCGCGCCCAAGTAGAGCAAGAGCGCAGCCGCGATCAGGCCGAAACCGATCGCGAGTGAGCGGCCCGACGGCAGCACCTGCAGAGCGGGCGTCGCCGCACGCGTCTGCGCGCGGGCAGCGGCAAGCTGACGTCCTCGGGCCACGCCTCCAAGGTTCGCCGCAGCAGGGACCGCTCCTACAGCGGCGGGAGCTCGAGCGGGCCCAGAAACTGCACCTCGTGCTCGAGCGTCACCCCGAACTGCTCGAGCGCCCGCCGCCGCGCCTCGGCCATCAGCGCTACGGCATCCGCCGAACGTGCGCCGTCGGCGTTCTCGATGAAGTTGGCGTGGCGCGGTGAGATCTGCGCGCCGCCGATCCTGTGCCCGCGCAGGCCGGTCGCCTCCAGCATCCGTCCGGCGGTCAGCTCGTGATCGGGATTCTTGAAGACGCTGCCGAAGGTGCGCTTGTTCGTCGGCTGCGCCGCCTTCCGCTGCGCCTGCATCTCGGCGACCGTAGCCTTGATCTCGTCCGCCGGCCGCGACGTGAGCCTGAACTCCGCGCGGGCCACGACTTCCCCCGGGCGAAGGCCCGAGCGGCGGTACTCGAGACCCAGCTCCTCGGGTGTGCGCCAGGCCGACCCCTCGGCCGACACGATCAGTGCCCGATCGAGGACGCCGGCGATGTCGCCGCCATAGGCGCCCGCGTTCATCCAGACCCCGCCGCCAACCGTTCCCGGGATCGCGCACGCGAACTCGAAGCCGCCGAGCTCGGCTGCCCTGGCCCGGTGCAGGCACACGGCGAGGGGCGCGCCGCCGCCGGCGACGAGCCGTCCGTTCTCCGCCGTCGAGGTCGCAAGGTCGCCGGAGAGCTTCAACACCAACGCGTCGACGCCGACGTCGGCCACCAGGAGGTTCGACCCGAGGCCGACGACCCGGACCTCGACGGCGCGCTCCGCGGCCCACTCCAAGGCATCCCTCAGCTCGTCCTCCGTCTCCGGCTTCGCGAACCAGCGCGCCGCTCCGCCCGTGCCGAGCGTCGTGAACCGCGAAAGCGGGACGTGTTCCTCGATCACGACAGGTGGTCCAGCACGAGGCCGGCGGCGCGGTCGACGTCACCGGCGCCGATCGTCGCGACGACGTCGCCGCCGCGCGCCCGTCCGGCGACGAACCGCGCGCCGTCCTCGACCGACGGCGTCCAGCCGATCGTCATCCCGGGGCGCAGCTCCGACAGCGCGTCCACCACGAGCTTCCCGCTTACGCCCTCGACCGGCTCCTCGCGCGCCGGATAAATCTCGGTCACCGCCACCACGTCCGCCGTCGCGAGCGCCGCCGCCGTCTCCCGTGCGAGGTGGCGCGTGCGGGAGTAGAGGTGCGGCTGGAAGAGCGCGAGCACCCGCCCTGCGGTCTGCTCGCGCAAGGTGCGGAGCGCCACGTCGATCTCGGCCGGGTGGTGTGCGTAGTCGTCGACGACGCGGACGTCGCCGACAACACCGATCTCCTGCAACCGCCGGCCCGCCCCCCGGAAGTCGCGGAGCTGCGGCCACGCTTCGCCCGGCGCGATTCCAGCGGCCTCGAGCGCGGCGAGCGCAGCCGCGGCGTTCCGCCGGTTGTGCTCTCCCGGAACGGCAAGCTCGCCGTCGTAGGGGTCGAGCTCGTCGCCGCGCACGACCGTCGGCACCTCCGCGAGCCAGCGCTCGAACAGCGCCTCGACTTCGGTGCGCGACACGAACTCGCTGTGGTGGTCGAGGTCGACGTTCGTGACGACGGCGATCTTGGGCCGGAGGTGCTCGATCGTCCGGTCGGACTCGTCGCCCTCCACAACGAGCCAGCCGGAGCCGG
>DASTHD010000040.1:0-18338 GCA_035605555.1 Gaiellaceae bacterium
GAAGACGGCCAGCTTGATCCCGACGACGAGGATCGTCGTCTTCAGCAGCGCGTCGCCGAACCGCGGGGGGACGTTGAAGTCGAAGCGAAGTTGGAAGGCGAGGTACCAGGCGGCGGCGATCAGCGCCGCATCGGCCACCAACTGCCACAGCCGGTGCCGATTCAGCGGAAATGTCACGCGCGTGTCACCCGACGCCGACCCCGACCGCGGACTTCACCGTCTCCACCACGCGCTCCTGCACGTCGACGGGGATGCCGGGCCAGAGCGGGATCGAGAAGTTCTCCGCCGCGGCGCGCTCGGTCTCCGGCAACGACCCGGCCTCCCAGCCGAGGTAACGGAGCGCGGGCTGCAGGTGGAGCGGCGTCGTGTAATAGGTCGCCGAGGCGATCTCCGCCGCGGCCAGCGCGTCGCGGATCCGGTCGCGCTCCGGCGAGCGGCAGACGAACAGGTGGTAGACGTGGCCGGTCTCGTCCTCCGGGAGCTGCACCAGCTCGCCGAGCCCGAGCTCCGCGTACCGCGCCGCTGCTTCGCGCCTGCCGCGCGTCCACTCGTCCAGGTGGGTGAGGAAGAGCCGGAGGAAGGCCGCTTGCAGCTCGTCGAGGCGGGAGTTGTAGCCCACGAACTGGAAGTCGGTCTTGTCGCGCGAGCCGTGGAAGGCGAGCATCCGGATCCGGTCGGCGAGGTCCGCGTCGTTCGCGGCGACGAGGCCGCCGTCGCCGAGGCAGAACAGATTCTTGGTCGGGTAGAAGCTGAAGGTCGAGACGACCGAGCTCGCGATCCCTGGGGAGCCGAACGCCTGCGCGGCGTCCTCGACGAGAGGCAGCCCGAGCTTCGCCAGCTCCCCGATCGGCGCCGGTCGCCCGAACAGGTGCACCGGCATGATCGCGCGGGTCCGCTCCGTGATCCGGCCGGCCACGTCCTCCGGGTCGAGGTTGAGCGTCACCGGGTCGATGTCGGCGAAGACCGGCGTCGCGCCACGGCGGGCGATCGACTCGGCCGTCGCGTAGAAGGTGAACGCCGGGCAGATCACCTCGTCGCCGGGCCCGATCCCCATCGCGTCGAGGACGAGCACGAGCGCGTCGGTGCCGTTCGCGACGCCGATGGTGCGCTCGACGCCGAGGTAGGCGGCCGCCTCGTCCTCGAAGGCCGCAACGTTCGGACCACGGATGAAGGCCGCCGAGTCGAGGACGGCGCGGAACCGCTCGCCGAGCTCTTCGATCAACGGCGCGTACTGCGCCTTGACGTCAACGAGCGGGATCTTCGGCACGGCGGGTCAGTCTAGACGCGCGGCGATGACGGACTATCGCCGCCGCAATCAGCGCAACGATTGCCAGCACCACGACGTACTCGGCGTAGCGGAAGTCGTGGTGGAAGGTCTCCCACTTCGCCCCGAGCGCATAGCCGATCCCGGCGATCCCGAACGCCCAGACGGCAGAGCCGGGGACCGTCAGCAGCGTGTAGCGCCCAAGAGGCATCCGCACGACCCCTGCCGGGATCGAGATGAACGACCTGATCACCGGCGTGACGCGGCTGATCAGCACCGTGAGGTCGCCGAAGCGCTCGAACCACGCGTCGGCGCGGTGGACGTTCTCGGGCGTCAGGTGGAGCAGGCGGCCGCGCCGCTCGATCAGCGGGCGTCCTCCGTAGAAGCCGATCCCCCAGCCCAGGATCGAGCCGGTCAGGTACCCAAGCGTCCCGGCGGTCGCCATCGCCACATAGGCCCAGCCGTTCGACTCGATCTCGTGGCCGAAGAGGACGACGTTCTGCCCGGCGAACGCCCCGGCGGCGACCGCGCCCGCGTAGACCATCACGATCTCGCTCGCGGCCGGGAAGACCGCGTCGATCACCATCAGGACGAACACGGCGTAGATCCCGTGGTCGCCGACGAGCGTCGTCAGGGCATCCGTGATCGCGCCGAGCACCGGACACGAGTCTAGGCGTCGGCGCAGCCGGACGATACGGGTCTGTAAAAGTTCTGCAAATCCCGCAAATTTGCCGTGTGCGGCGACCGATTTACGGGCATCGTTCGACCTGAGGACGTCCCCATGACCTCGATCGCACAGGATCAGCCGGCGACTGCCACCGCAGCGCCCGCAGAGCGGGCCGTCTTCGTCACGGACGACGACCGCCGCTCGCGCATCGCCCGGCGGCTCGCACTCGCGGCCCTCGGGGTCGCCACGCTGTGGGTGGCCGCCCTCGCCGTCGGGATGCTCGGGCTGGGGCAGCTGCCCGGGGTCTCGCTTCCGCTTCCAGGCGGAGTCGGCAAGGAGAAGCAGCACGAGCAGCGGCCGGGCTCGGAGCCGCTCGTCCGGAGCGCGTCGATCAAGACCGTGGTCCCGGCGACAAAGCCGAGGCGCACCGAGGTTCTACGCGCTTCTGCCGCGGCCACAGCAACGGCCCGGCGCTCGCGCGCGAAGGCGCGCTCGGCCGCGACACGGACCGCTACTGCTCCGACTCGCCGGCGCACCGCTGCGCCGGTGGCAGCGACCACTCCGTCCCCGTCGCAGGCCGCGGCCGCTACGCGCGTCGCCCGCGGGCTCGAGCGCCGCGGACTGACGTCGCCGCCCGGCCAGACACAGAAGGCTACGGCCGCCGCGACGACCACTGCACCGGGGCAGACGAAGACGCCGAAGGGCCAGGTGAAGCAGGCGGACGCGACGCAGCCGCCGCCGGCGCCGCCGCCTGCGCCAGGCCAGCAGAAACCGGACAAGCCGCCACCGAAGGCCTAGGCAGGTGACTCCGCCGGGAGTGCGGACGCGGACCGGTGGGCCTGCGGCGCGCTGGACGCTCCTCGCCCTCCTCTTCGTCCCACTGCTCGTCCTCCTGGCCGTGCAGGGGCTCTCCACGAGGACGACCGGCCGCAGCGCAACGCCGCTTCGGAGCGCCGAAGGCCCGCTCGCGACGTCGGGGCCGATCCTCGCCTGGGACGGGCATCGGCTGACCTCTCGCGCGAAGAACCCGGGCAAGAAGCTCGCGCTGACCTTCGACGACGGGCCCGACCCTCGCTGGACGCCGCGGATCGCCGCGACGCTCCGCCGTCTCGGCGTTCCGGCGACGTTCTTCGTGGTCGGCAGCCAGGTGGCGCGGCACCCTGCGATCGTCCGCAGCCTGGCGGCCGATGGGTTCGAGCTCGGCAACCACACCTTCACCCACGCCGACCTCGCAACGTTGCCCGGTTGGGAGCGGAACCTGCAGATCGGCCTGACCGACAACGCGGTCGCCGGGGCGATGGGCAAGCGGCTTCGGCTGGTGCGGCCACCGTACTCGGCCACCCCGGCCGCCGTCACCAACAGACAGGTCGTGCCGCTCGTCGACCTCGCCCGTGACGGCTACGTGATCGCCCTCTCGAACCTCGACGGCGAGGACTGGCGTCGTCCGGGCGCCGCCGAGATCGCCCGTCGCATCACCCCCAAGGGCGCGAACGGCGGGATCGTCCTCCTCCACGACGGCGGCGGCGACCGCTCCCAGACGATCGCCGCGCTCGAGCAGGCCGTGCCGCGGCTCCGCGCGCGTGGCTTCGAGTTCGTCCCGGTCTCGGCGCTGGCGCAGCTGCCGCCGCGGGACGTCGAGCTGCCGGCGGGAAGCTGGGGCCAGGCGAAGGGGCGGCTGCTCCTGGGGACGCTCAGCGTCGCCCGCTGGACGACCGGCCTCCTCGCTGCGCTCCTGCTCCTCGTGACGATCCTCTTCGCCGCCCGCATCGCCCTGCTCTTCGCCTTCGCCCGTCGCCACGCTCGCATCACGAGGCGCCGTCAGCCCGAGGACGTCTTCGAGGAGCCCGTCTCCATCATCGTCCCTGCCTACAACGAGGCCGTCGGGATCGAAAGGGCGGTGCGTTCACTCGTGGCGAGCGACTACCCGGAGTTCGAGGTGATCGTCGTCGACGATGGCTCGACCGACGGCACGGCCGAGCTCGTCGAGGCGCTCGCTCTCTCGAACGTGCTCGTGCTGCGCCAGCCGAACCGCGGCAAGCCCGCCGCGCTCAACCGTGGCATCGACGCCGCGCGCCACCAGGTGATCGTGATGGTCGACGCCGACACGGTGTTCGAGCCGGGAACGCTTCGTAACCTCGTCCAGCCGTTCAGCTCGCCGGAGGTCGGCGGCGTCTCCGGGAACACGAAGGTCGGGAACCGGCGCAGCCTGCTCGGCCGCTGGCAGCACATCGAGTACGTGATGGGCTTCAACCTCGACCGCCGTCTGTACGACACGCTCCAATGCATGCCGACCGTCCCCGGGGCGATCGGCGCTTTTCGGCGGCAGACGCTTCTCGACGTCGGCGGCGTCTCGTCCGCGACGCTCGCCGAGGACACCGATCTCACCCTGGCCGTGGGGCGCGCCGGCTGGCGCGTCGTCTACGTCGAGGAGGCCCGCGCCTGGACCGAGGCGCCGTCGTCGCTCCGCGCACTCTGGCGTCAGCGCTACCGCTGGAGCTACGGGACGCTGCAGGCGGTCTGGAAGCACCGCGCCGCGATGTGGAGGCGCGGCGAAAGCCGAATCGGTCGTCGCGGCCTCCCCTACCTCGTGCTGTTCCAGATCACGCTGCCGCTGCTCGCGCCGCTGATCGACCTCTTCTCCCTCTACGGGCTGCTCTTCCTCCAGGTGCGCGAGGTGCTCGCGTTCTGGGTCGTCTTCACGACGCTGCAGCTGGGCCTGGGGTGGTACGCCTTCCGGCTCGACCGGGAGTCGCCGAGCGTGCTCTGGTCGATGCCGCTCCAGCAGTTCGTCTACCGGCAGCTGATGTACCTCGTCGTGATCGAGTCGGTGCTCACGGCGATCCGCGGGACGCCGCTCCACTGGCGGCCGATGTCGCGCAGCGGCGAGGTCGAGGTTCCGGGCTAGGCGCTACTAGCGGCGGCGGACGCGGAAGGCGCGCGCCAGCTCCGCCCGCCCGACGGCGTTCGTCGCCGTCACCTTCGCAACGTACGTGCCGGAGAAGACGACCCGCTTGTTCGGGTACCGGCCGTCCCAGGTCGCCAGCACCTTGCCGGCCGGCACCTGCGCGCTCCTCACGACACGGAGCAGCTGGCCGGTCTTCGAGGTGATCTCGACGGTGACGCGTGCCGGCCGCGTCAGCTGGAAGCCGATCGTGACCCGGCCGCCCCGGTTGCGCCGGACGACGGCTCGAGTCGGGCTGACGCTGAGGGAGCCGAGCGTGTTGTTCAGCGCGAACGTGCGGGCGTCCGTCGACTGCTGGCCGGTGTTGTCGACCGCGCTGACCTGGAAGCGCCAGCGGCCCTCCGGCTCCACGGCGCCGCCCTGCTTGCCGGTCCAGTCGAACTTGTAGAGGCCCGGCCGGCGACTGCCCTCGTCGATCGTCCGGCCGGCTCCGCCGGGGCCTACGAGCGTCGCCGTGACGCTGGACTGGCGCACGATCTTGTAGCTCAGCGTCTGCCGGTCGCCGGCGCCGTCGCCGTTCGGCGAGAACGAGAGCTCCGGCTGCGGCGCGTACACGCCGTAGTAGCTGAGCAGCATCGCGTCCGAGACCATGCGCTCGCCGCCGCGGTCCGACGGCCGGTTGAGGAGCTCCCCGTCGAAGGCCATTGTCGAGGAGCCGCCCGAATCGAGCGCCGACGCCGTGACCGCGCTCAACCGGATCATCGCCTGGGCGAGCTCGAAATTCGTCATCCCGGCGGAATATCCGGGGCGGCGACCGTCGGCGACGAGCATGATGATCCGCCCATCCTTGCGCTGCCCGATCGCGGTCCGTGGCTCGCGCCTCCTCAGGTCGGTGCCGAAGTCCTCGGCCGCGTTGAAGATCGGGCGGCCGCTGCGAACGATGATCGGGCCACCGCCCACGGCCTCTGGCACGTCGCGCCACTCCGGGCGGAGGATCAGCCGGATCGTGACGAGCTGGCTCGCCGCCGCCTCGATCAGGAGCCGTTGGGCCTGCGTTCCGCGGGCGGCGAGCACGGCGCCGCCGGGAGGGATCGGCGTCCCGCCGCGGCGGTTCTCCGAGACATAGCCGACCAGGTCGGTGTTCGGCGTCGTCGACGGGAACGGCGTCAGCACGGCCTCGGCGACACCGCCCGCCGTCGGAGTGGCCGCGCCGTAGGCCGGCGTGTAGAGCGTCGTGCCGTTCGGGCCCGGCGGACGGTTGATCAGGTGCACCGGGCGGCGCGGACCCAAGCCCTGCCAGGTCCCGATCATCGCGATCCGCTCGACCCGCAGGTTCCCCGCGGTATCGACGCCGACCATCGAGCGCTTCGGATGCGGCGTCGACTTGAGGGCCCCGTCCTGGATCAAGCCGCTTGAGGGAATTCCGTCATTCCAGGTGAACCGGTCGGCGTTGACGCCGACGCTCGTCGAGCTCGCCTCCGCGCGCCGCTGCATCGTCGTGACCCGCTCGCGCCCGACGACCGCGCCGTTCGAGAGCACCGGCTGGAGCCTGTAGAGCGGGCCGGTCGGCTTCGGGGCCGACAGGATGTGCAGCCGCATCGGACCGAAGCGCGTGAACGTCAGCTGCTTGTCGTACGCCACGCCCGGCATCAACACCTGCGGCGCGGCCGCTGCGGGCGCTGCGAAAACGCCTGCAAGCAGGCACAAAATAAACGCTCTGCGAAGCACGACCCGCGAGGCAGGCTACCCAAAGATCGGGCGCTTTACAGGATTCGTACATCGGTAGGCTCAAAGCGTGGACAGCGCGATCGAGGTCCGGGGGCTCGTCCGGGAGTTCAAGGGCGGGATCCGGGCCGTCGCGGGCATCGACCTCGACGTCGCCCCCGGTGAGATCTACGGCTTCCTCGGCCCGAACGGCGCGGGGAAGTCCACGACCGTCCACATGCTCACGACGCTGCTCCCGCCCACCGCGGGAAGCGCGAGGGTCGGCGGCTACGACATCGTGCGGGACGGGCCGGCCGTGCGGCGCACGATCGGCGCGGCGCTCCAGGAGGCGGCGCTCGACCCGCTGCTGACGGGCCGCGAGCACCTGAAGCTGCAGCTGGCGCTCCACGGCGTGCGGCGCGACGCCCGCGACGCTCGAACGAACCAGCTGCTCGAGCGAGTGGGCCTTCGGACCGCCGCCGACCGGAAGATCGGCGGCTACTCCGGCGGGATGAAGCGACGGCTCGACCTCGCCCTCGCGCTCGCGCACCGCCCACGGATCCTCTTCCTCGACGAGCCGACGACGGGGCTCGACCCGCAGAGCCGCAGCGCGCTGTGGGACGAAGTCGTCCGACTCAAGCGCGATGAGGGCGTGACCGTGTTTCTGACGACGCAGTACCTCGAGGAGGCCGACGTCCTGGCCGACCGGGTCGGGATCATCGACCACGGGCGGCTCGTAGCCGAGGGGACGCCGGGCGCGCTCAAGGCCGAGATCGGCCGGCCCACGGTCGAGGCGCTGCCGGCCGACGACACCGACGGCGCCGCGCTCGAGGCCGCCCTTGCACCCTTCGGTGAGCTCCAGCCCTCGACGAAGGGCGTTGCTGTGCTGCTCGACGGCCGCGGCGACCTGGCGGACGTGGTGCGGGCGCTCGACGCCGGCGGGATCAAGGTCGCCAACCTTCACCTGCACGCGCCGACCCTCGACGACGTCTTCCTCGCCAAGACCGGGCGTTCGCTGGAAGGCTCGGAAGAGCCGGAGCCGCCGGAGTGACCGCCCAGGTCCTCCAGCTCGCCCGCCGGTCCGTGATCCGGACGATCCGCCAGCCGGCCAACTGGATCACGCCGCTCATCTTCCCGCTCGCCCTGATGGCTGTGAACACCGGCGGCCTGCACGCGGCGACCAAGCTGCCCGGCTTCCCGACCGACTCGTTCCTCGCCTTCTTCCTCGCCTTCCCGTTCATCCAGGGATCCCTGTTCGCGACCGTGAACGCCGGCGTCGATTTGGCGCGGGACATCCAGACGGGTTTTTTGAACCGGCTCGCGCTGACGCCGATGCAGAGCCCGGCGCTCCTGATCGGCCACCTGGGCGGCGTGATCGTGATGGGGTTCGTGCAGGCCGCCTGGTATCTCACCGTGGGGCTCGTGATCGGCGTCCGCCTGCAGTCCGGTGTCGCGGGCGCCCTCGTGCTGTTCCTCCTCGCCGTCCTGATCGTGCTCGCCTTCGGGTCGTTCGGCGCTCTGGCCGCGCTACGCACGGGCTCGACGGAGGCGGTCCACAGCCTCTTCCCGGTCTTCTTCGTCTTCCTCTTCATCTCGTCGATGAACCTGCCGAGGAACCTGATCGAGACGGACTGGTTCCGCACGGCCGCCTCGCTGAACCCGGTCTCGTACCTGATCGAGGCGATCCGCAGCCTGGTGATCCAGGGCTGGAACTGGGAGGCGCTCGGCCTGGGGTTCTCGATCGCGATCGTGATGTCGGTCGTCGGCCTGACGCTCTCCTCGCTCGCCCTCCGCACGAGGATGGCGCGGACATGAGGGCGACGCTGAACGTGGCGCGGGCGGTCGGCTGGCGGATGCTCCACAACAACCTGACGACGCCCTCGCTGCTGATCCCGGGCCTCGCCTTCCCGCTGTTCTTCTTTACGGCCTTCGCCGGTGGGCTCTCCCGCGTGAACGAGATCCCGGGCTTCCGCTTCCCCGTCGGCTACACGGCCTTCCAGTTCGTCTTCGTCCTGCTCCAGTCCGCCGCCTTCGCCGGGGTCTTCACGGGGTTCGGGATCGTCCGCGACTTCGAGACCGGCTTCATGCGGAGGCTGATGCTCGCGGCGCCCGACCGCCGGGGGATCGTGCTCGGCTACGCCTTCGGGGCGCTCGGCCGGTGGACGATCACGGCGAGCATGCTGACCGCCGTCGCCCTCGTCGCCGGGATGGAGGTGGGCGGGAACGGCGTCGATCTCTTCGCCCTCTACGCGCTGGCCGTGCTCGTGAACGCGGTCGGGCTCCTCTGGTCGGCCGGGATCGCGATGCGCTTCAGGACGCTCCAGGCGGCGCCGCTGATGCAGCTCCCGATCTTCCTCAGCCTCTTCTTCGCGCCGGTGTTCGTGCCGCTGGCGCTGCTCGCAGGCTGGCTCCAGGTGATCGCGCACCTGAACCCGGTCACGCTGCTCCTGGAGGCAGGGCGGAGCCTGATCGCGGGGGCTCCCGTGCACGTCGGCTACGCCTTCCTCGTCGCGGTGCTCCTCGTCACCGCCTTCTCGATCTGGGCCGTGCGCGGGCTGCGGAAGGCTGAAGCGGCCGGGAGCAGCTAGCGCTCGAGCGCCTCGCGCACCCGGGCCTGGAACCCAGCGACGAGCTGCTCGCTGTGCGGGAGAAGCCGCCCTGCTGGGATGACGCCGGCGCCGGCGCCGCGCTGGACGAGCTCGACGAGCTTCGCGTCCTCGCGGCCGACCTCGTCGTCGAACTCGAGAAACTCGGCGATCCACTCCTCCGTCTCGCCCGGCGCGAAGAAGTAGTCGAGGATCCGGCGCGTCCGGTCCGGCTGGAGCGGCAGGATCGGCCCGATCGAAAGGTTCGGCCGGCCCGGGAAGATGTTGATCCCGGTGTTTGGCCAAACGAAGTGGAACTGCCCGACGGGGAGGTCTGCATCGCCGCGGCTCCTCAGCTGCCCGAACTGGCTCCATTGCCAGCGGCCCGCGACGAGCTCGTAGCGGTCCGCGGAGACGTCGACCATGCTCGAGAAGCCGGGGTGGGCGACCGGGCAGTGGTAGCACTCGAGGAAGTTCTCGCTCGCGATCTTCCAGTTCGCGGCGACCTCCCAGTCGGCCCGGTGGTGGAAGACGAGCTCCTCGACGTCGAGCCCCGCCGCGGCGATCCGCTCGGGGATCTTTCCGAGCAGCTCGACGAACGGCGGCGCTCGTGGGTCGAGCGTCACGAAGCGGAACGGCCCCCAGCGCTCGAGCCGAACGGGCACGAGCGAGAGCTCCTCCGTCCCGTCCAGCTCTTCGCCCCGCGGCGCGTTCCGCAGCGAGCCGTCGAGGTCATAGGTCCAGGCGTGGTACGGGCACTGGAGCGTCTGCCGGCTTCCCGCCTCCTCCACGACGACCGAGCCGCGGTGCCGGCAGACGTTCACGAAGGCGCGCTCCTGGCCGTCTCGGCCGGCCACGAGCACGACCGGCACCTGGCCCGCCCAGCCGGGGACGACGTCGCCCGGCTCCCGAAGCGTCCCGACGTAGTGCCAGGCGCCGCGGAAGATCGCCTCCTCCTCCCGCGCCAGGACTGCCGCGTCGCGGTACCAGTCCCACGGGATGGTCGGAAGCCGGGTGCTCAGACGACGATGGCGATCAGGTAACCCAGGATCAGCAGCAGCCCGGTCGCCAGATGTAGCTGGATGTTCTTGCCCATCGCCGGCATGAGCGCGTACGGGTTGTCGTAGTGCTCCTTCAGCGCGCGGTACACCGGGACCGCGAGCGGCGCGGCGAGCACGGCGATGATCGCGGGCCGGACGATCCAGCCCGCGGCGGCGAAGACGACGATCATCGCGAACGCCAGCGCGACGGCAGCCGCGTAGCCGTTGATGACCGCCTCCTTCGAGAGCCGCACCGGGAGCGTTCGCTTGCCGGCGGCGGCATCCGCGGGGCGGTCCGGCACCTCGTTCACGTAGAGGACGAGTGCGATCAGGATCCCGACTGGCAGCGAGGCGAGGAACGGCTCCCAGTCGTAGCGCTGCGCCTGCACGTAGTAGGCCCCGAGGGTCATGATCGGGCCGAAGCCGATGGCGACGATCACCTCGCCGAGGCCGCGGTGCACGAACTTCAGCGGCGGCGCGGTGTAGAAGATGCTCAGGAGTACGCCGGCCACGCCGAGCCAGAGCAGGCCCCAGCCCCGGGTGGCGCAGAGCACGAGGCCGATCGCGATTCCGACAGCGTAGAAACCGGCGGACAGCAAGGTGATCCCGCGCAGGGAAATGAGGCCGTAGTGCACGACCCTCGACCCGCCGCTGAACTGCGTCGGGTTCACGTTGGCGGCGTCCGCTCCGCTCGTCGTGTCGAAGACGTCATTCGCGACGTTCAGCCCGAGGTGGATGCACGCGCCGCCGATCACGGTCAGCAGCGCGACCCACCAGCTGAAGTCGCCCCGCTCGCCGGCAACCGCGATGCCGAGGAGAACCGGCACCAAGGTGGCGGTGAGGAACGGAAGCCGCGTCGCACGCAGGAAGAGCCAGCCGAACGCGAGCTTCGGGCGCACCGTGCGCCCCGTCTCCGCGGAGACGTGCTCGAGGTAGCGATGCGCCTGCGGCACCCCGCGCTCGGAGTACTCGAAGAAGGTCATCTCCTGCTCGTCCCAGCCCTGGACCCGGTCGGCGCTGAGCTCGAAGCCGCCGTCGGTCCGCCGGAGCGGCCCCCACAGCGAGACGTAGCGGCGCTCGTCGTAGCCGACGCCCGGTTGCGGCCGAATGTGGCTGAAGACGACATTGACGCGCTCGTTCTCCGGCGGCTGAACCTCGGCCGGCGCGTTGAGCCGGACGACGCCGCGGTCGGCGTCGACGTCGAACTCGGTCGCGACTGCCATGGGGTAGCCGTCGGCGCCGACGTAGGCGATCACCGCGTGCGCGAAACGCTCCTGCAGCGCGCCGTAGAGCTCCGGCGTCGGCTTCACGCCGGCACCCCCGTGACCTCGAAGACCTGCGGCGGGCGATCGGTGCGCCCGTCCTCCCACAGGAACGCCTTCCGCGGCCGCACCTCGATCACCGCCCGCTCGAAGAAGAGCGGCAGCGCCACGCGCTTCCCGAGGAAGAAGTCGATGGCGGGCTCCTTCTCGCGCCAGAGCGGCAGCACGCGCTCCCAGCCCTCGTGCAGGTCGGAGTCGTCGACCGTGGCGTCACCCTGAATGGTGGCGCGCGCCGCCGACTCGTTTACCGCCACGGGGTCGCTGATCGAGAGCGACACCTTCGGGTTCGCCTTGATGTGCTCGAGCTTCTTCGAGAAGAGGATGCTCGAGGTGAGGTAGATCACCTCGCCGTCGTACAGCGGGATCAGCGGGTGGGTCACCGGCCGGCCCGACGGATCGACCACCGTCAGTTCGCTCACGAGCGCCGTTCCGAGCAGGGCCTCGACGGGTTCGGGCAGCACTCCCATCAGCTGGACGATAAACGCTTGCTCACCGCTCGAAGAAGGTGAGCAGGTTGCCGTCGCCGTCGATCACGGCGAACTCGCGCGCCCCCCACGGCTTCTCCTCCAGCGGGGCGTTCGGATGGGTGATCCCGCGGGCGCTGCAGTGCTCGTAGAGGTCATCGATCCCCTCGACCCGGATCCGGAACATCGTGTCCGACCGCTCGGGCGGAATCCCGCTCGGGCCCCAGAAGTGGACCCCGACGCCGTCACGCTCGACGATCGCGTACTCGGGCTCGGTGTGCACCACCTCGAAACCGAGGTTCTCGCGATACCACTCGGCGCTCTGGACGGTGTCCCGCGCCGGAATGATCGGCACGGCCATCGTCATCCGCGTCATCAGCTGCGGCGCTCGACGACGATGTGCGTGAGCGCTTCCAGCTCGGCGCGGTAGCGGCCGCCCTCGAGGTAGGAGCGCGCCTCCGCGGCGTAGCCGAGCGCGACCTCCCGAGCACGGTCGAGCGCGCCCGTCGCCGCGACCCGCACGAGCATGCCGTCGAGCGACCCGCCGGCGAGCGCCTCACGAACCTGCTCGTCCTCCTGCGACGCGAGGATCAGCGGCAGCGTCGGCGTCCCCTCGCGCAGGTCGTTCCCGGCCACCTTCCCGGTCTCGATCGTCGAGCCGGTGCAATCGAGGATGTCGTCGGTGATCTGGAAGGCGACGCCGAGCGCGAGGCCGAAGTGCCCGAGCGTTTCGTCGCGACTTCCGAGCAGGCAAGCCGCGCGGAAGAGCTCCGCGGTCTTGAGCGAGCAGCGCGCCAGGTACTCCTCCACCGTCGTCTCCGGCCGGTGCGCCTGCGCGTGCTGGAGCGCCTCGCCCCGGACGAGCGCCAGCGCGGCGTCGGCAAGCAGCCCCACGCCCTCGGCGTCCCCGGTCGCCGAGAGCTCCGAGAAGGCACGTGCGAAGAGGTAGTCGCCGGTCGCCCGGGCGCCGATGGAGCCGTGCGTCCGCCACGCCGTCGCGTGGCCGCGGCGCAGGCTCGCGCGGTCGATCAGGTCGTCGTGCACGAGGCTCGCCATGTGCACGAGCTCGACCGCGACGCCGGCGGGTAGGGGCGCCTCCCCCGGCCCGCTCAGGAAGACGAGCACGGGCCGGAGCCGCTTCCCGCCGGCGGCGAGGGCCTCGGCGCCTGCCTTCGCGACCGTGCCCGGGTGGGCGGCCACCGCTTCGCGTAAGCGGTCCTCGAGCTGCGCCAGGTACGCGTCGAGCCCAGGCGCGGCTTCGACCGCCGCCAGGCCGGTCATACGGCCTCGCCCACGATCAGGACGACGATGCTGCCGGCGAGCAGCCGGTGGGCAACGGCGCCGAACCCGGCTTGGCGCATCCTCGCCTCGAGCTCCTGCGGTCCCGGAAACCTCCTCACGCTGGCCGGAAGGTACGTGTAGGCGACGCCCCCCGGGACCAGCTTTCCCGCGATTGGGATCAGCCGGTCGAACCAGACGCCGTAGAAGAGCGCGAGCAGTCCCTTCGGCCGGACGATGTCGAGCACCGCGAGGCGTCCGCCTGGGCGCAGCACCCGGCGGAGCTCGCGCAGCGCAGCATCGAGGTCTTCGGCATGGCGGACGCCGAAGCCGACCGTGACCGCGTCGAAGCTCGCGTCCTCGAACGGCAGCGCGAGCAGGTCGCCCTGCACCCAGTCGATCTCGGCGGACTTGCGGCGGGCCCGCTCGAGCATCCGCGCCGAGAAGTCGAGACCGGTGACCCGTCCGCCCTCGGCCGCAGCCGCGAGCGCCAGGTCGCCCGTTCCGCAACATGCGTCGAGCACGCGGTCGCCCGGGGCAACGACGGCCCGGGCCGTGAGCGCCCGCCACCGGCCGTCCAGCCCGGCGGTGATCGCGCGGTTCATCACGTCGTAGACCGGCGCGATGCGGTCGAACATCGTCCGAAGCTCCCCCGCCGGCAGCCGACCAGTCGACGCCGCCGTCAACTTGCGCTTACCCGCCTTTCGACGCTTCGAGGAAGACCGCGAGCTTGCGGAGGTTGTCCTCGCCGAGCTTCTCGAACGGCGGCATCGGAGAGCCGGGGCTGACGCAGCTCGGGCACTTCAGGTGGTCGATCTGCCACCGGATCCCGCGGTTGCGGGTGCCCTCTTCCGTCAGGTCCGGAGCGCCGAGGTTGGGCGAGCCCGAGCCGCCGTAGGTGTGGCAGTTCAGACAGCCGGAGACGGCGAAGATCTCGGCGCCGGCCTGCGCCGCCTGGGGCAGGTTGTACTGCTGCATCCACTTCGGCACCTCGGCGAGCGCGCCGGCGCCGGCCTCCGGGGCCGTCGCGCCCTTCCAGGTGAGAACGCCCATCGAGATCGCCGTCACGACCAGCGTCACCATGGCGACCGGGCGGCGCAGCGGCCGGCGCTCGGGCCTGCGGTCGATGAACGGCAGAAGCAGCCCGATGATCAGGAGCACCGTCGGGATGCCGACGGTTCCGAGCACCACCGTGTCCGGCCACTTGAAGATCCGGAGCAGGTAGAAGAGGAAGTAGAAGTACCAGTCGGGGCGAGGCGTGAAGCTCGTCGTCCCCGGATCGGCCTTGTCCTCGTAGAGCACGCCGAGCCAGCCCGGCTTCGACGCGCCCGGCCCGACATCCTCGGCCGTGAAGTACCAGATGCAGGCGAGCGCGACGATCACGCAGACCACGACGAGGCTCATCACCGTGTCGTGGAACATCGCGTACGGGAAGAACGGCTTCCCCTCCCGCTGGACGTCTTCCTTGTACTGCTTGTACTCCTCCCGCCGCAGGTCGGCGGCCCTGCTCATCGCGCGAACCTTCCGCGCGCCCTCGGCCTGACTAGGCCCGGCTCACCGCGCGGCGGCAGCGGCACCCGCGACCGACCAGCGGCCTCGTCCGACCACGGCGGAGAAGAGACGCCGAGGCGCACGACGAGGTAGAGGTGCAGCAGGATCAGCCCGGCGATCGCGCCGGGAAGCAGCAGCATGTGCATGGCGTAGAAGATCGTGATCGTGGTTCCGCTGATTTCGTCTCCACCGCGTAAGAACTGGGCGAGGAACGGCCCCATGATCGGCCCGGTTCCGTTCAGGTTGATGCCGACCACGGTCGCCCAGTACGCCGTCTGATCCCACGGGAGCAGGTAACCCGTGAAGCCCTGGAGCATCCCCAGGACGAGCAGCAGGAAGCCGACGACCCAGTTCAGCTCACGCGGATATTTGTAGGCGCCGAAGATGAAGACGCGCGCCATGTGCAGAAACAGCAGGATGATGAAGACACTGGCGCCCCACTTGTGCATGCCGCGGACGAGCCAGCCCAGCGTCACGTCGTCGGTGATGTGCCTGATCGACTCGTAGGCCTCGCCTGGCCCCGGCCGGTAGTAGAACGCGAGGATCACACCCGTGCCCGCCTGGACCAGGAAGGCGGTCAGGGTGGCGGAGCCGAGCGTGTGGAACCAGTTGGTGTCGCGCGGCACCTTCCTGAAGAGGAAGTACTTGGTGCCGCCGACGAGGCCCGACCGCTCCTCGAGCCAGTCGAGCGGGATCATCACGACCTGGATGATCTTGTCGGTGAGTTTCTTCTTCCGGCGGCTCGGCGGCGGAACGGGCGGGCGAGTCTGTGGCGGCCGGGTCTCGATCATTGCTCGAGATCCTGTGGCTGGATCGGGTAAAACCAGCCTTCGAGGCCGTCGACGTGCTCGCCCGGGCCTTGGAGGCCGTAGGCCTTGATCTGGGCGTTCTTCCCCTCGCCCTCGACCTCGGCGACGCTGTAGACCTCGACCAGGTGCAGCCTTCCGTCGATGATCGAGTACTTGTACCGGTCGAGGGCGCGCACCGGCGGGCCGGCGACGCGGTTGCCCTCGGTGTCGTAAGCGCCGCCGTGACAGGGGCAGCTGAAGTTCGCGGGCAGGACGGGTGTCATCTCGAGCGGCGCACCCCGCACCTGCCGGACGATCTTGCGCTGGTTGTCCTCGCGCGGCCCGCTCGCCTGGACCGGGCAGCCGAGATGGACACAGCGGTTCGAGATCAGCGTGTAGCTGGGGCCGCCGGAGCCCTCGCCGTTGTAGCGGACGAAGACGGTGCGGCGGGAGACATAGCCGAGCTGGGGATCGAGGCGGAACTTGACCTCACGCCACTCGTCCTGCGGGTAGTTGTCGAGGCTGCCGAGATCGACCGTCTTGTGCTCCTGCCCGGTGAAGGCCGGGAGCACTGCGAAGCCGACGACCGGCAGGGCCACGATCCCCGTGATCACCCCGCCGAGACCGAGGGTGGTCAGCTCGAGGAACTTGTTGCGCGGGAGGGTCGCGAGCTCCTCGTCCTCCGGCACTACGGCGTCGGCGTCGGCGGTCGCCGCGGCGGCGGTCGCGGGAGGAACGTCCTCCTCGGGCGGCGGCGTGGAGGCGCCCCGCATCGAGTCCCGCGCCCAGAGCACGCCGAACACAACCGCGATCACAACGCCGACGATCACCGCCACGCGGCTTACGACGAGCCCGGCGAGGATGCACGCGATGCCGACGGCGAAGCCAACCGGCCAGATGCTCGGCGCGGGAGTGTGAGGTCCGTTGTCCCCGTGGCGGGGTTCCACGCTAGTGCCCGACTCCTTGGCTTGCCGTCACTAGATTCAAGCCACCCTAAACGGCCTCTGTCAACGACGTGGCAACTGCCGCAATTGCCCCCGCATCATGACGTCCCGAGCGCGAGGTCGACCGCGTCTTCGACGTCGAGCTCCCGGCCCGACTCGTAGGCCTCCCGCTGGGATTGCGAAAGCCCGTCGAGCCGCTCCTCGTACAGCGTCCGCCACCGCATCGTGAACCGCAGCCGCTCCTCGCAGGCCTCGGCAGAACCCCAAAGCCGAGCCGCGCCGGCCTCGTCGCCGCGGTCGCGCGCGACGGCGGCGAAGCCCGCGAGGCAGTAACAGACGAGCCGGTCCGCGCCCGTCCGCGCAGCGATCCGAAGCGCTCGCTCGTAGGCGTCCGCGGCCGCCTCGACGTCACCGGCGGCGAGCCGGACGTCGCCGAGCGAGTGGAAGGAGGAGGCGGCGCTGAACTCGTCCCCCTCGGCCTCGGACAGCTCTCCGGATTCCTGCAGCAGCTCCGCGGCCCGGGACCACTCCCCGGTGAGAGCCGCCTGCTGGCCGCGCAGGTGAAGGATCCGCCGGATGCCGCCGCTCTCTCCGAGCCGTCTGACGATCTCGTCGGCTTCGGCGAGGATCGCCGCCGCCCCCTCGGGGTCGCCGGCGTCGATGTGCGGCACGGCGAGCGTCGTCAGCGCCCATGCGATCCCCGCCTCGTTTCCGGTCGACCGGAACAGCTCGAGCGCCTCCTCGGCGCTCTGCACGGCGCGGTCGAGATGGTTCTGGACGCCGGCGACCATCCCGTCGGAGAGCAGCGCCTTGCCGCGGATCGTCGGGTCGACACCGTCGGCTCGGGCGAGCAGCTCCCCCAGCCACCGCTCGCCCTCCTGCGCCACGTTGAGATGGAGCCAGACCATCGTCAAAGACCCGGCGACCCGCAGGCCGAGCTCGATCTCGCCGCTCTCGAGACACCAGCCGAGCGCGGCACGAATGTTGTCCCAGTCGGCGCGGTAGTGCTCCCGGAGCTGCGCCTGCGACGCGCCGTGGTGCTCGCGCTCCACCGCCTCCGCGAGCGCAGCGATGTATTCCGCGTGCCGGCGACGGATTTGCGCTGCCTCTCCGGAGCCCTCGAGCCGCTCGATCGCGTACTCCCGAATCGTCTCCAGCATCGAAAAGCGCTCGCCGTCGCGCCGCACGAGGCTCTGGTCGAGGAGCGCGCCGAGCGTGTCGAGGTCTGCGCCGCACACCGCCTCGGCGGCGTCCATCGTCCAGCCGCCGCTGAAGACGCCCAGCCTGGCGAAGAGCACCTGCTCGCCGGGTTCCAGGAGCTCGTAGCTCCACTCGATCGTCGCGCGGAGCGTCTGCTGTCGCTCGGGCAGGTCGCGCCGGCCGCCCGTGAGGATCGGCAGCCGCCGGTCGAGGCGTGACAGCAGCTCGTCGGTGCTCAGCAGCTTCACGCGCGCCGCCGCCAACTCGATCGCGAGCGGGAGGCTGTCGACCCTGCGGCAGATCTCGGCCACCTCGTCGTAGCCGGCGTCGAAATCCGGGAGAACGGCCTCCGCGCGGCGGCGAAAGAGCTCGACCGCTGGCGCCTCGGGCAGCGGCCTGAGCGGGAACTCCTGCTCGCCGGCGATCCGCAGCGGCTCGCGGCTCGTCGCGAGCACCGCGAGGCCGGGGCAGGCCGCCAGGAGCTCCGCCAACCGCGGCGCGACCTCGATCACCTGCTCGAGGTTGTCGAGGACGAGGAGCCGTTCCTGGTCGCCGAGCTGCGTCGCGAGGTCGCCCTCCGCGCCGATCGCCTCCGCCACGGCCGGCAGCACCAGTTCGGGGTCTCGGAT
>DASTHD010000050.1:0-3786 GCA_035605555.1 Gaiellaceae bacterium
ACAGAGCCACGAAACGACCGCCTCCCAGGTGGTGGCGGACATCCTCCAGGTGGGGCCCGACGACGTCACCGTTCGGGCCGGCCACGACAGCTACTGGAACTCGCACGCCGGGTTCTCGGGCACGTACGCGAGCCAGTTCGCAGTCACCGGGCTCGGAGCCGTCAAGGGCGCGACCGAGATGCTGCGCGAGGAGATCCTGAAGATCGGCGCCGCCGTGCTCGGCGCGGAGTCGACGGACGAAGTCGAGCTCGGCGGCGGTTTCGTCAAGCGGAAGGACAATCCGGAGGCGGCCCTGCCGTTCATGGCCTGCGGCGCGATCGTGAATGCGAACAACGCGGTGCTCCCGCTCGAGCTGCGCGACATCACCCTCAACTGCCGCTATGTCTACGTCCCGCCGCATCAGCTCCCCGACAAGGAGCGCAAGTACGGGAACCTGACGCTCACGTACGCGAACCAGATCCATGCGTGCGTCGTCGAGGTGGATCCCGAGACCGGGGTCTACGACATCGTCGACTACGGCGCGGTGGACGACTGCGGGACCCGGATCAACCCACAGATCGTCGAGGGGCAGGTGCAGGGAGCGACCGCGCAGTCGATCGGCGCCGCGACGCACGAGACCTTCGTCTACGACGAGGACGGCAACCTGCTCACGCCCAACTTCTACGACTACCACGTGCCGCACGCACTCGATATGCCGCCGATGAAGACCTCGTCGGTCGAGTCCGCCTCGCCCTTCACGCCGCTTGGCGCGAAGGGCATGGGCGAGGGCGGCGGGGCCGGGCTGAGCGCGGTGGCCGCAGCACTGCAGAACGCGCTTCACGGCGTGGGCCGGCCGATCATCACCTCGAGCTCCAACCCGTACCACCGCGTCTGGGAGCTGCTGCAGAAGCCGGACGAGAGCCGCTCGCTGGTCTCGGTGGAGGAGCGGTGAAGGTCGAGGGCGAGCGGCGCTTCGACGCCCCCCGCGAGACCGTCTGGAACGTCCTCCAGGATCCCGCCCAGATGGCCGCGATCATGCCCGGCGTCGAGAGTTTCGACGTCGCGGACGATCGGCACTGGAAGGCGAACGTCAAGATCCCGCTCGGCCTCGGCTCGCTGAAGATGAGCATCAACTTCGAGAAGCTCGAGGAGGAGCAGCCCGAGTTCTCGAAGCTCAACGCCAAGGGCACCGGGGTCGGCGCGCTGATGAACCTCGTCACCCAGTTCAGGCTCAGCGAGGTGGACGGCGGGACCGCGATGGCGTGGGAGGCGGACGTCAGGATCGCCGGTCCGGTGGGAAGCATGGGTCAGCGGGTGCTCCAGCCGATCGTCAACCAGCAGGTCCAGCAGGTGCTGGCCGCGCTCGAGGCACAGGTCGCGAAGGCGGGAGGCGGCGGGGCGGCCACGAAAGGCGCCGAGGAAGGGCTCAGTCCGCTCGAAGAGGAGTCCTACACGCCCGAGCCGTGAGCAGCTCCAGGATCGTCCTGGGCTGCGGGAACTTCGGCGGGATCGGCTCCGCGCCCGCCTTCTTCGGGCAGGGCGAGAGCGAGGAGGAGGCCGTCGCGCTGATGGACACCGCCTGGGAGCTCGGGATCCGCTCGTTCGACACTGCGGACGCCTACGGCGGTGGACGCAGCGAGACGTGGATCGGGCACTGGATGCACACCACAGGGCGGCGGCCGCGGCTGACGACCAAGGTCTTTCACTCCGTGGTGGGCGATCCGGCGGACGAAGGGCTGTCGCGCGACCGGGTGCTCCGTCAGATCGAGGGCTCGCTGACGCGGCTCGGTGTCGACCGTGTCGAGACCTACATGGTTCACGAGACCGACCCGGACGTCCCGGTCGCGGAGACGATGGGCGCGTTCGCCGAGCTCGTCGACCGCAGCCTTGTCGGCGAGATCGGCGCCAGCAACGTTGACGTCGCCTGGCTGGAGGCGGCGCTGAGCGTCGCCTCCGTCGGGGTCGTGCAGAACTCGTACTCGCTGCTCGACCGTGAGTCGGAGCCCGTGCTCGACTTCTGCGCCGCGCGCGGGATCCGCTTCGAGGTCTTCGGCCCGCTCGCCGGCGGCTGGCTGACGGGGAAGTACCGGCGCGATGCTGCCCCGCCGGAGGGGTCGCGGATGACCCAGCGGCCGGAGCCCTACCGCGAGTTCGAGAGCGACGAGGTGTATGACGCTCTGGAGCGGTTCGAAGCGGCGGCGTCGGAGCGCGGCGCCGACATGCCCACGCTGGCCTTCGCGTGGCTCCTCTCCGACCCACGGGTGAGCGCCGTCGTGGTGGGTCCTCGGCGTCCCGAGCACCTCGGGCCCTCGCTCGCCGCCGCGCAGGTCTCGCTGTCGGAGGCCGAGCGGGATGAAGTAGCGTCGCTCTTTCCCTGATGCTTGTGCTCAACCAGGAAGAGGTCGAGCAGCTGCTCGACATGGAGGGGTGCATCGGTGCGATGGAGGGCGCCCTTGCCGCCCTCGCGCGCGGGGAGGTGCACGTGCCGTTGCGGATGGTCGTGCGGCCGGGCGAGGAGCCGAGCCTGCTGGGGCTGATGCCGGCTCATCGCGCCGGCGACGCGCCCCTGTACGCGCTCAAGACCGTGGCGGTCTTCCCCGACAACCCGAAGCGCGGGCTCGACGCGCACCAGGGGACGGTCACGCTCTTCGACGGCGAGACGGGCGAGGTGCGGGTGCTGATGAACGCCTCGGCGATCACGGCGATCCGTACGGCGGCCGTCTCGGCTGTCGCGACGAAGTTGCTCGCTCGCGAGGACGCGCGGGTTCTGGGGATCCTCGGCGCGGGCGTCCAAGCCCGCACGCACCTCGAGGCGATGCGGGCAGTGCGGGACTTCGACGAGGTCCGGCTCTACAGCCCGACCGCCGAGCACGCGAAGGCGCTGGCCGAGGAGGCGGATGCGCAGGCCCTCGGGAGCGCGGAGGAGGTGGTGCGCGGCGCGGACGTCGTCGTGACCGCGACGAACTCGGTGGAGCCGGTGCTGCGGCGAGAGTGGCTCGAGCCGGGGGCGCACGTGAACGTCGTCGGCGGGCGACCGCCGCACATGCGGGAGCTCGACGTCGCCACCGTCGCCGACTCGGCCTTCTACGTCGACCGGCGGGAGTCGGCGGAGGCAGAGGCCTGGGACTACCGCGACGCGCTGGAGTCGGGCGCGATAGCCGCGGACCACATCCGCGGCGAGATCGGCGAGGTGCTGATCGGCACCGCTCCCGGTCGCTCGAGCCCGGACGAGCTCACCGTTTTCCGGTCCCTGGGGCTGGCCGTGGAGGACCTCGCAGCGGCCGAATACGTGGTCGAGCGGGCCCGGGCAGGCGGGGTCGGCACCGAGGTCCCGCTCTGATCCCGCTCGAGGAGATCCGGCGGGCCCGCGAGCTGCTTGCCGGGACCGCCGTCCGCACCCCGCTCGTCCGGCTGAACGCTCCGGAGGCGGAGGCGGAGATCTACCTCAAGCTCGAGAACATCCAGCCGATCGGCTCCTTCAAGCTGCGCGGCGCCTATAACGCGGCGCGGCGGGCGGATCCGGCGGAGGTCGCGCGCGGGCTCTCGACCGCGAGCGCGGGAAACATGGGCCAGGGCGTTGCCTGGGCCGCGCGGGAGCTCGGCGTTCCCTGCAGCGTGATCGTCCCCGACTACGCGCCGCAGACGAAGGTCGCGGCGATGGAGCGCCTCGGGGCGAAGGTGCTGAAAGTGCCGTTCGACGACTGGTGGACGGCGATGGAGAACTCGCAGATCGAGGGGGTCGACGGGCTCTTCCTTCACCCGGTCGAGAACGAGCAGGTGATGGCCGGCAACGGGACGATCGGCCTC
>DASTHD010000058.1:0-20338 GCA_035605555.1 Gaiellaceae bacterium
AGCGGGAACGCGAGCCTCACGCGCCGCACGGTACGAGTTCCGCATGAGGGCTCGATGAGAGCCGGTTAACGGTGTCCTTACCGCGACCTCACGGCGTCCGCATCTCCGGCGGGTTTTTTGACCCGATCGCGTCAGACGAGCGGGTCAGCGCGTTGCCAGCCTGTCCGTGTGGACCCCATTCCCCAGTGGACGTCGATCGATCCAAGCGTCACACCGCTTGGCCTTCGCGTCCGCGCGTTGCATCGCCCGCCCGGTCGCGGCCTGGTCGTCGCGTTGATCCCCGCAAGCGACGACGAGGGCCAGACCCAGGCCGCGATCCGGTCTCTGCAGGCCCAGGACGCTCCACCCGACCTGATCGTGGTCGACGAGGAGCCGGACGAGTCGCTCGACATCGTTCTGCGCGAGCTCACCGAGGAGGACGCGATCCTGGTGATGGACTCCTGCTGCGTCCTGGCGCCCACCTTCCTCTCGGCTGCCGCTGAACGACTCGGCGATGGGATCGGCGGCGTCGGCGGCGTTTACAGCCGAGGTTCCGCCCGTGGGCTCGGCTGGTTCCTGAAGACGGGATGTCTGCTGACGGGCACGCCCACACTGTTTTCGGTCCGGACGCTTCGGCACATCGTCTGGGCACGCCAGAAGGGAGTCCTTCCGGGTGGACCCTCGCACGATCTGAACCTCCTGGACGACGAATTGCCCCTCGCCCTGCGCCGGCTCGGCTACAAGGTCGTCACACCGAAGCGCCGCGCGATCGACCTGATCGAGTCGTGGCGCGGCCTCTGCCGGCGACGGCTCCGGCGGCCCAGGGCGCTCACGAATGTCCGCCTCACCACTCGAGCGGACGGAACGGCCGGGGCTGCGGTGCTCGGCTCGTTGCAATTCACCGGCTCTCTGCGCCGCGGCACGTAGACGCACGCCGGTGATCGTTCCGGCGGCGGCCCTTTCCGCCGCCGGAACGGCACTACCACGGGATTGACCCGCACCGACGTCAGGGGCACACTCGACGTCATGTCGAGCCTCCGAGCCATGGGCGGCGACGTGGAAGCTGCGTTGGAGGACGTGAACGTCCCGTCCTACGTGATCGATTCCACCGGCGTCGTCCGCTGGATCAACCAGGCGGCGTTCAGGATCGTCGGCGACGTCCGGGGCCAGCAGTTCACGTCCGTTTGCGCGCCGGAGGACCGGCGCCGCGCCCGCGAGCTCTTCGCACAGAAGGTCGCCGGCACCGCCGCCGTGACGAACGCCGAGGTCGTCCTCTTCGACCGGCACGGCGACCGGCTGGTCGCGGAGGTGAGCTCCGTGCCCCTGATGCGCGGCGGGCACGTGATCGGCGTCTTCGGCCAGGTCACGCACGAGGAGCCGGAGGACGCGCCGGCTCACCCGGCACTCACCCCGCGGCAGACGGAGGTGCTGCGGCTCCTCGAGCGCGGGTACTCGACGCGGCAGATCGCGAACGAGCTCCAGCTGAGCCTCGAGACAGTCCGGAACCACGTGCGGGGCCTGCTCCGCGCCCTGGGCGTCCACTCGAGGCTCGAGGCGGTCGCGCTCGCGCGGCAGACGGCAGTCGTCGCTGAATGAAGCAGCTGCGCGTTGCGCTGCTGGCGGGGATCGCCTTGCTGTTCTGCGCCGGCGGAGCCGCGGCGAAGCCGACCTCCGCGCCGCTGCGCGTGCTCTTCGTCGGCAACAGCCTGACCGCGACGAACGACCTCCCTGCCGTCGTCGCCCGGATCGCAAGATCGCACGGCAGGACGCTCGAGTACCGGACGGTCGCCTTCGGCGGCTACGCGCTCGAGGACCACTGGGCACAGGGCGATGCACGGGCGGCGCTCGCGAACGGGAACTGGGACGTCGTGGTGATGCAGCAGGGGCCATCCGCGCTGCCCGAGAGCCAGTCGAACCTCCGGGCGTGGTCGATCCGCTGGGCGGACGAGGCGGCCCGGTTCGGCACCCGAGCCGCGCTCCTCACGGTCTGGCCGGAGTCGTACCGTCGCGGCGCGCTCGTGGAGGTGATCGCCTCCTACCGACGTGCGGCGGAGGCGGCAGGCGCGACGCTCCTTCCCGCCGGCGATGCCTGGCGCATGGCCTGGCGCTGCGAGCCGCGGCTGCCGCTCTACGGCCCGGACGGCTTTCACCCGAGCGCGCTCGGCACCGGGGCCGCCGCACTGGTCGTCTACGGGCGGCTCTTCAAGGCGCCGCTCGTCGAGCAGCGCGCCCCTCGCCGGACGCGGCTACTGGAGAAGGCCGCGGCGAGGTCGCTTGCCCGGCGCGTCGTCAGGCCGTGCGCCGCCTGAGCGTGGTCGCACCGAGCACGAGCGAGAGCACGATGAAGGCACAGATGAGGACGACGTCGATCGTGAGCCGCCGCCCGAGCTCGTCGGCGGTGGCACGAGCCAGGGCGTCGTACGCGTAGGTCAGAGGCATCGCGTACGAGATGAGCTCCAGCAGCGGCGCCATCTTGTCGCGCGGGACGAGCAGTCCGGCCAGGAGCACCTGCGGCAGCACGAACGCCGGCATGAACTGGACGGCCTGGAACTCTGTCTGCGCGAAGGCGCTGAGGAAGAGGCCGAGCGCCATCCCGAGGACCGCGTTTGCCACGGCGAGGACGACGACCAGCCACACCGGCCCCGTGGAGTCGAGGCCGAGCAGGCCGAACGACACGGCGGCGGTCAGCGAGGCCTGCGCGACGGCAAGGAGCGCGAAGGCGATCGCATAGCCGAGGAGCAGGTCCAGCTTGGCCAGCGGCATCGACATCAGCCGCTCGAGCGTCCCCGTCGTCCGCTCCCGGAGCATCGCGATCGAGGCGACCAGGAACAGCGAGACGAACGGGAAGATGCCGACCAGCGGCGGTCCGACCCGGTCGAACGTCTCGGGCTGCCCGTCGAAGACGTAGCGAAACAGGGTCATCAGGAGCGGCGGCACGAGGAGCACGAGCGCCAGCGTCCGCCGGTCCCGCCGCACCTGCCGCAGCACGCGGGCCGCCGTGGCCAACGTGATCCGGAGGGTCACGAAGCCTCCGCCAGCACGAGGAACGCCTCCTCGAGATCCTCGCGCCCCGTCCGGCGGCGCAGCTCGTCCGGCGACCCCGTCGCGACGACCTGCCCGTCGCGGAGAAGCACCAGGTCGTCGCAGCGCTCTGCCTCGTCCATCACGTGGCTCGATACGAGCAGCGTCGTCCCGCCGTCGGCCAGGTCGTGGAACGTCCGCCAGAGGTCCCGCCGCAGCACCGGGTCCAGCCCCACGGTCGGCTCGTCGAGCACGAGCAGGTCAGGGTGCCCGAGCAGGGCGGTGGCGAGCGACACCCGCGAGCGTTCGCCGCCCGACAGTGTGCGCACGATTTGGTCGGCGCGCTCCTCCAGCGCCACCGTGGCGAGGGCTTCCTCGACGCGTCCCGGCAGCGCGCGCAGGATCCGTCCGAAGTACCCGAGGTTCTCGCGCACGGTCAGGTCGCCGTAGACCGACGCCTCCTGCGTCACGTACCCGACTCGGCGCCGCAGCTCCGGCGCGCCCGCGGAGCGGCCGAGCACCGTCACCTCGCCGCTCTCGACGATCTGGACGCCGACGATCGCGCGCATCAGCGTCGTCTTCCCCGAGCCGCTCGGGCCGAGAAGGCCGGTGACCCGACCCGGCGCGACCTCCAGCGAAATCCCCGGCAGCACGAGCCGGCCGCCTCGGCGAACGTGGAGGTCTCGGACCTCCACCGTCGGGTAGGACTTCATGGACGTGGATACTGACGCGCCCGCCCACGAGGCCCATCCGCGGCAGCACTACAACGTCACGCTCGCCGTCCTGATCCTGGCCGGGGTCGCGTTCGCGCTCCAGCAGACGATGGTCATCCCGGCTCTGCCGATCCTCCAGCGTGAGTTCGACACGACGGCCGCCTGGTCGGCGTGGCTCCTGACCGGCTTCCTGCTCTCGGCTTCGGTCGCGACGCCGCTCTTCGGCAAGCTCGGCGACCAGTACGGGAAGGAGCGGCTGCTCGTGATCAGCCTCTGCATCTTCCTCGCGGGCAGTGTCGGCGCGATCTTCGCCTGGAACATCGGCGTGCTGATCGGGTTCCGGATCCTCCAGGGTTGCGGCGCCGCGGTCTTCCCGCTTGCCTTCGCGATCATCAAAGACGAGTTCCCGCCGGAGAAGGTGGGGACGGCGATCGGTGCCGTCTCGGCCGTGTTCGGCGTCGGCGGCGGGCTTGGCCTCGCGCTCTCGGGCGTGATCATCGACCACCTCGGCTGGCGGTGGCTGTTCGTCGTCGGCGCGACGGGGGTGGCGATCGCTGTCGTCCTCGTCCACTTCTTCGTTCCCGAGTCGCCGATCAAGACGCCGTCGCGGCTCGACGTGCCGGGCGCCGCACTGCTCTCGCTGACGCTGCTCTCGCTGCTCCTCGCGCTCACGGAAGGCGAGAACTGGGGCTGGCTGTCGGCTCGCATCCTCGGGCTCTTCGCGCTGGCGGCGATCGCGTTCGCAACCTGGATCGTCGTCGAGCGGCGGGTCCCGGAGCCGCTCGTCGACATGCGGATGCTCTCGCGGCGCCCCGTCCTGTTTGCGAACGTGACCGGCCTGATCGCCGGCTTCGCGCTCTTCGGCTCGTTCGTGCTGGTGCCGACCCTTTTGCAGCTCCCGCGCGGCCTGCCGCCCGACCTGGCAAGCCTCGCCGATTACGGCTTCAACGCCTCGGCGACGAAGACAGGCCTCTACCTGCTTCCGGCGGCCCTTACGGGCTTCTTCACCGGACCGCTGAGCGGCCTCCTCAGTGCGCGCTGGGGCCCGAAGTGGACGCTCTGCCTGGGGATGGCGCTCGGGAGCGCCGGGCTCGCGATCCTGGCGGAGTGGCATGAGGAGCCCTGGCAGATCGTCCTCGGCATGCTCGTCCTCGGCGGCGGCCTGCCGATGACCTTCGCGGCGATGGCGAACATCATCGTCCAGTCCGTCCGCCCGACCGAGACGGGCGTCGCGACCGGGATGAACACGGTGATGCGAACCGTCGGCGGCGTGATCGGCGGCCAGGTCGGCGCCGCGATCCTGACGGCGGACACGATCGGCTCGACGGGCGTGCCGGCGGAGTCGGCGTTCTCGACCGCGTTCTGGATCGGCGCCTTCAGCTCCGCGGTCGCCGCATGCGTCGCGCTCTTCGTCACGCCGCTCGGACGGCGGCGCGTCGAAGCTAGAACCCGAACCGAACCTGCGTGAAGTACCACAGGCTCGAGGTGCTCCAGAGCAGCGCGAGCACGGTGAAGAGCGTGCCGCCGACGAGCGGCAGGGTCCAGCGCGGGTGGTCGGCGTCGTGGACGAAGAAGAGCTTCACGGCGACGACGCCGTAGAGAAAAGTCCCGAGCACCGAGTGGATCAGCACCCGCGCGTCACCGGTCTGGAAACCGAGGATGAAGACGCAGTGGAAGGCGACGGGGAGCGTGCAGAGGATTGCGAGGCGCCCCGACCAGCGGTGGATCCGGTTCACCCGCGGCGGCGGCACCGGAACGATCCCGGTCAGCTTCCCGAAGATCCGAGCGCCGGTCAGCACCTGGACGACTGCGAAGAGCGCTGCGGCGGAGGCGAACCACGCCTTGAACGCGATCGGGGTCGAGAACACGCTCGTGACGAGGTCGATGTAGCGCGACTCGACGCTCGCAAACAGCACGCTGCGACCCTATTACGATCGACCCGTGGGTTCACGCCGCTTCCGGTTGCTCGTGCTCCCCGTCATCCTCTTCGTCGCCGTCTCGGGAACGGTGCTGACACTGGCGCTTCTCCACCCGGCGAAACCGGAAGCAAAGGCCGGAACCGTCTCCGGCGCAGCCACCCCGGCGGCGAGAGGGCAGGCACTCTTCGAGCAGAAGTGCACGACCTGCCACGAGACAGGGGTCGGCCCCGACCTGAACGGCGCGTCGATCTCGATCGACGCCGCCCGTACGCAGATCCAGAACGGCGGCGGCGGGATGCCGGCCAACCTCGTCTCCGGCCAGGAGCTCGAGGACGTGCTCGCCTACCTGCAAACGATCCTGGGCTAGCTCCTAGCGCGGCTGCAGGAGCTCGGCGGCCGCGAGCAGGTTGACGCGGCCGTGGCCGTGCGTGGCCACGTACCTCGAGGTCTCCGGGCGCCAGGCGGGGACGCCGACCTCGACCACAACGGCGTCCGACGCCGCCTCCAGGAATGCCTCGACCGTCTGCCGCTCCCAGTCGTGACGGTGCGCGTCCCGGACGACGATGACGAGCTGGCGGTCGAAGTGATCCGCCGCCACCGCGCGGACGTCGAGCGGCTCGGCCGCGAGGCGCAGCGCCTCAGCGTTCTCCAGCGACTCCGCCAGGCCATGGGAGGCGTCGCCTGCCGCGATGGAGGCCTCAGGCACGAGCTCAACGACGACCGGCGGCCGCTCGAGCCCGACCTCGCCCTCGACCCTCAGCGCTCGACGCGCCGCCTCCAGACCCAGGCCGGAGTCGAGGTCGGACGGTGCCCCGGTTTGCTCCGAACCCAGGCTCTCGATCCGCGCGACCGCCTCGTGCAGGCGCTCCTCGGGGAGCCGGCCCGACGACACCGCCGCGACGATCGCCGCGTGCACGGCGTCCGGCTCGAGGTCGTGACCGAGGCAGAGCGCGTCCGCGCCCGCCGCCAGCGAGAGTACCGCCCCTTCCTCGGCGCCGACGGTCCCGCTGACCGCGCGCATCTCGAGCGCGTCGGAGACCACGACGCCGTCGAAGGCGAGTTCGCCGCGGAGCAGTCCCGTCAGGATCTTCCTGCTGAGCGTTGCCGGTGCCTCGTCCAGCCCGGTGATGCGGATGTGCGCCGACATCACCGCGCGGACGCCGGCCTCGATCGCTGCTCGGAACGGCAGGAGCGCGGCCGCCATCGCCGCGTCGTCGCGCTCCACAGTCGGAAGCTCGAGGTGCGAGTCCTCGATGGTGTCGCCGTGCCCGGGGAAGTGCTTGGCGCAGGCGGCGACGCCGCTCGACTGAAGCCCGGTCACGAAGGCCGCGACGTGCCGCGCCACGAGCTCCGGATCGGTACCGAACGAACGAACGCCGACGATCGGGTTGGCCGGATCGACGTTCACGTCCGCGACCGGCGCCAGGTCGAGGTTCACCCCGACCCCGCGGAGCTCGGCGCCGATCGCCCGAGCCACGTGCTCGGTCAGCCCTGGATCGTCGACGACGCCGAGCGCCCAGTTCCCCGGGTACGAGCTGCCCTCGCGCGCCTCGAGCCGCGTGACGTCGCCGCCCTCCTCGTCGATCGAGATCACGAGCCTCGGCCGGCGCTCCTCGAGCTCCGCCGCCAGCGCCGCGAGCTGCTCTCGGCTCTCGACGTTCCGGGCGAAGAGGCAGACGCCGCCGAGCCCGAGGTCGAGCCAGCGGTGGAGCGACGCCGGGGCGCTAATGCCCTCGAACCCGGCCAGCAGTGTCCCGGCGGCGAGCCGGTCGAGCTCCGCGCTCACCCCCGCACGGCGCCGGCGGTGAGGCCGGCCGCAATCTTCTGGTGGACGAGGAGGAAGAAGACGACGACCGGGAGCGCCGTCAGCGTCGCCGCCGCCATCAACGGACCCCAGTCCGTCCCCCGTTGCGTCGTGAAGTCGGCGAGCCACACGGTGATCGTCTGCTTCTGGGCGTCGTTGAGCAGGACGTACGCGATCAGGTACTCGTTCCAGGCCTGGATGAAGGCGAAGATCGACGTCGCGACCATCCCCGGGGCGATCAGCGGCAGGAGGATCCGGACGAAGGCGCCGAACCGGCTCGAGCCGTCGACCATCGCTGCCTCCTCCAGGTCCCGTGGGATGCCGAGCATGAAGCCTCGCAGCGTCCAGACCGTGAACGGGAGCACGAAGGTCAGGTAGGTGATGATCACGCCGGTGAGCTCGTTGACGAGGCCCGCCCGGCTCAGCTGAATGTAGAGGGGGATGATCAGGGCGTTCAGCGGCACCATCTGGACGCCGAGAATCAGGACGATAAACGCGCCGCGGCCGTAGAACTGGAACTTGGCCAGCGCAAGCGCCGCGAGGAAGGCGAGCACGAGCGACAGCGAGACGACGACCGTCACGATGATCAGGCTGTTCCGGACGACGTCCCAGAAGTACTGCCGGTGGATGGCGTCGTCGAAGTTCGAGAGCGTCGCCGGATGCGGCCAGAACTGCGGCGTGTCCGCGAGGACGTTCTGCCCTTCCTTGAACGCCGTCGAGATCATCCAGTAGACCGGGAAGATGATCACGAGGAAGACGAACAACCCGAGGGCGTTCCAGCCGATCCGGCCGAGCGTGCGGCGACTCATCGCGTCTCCCCCATGCGGATCATCTGGCGGAGGTAGACGAACGTCGCGAGGAACATGATCCCGACCATGACGACCGCGATCGCGGCGCCGAAGCCGTACTCACCGAGCTTGAACGCCTCGATGAAGGAGTAGACGCTCATCAGCCAGTAGCTCTCCTCCGGCTCGCTCCCCCGCATCAGCCAGACCTGGTTGAAGACCTGGAAGTCCCAGATGATCGAGAGGCTGGTGAGGATCACGAAGATCGGGAGCAGGAGCGGGAAGGTGATGTCCTTGAAGGCCCGCCAGCGCCGGGCGCCGTCGATCTCGGCCGCCTCGAGCAGCTCGGCCGGGACCTGCGAGAGACCCGCGTAGACCATGATCGCGACGAACGGGATCGCGCCCCAGACGATGAGTGCGATGATCACCGCGAAGCCCGTCTTGGGGTCGGCGAACCAGTCCTTGTTCAGGAAGTCGCCCAGATGGAGCTCCGTCAGCGTCCAGTTCAGGACGCCGAACTCGTAGTCGACCATCCACCGGAAGATGTTGACGGCGACGACCACAGGCGTCGCCCAGACCAGCACGAGCCCGGTCGAGAGCAAGAGGCGCATGAACCGGCCGAGCTTCATCAGCAGCAGCCCGATCAGCGTCCCGAAGGTCATCGTCAGCCCGACGGTCACGACCGTGAAGACGATCGTCCGGAGCAGCACGGTCCAGAACTGGCGGTCGTGGAAGAGGCGCGAGTAGTTGTCGAGCCCGATCCACGTCCCTTTCTTCGTGATCAGCTCGGCGAGCCCGAACTGCTCGAAGGAGAGGCGGCCGACGAGGTAGAGCGGATAGCCGAGCACCGCGATGATCACGAGCGCGGCGGGCGCGAGGAGGAGGTACGGCGCGAGCGCGTGGAGCGTGCGCTCCCCTACGGCACGGGGCCGCCGCCGGGCCACATGGGGCCCGGCGGCAGCGACCGCGGAGGCCGGGAAGCCGGTTTCGCCTCCCGGCCCGGAGCTCACGTCACTGGCTGATTGAGGATCTTCGTGATCTGGCCACTGGCGCTCTTCGCCGCCTTGGCGACGCTCTGCCGCCCGGTGACGATCGCCTGAACCAGGTTCTTCAACACACGTGCATTCTCGACCTTCACCCAGTTCGGTGCCGTCGGAACGAACCAGCTGTACTTCGACGCGTTCGTGAACGGCGCCAGCTTCGGGTTCCTGGCGTTGATCGAGGAGAGGGTCGTGCTGTTCGGGATCTGCTTGCCGATCGTCGCGAGCTTCCTCATCGAGGACACGCTCGTGAAGATCCGGATCCAGTCGTAGGCAAGCGCCTTGTTCTTGCTCGTCACGGGGACGGCGACGTCAGAGCCGCCGAGGAACGTCGGCATGAACTTGCCGGCGACATGGCTCGGCATCGGGTACGCACCGATCTTGTCCGCGAGTGACGGGTCCCCGACCTTCTCGTCGAGGGCGTACGGCCACTCCCAGCCGTTCCCGATGAACGAGCCGACGCGGCCCTTCGAGAACACGAGCGCCTGCTGTGGGTTGGCCTCGTCGGTCGTCTTGCTCGCCCGCGAAAGCGCCCGCACGACCGACTTCATCCGGGTCAGCCCCTGGATCGCCTGGGGCGAGGTCAGCGTGCCCTGCCACTTGCCGTTCTTGAACTCGGCGATCTTGCCGCCGTAGTCGTAGACGAAGGACATGGCGGCGTACCAGTACTGCCCCGGGAAGTAGAGGGCCGAGTAGTTCCGCTGCTTGCCGTAGCGCTTCATCAGCTTCATGCCGGCCGCCTGGAACGCGGCGAGGCTCTTGGGCGTGCCCTTGACACCGGCCGCCTTGTACTGGTCCTTGCGGTAGATGACGGCCCGCGCTCCCGCGTAATACGGGACGCAGTAGAGCTTGCCCCTGTAGGTGCAGGAGTCCTTCAGCGCACCCAGCCAGGTCTTCGAGTTCGGGAACGACTTGGCCTGGCTGCTGAGGTCCTGGAGGAGCCGCCCCGCCATGTAGCGGGTCGTCTCCGTGTTTCCGAACTCGATCACGTCAGGCGCCGTTCCGCCGGCGAGCGCCGCGTCGAACTTCGTGAGGTGGTCACCCCAGCCCTGGTACTGCACGTCGACCTCGACGCCAGGGTGCTTCGCCTTGAAGGCGTCGTTCGTGGAGGTGACCATCTGCTCCCAGCCGTTCTTGGCGTCGTTCTGGAGCCAGATGACGACCTTCGTCGCCGACTGACGCTTGGGACTCGAGGAGCTCGTGGAGGCTGCCACGGCAGAGACGAGCAGCGCCGCAGCGAGCGCGAGGGCTCCTCCGATCATGCGTCGATTCATTCAGATACCCCCAGTACGTTGCGGCGGCCATTGACCCGTTCTCCCCTGGTGGCCTGGGGCCGGAAATATCTCGCCGCCAAGTGGTTCATACCAGTTGGCCACACGGCGAGACACTGGCACAAACCAGCGAGGCTGTCAACCCACTCCGACACATTGTCGTCAGCGTCCGACGGCGGCGATCCCGGCGGCGCGGCGCGCTTCCTGCGGCCGGGTCAGCTCGCTGACCAGCCGGTAGCGGTCGCCGCGGTAGATCGAGCGGACGTACTCGACGATCGTCCCGTCAGCGGCGCGCGTGGTGCGCTCGAAGAGGAACGCCGGCGAGTGCAGTGGGACGCCCAGGGCCGCTGATTCTTCCTCGTTGGTGACAGTGGGTTCGATCGCCTGGGTGCCTCCGACGACCACGATCCCGTGCTCGTCCTCCAGGAGCTCGTAAAACGACCGCCGCTCGAGATCCTTCGCCGAGAGACCGGGCACGCGCGACTCCGCCACGTGCAGCGTCTCGATCGCCATCGTCTCGCGATCCGCATAACGGAGCCGTTTCACGACCACGATCGACTCCGACGGCGAGACGTGGAGCAGCCTGCCGAGGCGGGCGCCCGCCGGAACCGTCTTCAGCTCGAGGGTCTTGCTGGAAGGCTCCATCCCGCGCCGGCGCATGTCCTCCGTGAACGAGGTCATCGTCAGCTCCTGCGCGATCTTGGGCTCCGAGACGAAGGTGCCGGCGCCCTGCCGGCGCGCGAGGAAGCCCTCGCGCACCAGGTCGTCGAGGGCGGCACGGACGGTGAGGCGGGAGACGCCGAGGTCGCCGCTCAGCTGGCGCTCCGACGGGATCGCCTCCCCCACGCCGAGGCGTTCGATCAAGTCGAGCACTCGCTCGCGGGTCTCGCTCTGCTTTGTCATTCGCTCCCGGCGAGGATAGTGGTCAAGTCCATCGTTTCCCGCGGCTGCGCGTCCGACAGCAGCGCCGCACCGGTCTTGGCATCGAAGAAATGGAACTGGGAGGGGTCGACGGCAAGCGTGAGGTCGTCGCCGACTGCAGCGCGGGTCTTCGGGTCGAGCCGGCCGCTGAAGAGCGCCGTCGGCTCCGCCAGGAGCGTGGCGTCGTCGCCCGCCTCGAGCAGCTCGGCGGTGATGCGCGGTGCGTCCACGCGGAAGTGCGCGAACGAGTCGGCGCCGAGCTCCTCGAGCACGGCGACGGAGACGTCGATCGTCGGCAGCGCCGAGGCCGCGAAGGCCGCGTCCTCGAACCCCTCGGGCCGGATCCCCAGCACGACCTCGGTGACCGAAGCGGCCGGACGCCGCCCGGGGTCGAGGGGCACACGAAACTGGCCGAGGATGACGTCGTTGCCGTCGATCCGCGCCTCGACGAGGTTCATCGCGGGTGACCCGATGAACGCCGCCACGAAGAGGTCCTGCGGCTCCTCGTAGAGCCGCTGGGGCCGGTCGACCTGGAGAATCCGGCCGTCGCGCATGACGGCGACGCGCTGGCCCAGCGTCATCGCCTCGACCTGGTCATGGGTCACGTAGACGGTGGTGACGCCGAGGCGAGCGTGCAGCTCGGAGAGGGAGGCGCGCATGCCGACGCGCAGCTTCGCGTCGAGGTTGGAGAGCGGCTCGTCCATCAGGAACGCCCGCGGCTGGCGGACGATCGCCCGGCCCATCGCCACCCGCTGGCGCTGACCGCCTGAGAGCTGCGCCGGCTTGCGGTCGAGGAGCTCGCTCAGGCCCAGCAGTGCGGCGACCTCCTCTACGCGCTTCCGGGCCTCGGCTTTCGGCGTCCGCCGCACCTTGAGGCCGTAGCCGAGGTTCTGCCGGACGTTCATGTGCGGGTAGAGCGCGTAGCTCTGGAAGACCATCGCCACGTCGCGTTTGCGAGGCGGGCGGTCGGTCACGTCCTGACCGTCGATCTCGATCTGCCCCGCGGTCACCTGTTCCAGGCCGGCGATCAGGCGCAGCAGCGTCGTCTTGCCGCAGCCGGAGGGCCCGACCAGCACCATGAACTCGCCGTCGTCGATCGTCAGGCTGAGGTCGCGGACTGCGGCATAGCCGTTCGGAAACGACTTGGTGACGCGTTCGATCGCGATCCCGGCCACTGGGCTGCGACAATACCACCGCTGTCCGGCTGTGAAAAGAGTGGTATTGACCACCGGGCCGAAGTCTGCGTACACTGCGACGACGTGGCGGACGGCGCCCGCATCCGATCTCCCGAGAACCTCGATGGACTCGTGACCGAGGCGGGCGGCGCCGCGAACAGGGCCTACGAGGAGCGGGCGACCGCAGAGCTGCTCGAGCTGATGAGCGCCGCGGACGAGCAGGTGCCGCAGGCGGTCCGGCGGCAGCGCGAGGCCGTCGCCCATGCGATCGACGCGATCGTCGAGCGCCTCAGGGGCGGCGGCCGGCTGATCTACGTCGGGGCCGGAACCTCCGGCGGACTTGCCGCGCTCGATGCCGAAGAATGCGAGGCCACCTTCTCAACGAGCCCCGGCCAGGTCGTCGCCGTCGTGGCCGCCGATCCCGCGGCCGAAGACGACCGCGATGCCGGCGCCTCGGAGCTCAAGGCGCTGGACCCGTCGACCGCTGACGCCGTGGTCGGGATCAGCGCCAGCGGCCGCACTCCCTTCGTCGTCGGCGCCCTCGAGACGGCGGCGGAGGCCGGCGCTCTGACAGTGGCGCTCGTGTCCAGCCACGATTCGGAGCTCGCGCGGATCGCCGACCTGGAGATCGCCGTCGTCGTCGGCCCGGAGTTCATCGCCGGCTCGACGCGGCTCAAGGCCGGGACGGCGCAGAAGCTCGTCCTCAACGCGATCTCGACGATCTCGATGATCCGGCTCGGCAAGACCTTCGGGAACCTGATGGTCGACGTCGCCGCCGCGAACGAGAAGCTTCGCGCGCGCGTCCACCGGATCGTGCGGACGGCGACGGGCGCCTCGTCTGACGAGGTCGACGCCGCGCTCGACGCGGCCGACGGAGACGCCAAGGTCGCGATCGTCGCGCTGCTGGCCGGGGTGGATGCGCCGGCGGCACGAGCACGACTGGAGCAGGCGGACGGCAACGTCCGGCTGGCGCTGCAGGGATGAGACTCGGCGTCGAGGCGGCCCTCGTCGACGGCGCCCTCCTGCCGGGCGACGTCGAGGTCACCGACGGCCGCGTCACGGGCGTCGGCCTCGCCCGCCGGAACGGCAGCGGGATCGCCTCGCCCGGCTTCATCGACCTGCAGGTGAACGGCTTCGGCGGTGTCGACTTCCTCGACTCCGACGCCGCCGGCTACCGGCGCGCCGGCGAGGCGCTGCTCGAGACCGGCGTCACCGCGTACCTCCCCACCTTCATCACCACGCCGGAGGAGCAGCTCCTCGCGGCGATCGACGAAGTCCCGGCGACGGGAGAGGGCCCGCGGATCATCGGGATCCATTTGGAGGGCCCGTTCCTCGCAGCCGGCCGTCTCGGCACGCATCCTCCCCTGGCGCGCCGGGAGCCTGATCCGGCCTTGCTCGAGCGACGGCTCGCCTCGGGCCGGATCCGACTCGTGACACTTGCGCCGGAGCTGGAAGGATCCGATGAGCTCATCGACCTCCTGCTCCGGCGCGGCGTCACCGTGTCGTGCGGGCACACCGACGCCACCGCCGAGGAGGCCAACCACGCCTTCAACCGTGGCGTCCACACGGTCACCCACCTCTTCAACGCGATGCGCCCGCTTCGCCACCGAGACCCGGGCATCGCGGGCGCAGCACTCGCCCGGGAAGACGTCGTCGTCCAGATCATTCTCGACGGCGTCCACCTGGCGCCGGAGACCGCCGCGCTGGTCTGGCGCGCTGCAGCGGGACGCGTCGCCCTCGTCACCGACGCCGTCTCCGGCGCCGGGGTGCAGGACGGCTCCTACAGCCTCGGCGGCTTCGAGGTGAAGATCCGCGACGGGATCGCGCGAGGGCCCGACGGCCAGCTCGCCGGCAGCGTCCTGACGATGATCGAGGCGGTCCGGAACCTCCACGCTCTCGGCGTGCCGCTGAGCAGCGCACTCGAAGCGGCCTCGACGGTGCCCGCCTCGGTGCTCGGCCTCCGTGACGCCGGGTATCTCGCGCCGGGAGCGCCGGCCGACGTCGTCGTCGTCGACGACAACCTCCAGATCGACCGGGTGCTCGTGGGCGGGCAGGAACGTGTCGTTGCCTGAAGCGGTCGAAGCCGAACCGCCCCCGCCGCAGCCGGGCGCTCGGTTCCTGGCCGAGATCCACGAACAGCCGGACGCACTGCTGCGGCTGCTCGAGCACGAGGCCGACTTCGCGCGGGTGGCCGAGCTGATGCACCGTCGCGACGCGACGACCGTGCGGATGGTCGGGCACGGCTCGTCGGACAACGCCGCCTCTTACGGCGTGTACGCCTTCGGCCTCCGGCCGCACTGGACGGCGTTCCGCGACTCGATCTCGCTCTCGGTCCACTACGCGATGCCGCTCGCGATGAGCGGGACGACCGCGATCGGGCTCTCCCAGTCGGGCCGCACGCCGGACGTGGTCGCCTACATCGAGGGCGCAAGGGCGAACGGCGCCTTTACGGTTGCCCTGACGAACGAGCCGAACTCGGAGCTGGCGCAGGCGGCCGAGGCGGTCCTGCCGCTCGCCGCCGGCCCCGAGCGGGCTGTAGCGGCGACGAAGACGTACCTGAACCAGGTGGCGGCGCTCGGGCTCCTCGCCTCCCATGCCGCCGGCAGGGGCCCTCGCTTCTCGGCGGGGATCCGGCTCGTGGCCGAGGAGCTGGCCGAGCTGCTGCCCGTCCTCGAGCGCCGCGTCCTGCCGGTCGCCTCCGCTTTCGCGTTCACGGGCCGGATGTTCGTGATCGGCCGCGGCCCCGAGTTCGCGACGGCGCGCGAGATCGCGCTGAAGCTCCTCGAGACCACCCGCATAGCCGCGGAGCCCCTGACCGCCACCGACCTGTCGCACGGACCGGTCGCCGCGCTCGACCCGCTCTTCCCGGTCTGGGCGATCGTCTCCGACGACGAGACGCTTCCCGCCGTCGTCGAGGCCGCGCGGCGGTCACGGGAGGCCGGGGCGGCGCTGATCGCGAGCGGCTCGGCCGCGGCCGCAGTGCCCGACGCTTCCTTCTCGCTGCCGCTCCCGAACCTCGGCTCTCGTCTCCTGGCCCCCCTGCTCTCGGTCGTCCCGGGCCAACTCTTCGCCTGGGCGCTGGCGCGGGCGCGCGGACTGGATCCGGACGAGCCCCGCGGCCTCAGCAAGGTCACCTTCGCCCGTTGACCGGTTTCCGCGGCGGCGGCCGTGGAAAAGACAGGGCCGTATCCGTTCCGAAGGAGGCCCGAATGCCGAGCAAGAAGGCAAACGTCAAGAACGAGAAGCAGTACGAGGCGCTCAAGGACAAGGGCATGTCGAAGGAGCGCGCGGCGAAGATCGCCAACTCGCCGGGTGCGTCGAGCCGAGGCGGCAAGAACTCGAACAAGTCGTCCTCGCGCTCGAGCTCCAGCCAGGGGGGAACAACCGCGCAGAAGAAAGCGGCTGGGCGTAAAGGCGGCAAGGCCGCGGCCCGGAAGAGCTAATTGCCGTTAGCGCGGAGCGGGCTATGCCCGCTCCGCTCCAAGCCGACGTCGGAGGCGCGACCCCGTTTGCGGGCCGCTAGATCTCGCGGAAAGTCGCCAGACTTTCCGCGATGACGTCGCCGAGTCGGCGGTAGCCCTCGATGGAGGGGTGGTCGCCGTCGTCCGTCCAGTCCGGGCGCATCCGCCCCGGCCGCTCGGGATCCTCGAGCGTGTCGTGGAAGGGGAGGACGGCGACCGACTCCGCCGCTGCCATCTCGCGGATCAGCTCGTTGAGCCGCCGGATCTCAGGCTCGGCGCGGGGATAGCCGTTGTTCCACGGCAACATGTCGACGGTGACGACCCGCGGGACGAGCTCCCGGCCGCGGCGGATCATCGCGCGGAGGTTCGCCGCGGCCTCGACCACCGAGCGCCCTTGCGCGACGTCGTTGATCCCGCCCTGAACGACCAGGACGTCCGCGCCGCGGGCGCACTCCTCGAGCCGCTCGGCGATCTCATCCGTCCGCTCGCCGTAGACACCGGAGACCCGAAACTGGAGGCTGGGATCAGCCTGCGAGGCCCAGTACTGCCACGAGCTGCGCGGATCACCGCCCTCCGTCCGATGCAGGAGCGGCGAGCCCTCGGTGATCGAGTCGCCGAGGGTGGCGACGATCATCCGGTGAGCGGCTTCAGGATCGAGACCGCCTCACGGACGTAGGCGGGCCCGCCGTAGGCGTGCACCGGGTGCGGCGGGAGCTCGTGCTCCTCGATTCGCCCGCCGCGCCTGAGGTAGAGCGTCGGGTGGATCACCGCTCGCGGATCCATCTCGATCGCCGCCGCGACTGCGTCCGGCCCGCCCGAATCGAGGAAGTGCTCGAGCGGCAGAATCCCCTTGTCCCGAAGGCCCTCCTCCCCTGCGGACACGACCCGGGCGAGGAAGTTCTTCTGGATCCAGAGCTCCGGCGCGCACGACAGCTCGCGCAGGAGATAGTCCACGAGCGCGCCGGGCTCGACCGTCGCCCGCTCACGCGCGATCCCGAGGCGCTCGGCGAGATGCTCGGCCAGAACGCGGGCGTTGTAGCGAAAGCCGTTCACGGAGGTCGAGTTCGGGCCGGCGCCGTGCTTCCGCATCCCCTTCGAGCCCTGTGTGACATTGCCCGCGAAGAAGATCCCCGGCGCCGAGATGCTCTCGAAGAAGGGCGACTGGGCCGGCACGCGGTCGTTCAGCACCGTTGCGACCCCAACGTCCCGGAGGTCCTGCAGCGGCGTCTTGAACCCCGTCGCGAGGATGACCTCGTCCGCGTCGAACACGAGCCGCCCCGGCCGTGTCGTCCCCTCCGCCACCACCCGCCGGTCGCCGTTCGACCGCTCGATCTGCTCGATCGCGCCGTCGACGACGAACGTGCCGGCGCCGCCCCGAACGTACTCCTCGTAGGGCTGGAGATAGCGGAGGCGGAGCGGCGAGTGCGCCAGGGTCTCGAGCTGGACCGGGCGCGGCGACACGAGCACGAGCTGGCGGGCCCAGGGGAGCAGCCCGTGGCCGATCTCGAACCCCGAGTTGCGCTTGCCGATGATCACGACGCGCTTGTCGCGGTAAGCGCCGGGCGGCTTCGTCTGCACGTAGTGGGTGCCGTGCTCCGCGCCGGGAATCGGCGGCGTCCACGGCTCGGTCACGCCGAGCGCGAAGACCGCGAAGCGGCAGCGGTACTCGCCGTCGGTGGTCGCGAGGACGAGCCGGCCGTCGTCCTCGCGCCGCGTCGCCGTCCAGCTGCACCCGTACCGCACCTTTACCCCCGCCCGCTCGACGAAGGCGGCGAGGGCAGCTTCCATCTCGGCCCGAGACGGAACGTCGAACGTGCGGTCCATGAAGTTCGGCGCGAGCCCCCGCACTTCCGGCTCTTCGCCGACGAGGCTGTTGTGGTCGTACCACTCGTACTCGCGCGACTGCCGGTCGACCGGCGCGTCGGGCTTGGTCCAGCTGATCAACCGCTCGAAGATTGGGAAGCGGCGGAACATGCCGCCGGGCGTGTCGTCCCGGGACAGCATCGCATGCTTGACGCCCAGCCAGGACAGTGTGTGGCTCGTCTGGAGACCGCCCGGCCCGCTCCCGACGACCACGACGTCGTAGTCCCCCGGGGGGAACGGACGGTCTACGACTTCCATTCGGTCGTGATCCTCAGCCGCCGCGCCTCCGCCTGGAGCATCCGGTACATCACCTTCGGGAACTCGACCAGGAACGGCTCGACGTCGGCACCGGGAATCTCGAGGCAGCGGAGCATCGTCGCGGCCTCGACGTCCGCGTTCGGCACCTCCCCGGTGAGGACGCTGATCTCCCCGAAGACCTCGCCGGGACTGAACCGGGCGCGCGCGATCCCGTCGATTCGGATCACGGCCTCACCCTCGAGAATCACGTAGAGGGCGCCGCCGCTGAGCCCGGTGCGGATCACACGCTGGCCCTCGGCGTAGACCTCCTCGTCGAACCGGTGCGCGATCGACTCGAGCTGTGCCGTCGTCAGGTCGGCGAAGAGCGCAAGCCGTGCGAGGCTCGTCACCATGTCCGGCCGAGGCGCTTCCACCAGTGGGAGAGCCTACTTCTCTGCCAGAGCCGGCTCGCGGCGAGGCGCAGGCTCCGCCGCCGGCCTGCTGACCATCAGGGCGACGCCGACGACGATCGCCGCCGCCGCGACGAGCGTGCGCCCGCTGATCACCTCGTCGTTGAACGCCCAGCCGAGGAAGAGGGCGACGACCGGGTTCACGTAGGCGTAGGTCGAGACAGTCGACGCCGGGGCGTTCTTCAGCAGCCACACGTAGGCGATGAAGCCGACGAGCGAGCCGACCACGACCATGTAGAGCGTCGCCGCCAGCGCGTCGCGCGTCAGGTGGATGTCGTCGAGCTCACCGGTCGCACCCGCCGTCAGGAACAGCAGCGTTCCGCCGCAGAGCATTCCCATCGCGGCAGAGAGCAGCGTGTCCTTCGGCAGCGGCAGGGTCCTCGACCACAGCGAACCGGCGGCCCAGGTGAAGGCGCCGATCACGATCACGAGCGCGCCGAGCGGCTTGGCGCCGTGCTCGCCGGTCGGGTCGACGAGCAGTGCGAGCCCCGCGAAGCCGAGCACGAGCCCGACGAGCGCCCTACCGCCGAGCCTCTCCCCGAAGAAGAGCCAGGCGAGCACGGCAAACCAGAGCGGGATCGTCCCCACGAGCAGCGCGGCCACGCCGGACGGAACCTCCTGCTGCGCCCACGCGAGCCCGCCGTGGCTGACGAGGAAGAGACAGCCCCCGAAGATCGCGGCCGCCCCCCACTGCCGCCACCCGAGCTCGAGCCGGCCCTTCCGCCGGAACCACACCCACGCGAAGAGCAGCGACCCCGCGATCAGGTGCCGGAACGACATCGCGAAGAACGGCGGCAGATCCCGAACCACCACCGCGATCGCGAGGAACGTGGAGCCCCAGACGACGTAGATCGTCCCGAGCGCGATCCAAACGCGCATTCTCATTCCAACGTCCTGTTCTGCTCACCTATGCCCCGTTTGAATCGGGCCGGTGCTACAACGAGGTTCGTGCGACGGCGCAGTGGAAGCGGCAATGCCGATGTGCCCGCCGAGGCCCTCGATCCGGCGGTGCTCGAGCAGCGCCGCCGCGCCCACGCCGAAGGCCTCCACGAGATCGCAGAGGCGAAGCGCCAGCTCCGCGAGGCCGCGAAGCGGATGGCCGAGCGGGAACGGAAGCTCGCGGAGCGGGAGGAGCACCTCGAGGACCGCGTGCGCCGGATCTCGCGCAAGCTCGAGGCGAGGCGCGACCGGCAGCACCGGCTGGACGCGCTCCGCGGCCGGTTCGCCGAGCGGGAGCTGCTCAAGGGCAAGCATGAGCGCAAGGAGTCCCAGCTTGCCCGAGGCGAGGCGCGGGTCGAGCGGCTGCAGAGAGACCTCGAGCGGAGGATGCAGGAGCTCCGGACGAGGACGTCCGAGATCGAGCGCCGCTCTCGCGATCTCGCGAACCGGGAGTCCGAGCTCGACCGGCAGGCGGCGGATGTCGATACCGCCCGCGCGCAGACGACGCAACTCCAGGCCGAGCTCGATGCACGTGCTGCGCAGCTCGAGCGCCGGGAACAGGAGCTGGCCGAGCTGGAGTCGCGCGAGCAGGCGATCGCCGAGCTCGAGGCCACGCTCGCTTCACGCACCGACGAGCTCGACCGGCGCGAGAAGAAGCAGAAGCGGGAGGCCGAGCGCCAGGAGCAGACCGCCGAGCGCCTCGACCGGCACGCAGAGGATCTGACGGAGCGCGAGCGGGC
>DASTHD010000226.1:0-3676 GCA_035605555.1 Gaiellaceae bacterium
CGCTCCCACCGCGAGACCGTGATCGGCTCGACCTCGACCTCAGACGCGAGCTCTCGCTGCTTCCAGCCTTTTGACGCTCGTGCTTCTCGGATCCGTTCGCCCAGCTGTGCGTTCCTGGCTGCCATAGACAGCAGCATAACAGATCACGTCTAGTCTTTACCTAATCTTTATATGTCTAGCCTTGAATAATCACAACTCGCCTACTAGACTGGCTAGTCAATTGGTGACTAGTTCCAAAGGAGGCGGGAGATGCTCCACAGGCAACTGCTCATTCTGCTCGCGAGCGTCGCAGCGGCTCTGTCGCTGGCGAACCTGGGCACCGGTGGCGGGCCGTAGGCCGGCACAAGGTGCGGCATGGGAAGCCCCGGACGGGGCTTTCCGTGCTGACTAGACAGCGGTGACGTCGGCAAAGAGGGACTTGGCCCGACGCGCGGAGGCGGTATCCCCCTTGCGGTCGAAGAGCTCGAGCGCCTCCTCGATCCGCTCCGCCGCCACCTCGCATCGGTCCGCCGCTCGCAGCACCTCGGCCAGGTCGAGCAGCACCTCGCCGTGGGCCGAGAGGGCGTCCGTCCGCTCGACGATCCCCAGGGCTTCGCGTACGAGGTCTTCTCCTTCCGCCACACGGTCTTGCTGCGCGAGGAGCTTGCCCTTCAGGCTCCGCCACGAGAACTGCGCGATGATGTCGCCCCGAGGGCAGCGCTCCTCGGCCAGGTCACTCCACTCCGTCGCCTCCGGATAGCGGCCTTGCTCGTACAGCGATTGTCCGAGGCCGGCGGCGATCGTCGCGAGGGCTGTCTCGTCGTTGATGCGCTCGAAGGTCTCGCAGCACTCCCGAAAAACCCCTTCCGCCGCGGCGGCGTCGCCGGCGAGGCGGTGAACGTGGCCTCGGATCCGGCCGCCGTTGTTCGCGAGCGAGTACGTCTCGGCAAGCTCTCGGTAAATCTCGTCAGCCGCATCGAGAGCTTCGAACGCTCCGTCGAACCGCTCTTCCAAGGCACGGAGACCGCCGAGAAAGACCAGAACGCCGGCCGATCCGGTCGGATCGGCCGTCTCCTCGAGCAGTCGCTCGCAGCGATCGACCGCGTCGGGCACCGGCATCGGCCCGTGGAACAAGGCGGCCGCAAGTTCGGACAGGCATCCCGAAGCCGACCAACCCGAGCGTCGATAAGGCACGAGTGCGCGCTCGGAAGCCTCGATCCAGTCCGCGCACCGGCCCTGCATCGACCCGCGGACGTAGCCGTCGAGACGGTAGGCCCTCCCCAAGGCGCGATCGTCCCCGAGCTCATCGAAGACCGGGATGGCTTCGGCGATCAGCTCGAGGAGAACCGAGGGATCGGCCTCGCGATCGGTGTAGAGGCGGCCGTAGGCGAGCTCGATCCGGGCGCGAAGCGCGACCCGCCGATCGCCGCCGTCCGCAAGCGCCTCGTTCAGGGCCTCCTCGCAGCCACGAGCATCCCCCGACCAGCGCCGTGCGATTCCGAGCTCGCAGAGCAGTTCGGCCCTGTCGCTGTCCTGGGGCTCGAGCAGCGACGTCGCCCGGCCGAGCAAGTTGATCGCGGCTCGGAGGTCGGCACGCTTCCAGCCGCTGATTCCGGCCGCTGCAAGATGCGTCCCCGCCGCCCTCGCCAGCGGGCGGAGCCGAGGATCGGCCGGCTGAAGCTCGGACCGGTACCGATGCGCCTGTTCAAAGTGATAGCCGACGATCTCGTCCGCACCGTCACGCTGCTCGAGCCACGAGCCGAAACGCTCGTGAAGCTCTGCCCGCCCGTCCTTCGTGATCCCGGCGTAGGCCACGTCGCGCACGAGGACGTGGTGGAAGCGACACCGCTCCTCGCCATCGGTTCGCAACGCCCGGACCAGGCCGCGGGCGGCGAGCGCAGTCAGCCTGCGATCGAGCCCCGCGAGGTCCTCCGGAGGGGAGAGCGTCACGAGTGCGCTTCGCGAGAAGTCGCGGCCGACGACGGCCGCGCGCTCGAGGAGCGTGCGCTCGTCCGGCTCGAGTCGGTCGAGGCGAGCCGCGAGCAGCGCTTCGACCGAAGGCGGCACCGCGACTAGCGCTTCGGGCCCGGCTTCGTCGGTAAAGGCGAGCAGCTGCTCGAGGAAGAGCGGATTGCCTTCGGCCACGTCGACGACCCGCTCCCGGGCGGACTCGTCGAGGCTCGTCCCGATTTCGTCCAGGAGCTCCCGGGCCGCCTCGTCAGACAGCGGATCGAGGGCGAGCACCCGGTGCTCAGCTCCCCATCCAGGCCGCTCCTCCAGGAGATCCTTTCTCGCCAGGCACACGACGAGCAGCGGCACAGCGGCAGTCCAGGCGTCGAGGTACTCGATCAGATCGAGGAGCGTCGGCTCCGCCCAGTGGATGTCCTCGAGCACCACGACCAGCGGCTCCCTCCCCGCCAATGCCTCGAGGAAGCGCCGAAACGCCCAGAAGATCTCGCCGGTCGAGGCTGCGCCCTCCCCGGCGCCCGTCAGCTGCGTCACGCGCTCGGCGATCACGGGCGCCTGCTCGTCGCCGGCGAGCAGCCCTGCGATCGCCGCCTGCGGCCGCTCCGGAAACACGTCGCGGACGATCTGGGTCAGCGGGAGGAAGGTCGCGCCCTGGCCATACGAGACGCAGCGGCCGGTGAGGGGTCGCACACCAGATGTCTCGACGAACTCCTTCGCCAGCCGGCTCTTCCCCACACCGCCGTCGCCGAGCAGCGTCACGACACGGCTCCGGCGCTCTGCCTGAACAGCCGCGAAGGCGGCCCGGAGCCATGCGAGCTCGTCCGTCCGTCCGACGAGGGCGGCGCTCCCGAGCGGCCGAGCCGTTTCCCCGACGGCGATGAGGCGGAACGCGGTAACTCGCCCGGGCACGCTGCCGAGCTCGACCGCCTCGACCGGCTCGGCCTCTGCCGCATGACGGACGAGGTCGTACGTCGCTTCACCGAGGAGGATCTCGCCGGCCTGCGCCGCCTGCTGTAGCCGCATCGCCACGTTCACCGGCACGCCGGTGGCAAACGCGGCGCCGGACCCCGGATCGCCCACGAGGACCTCCCCGGTATTGATGCCCATCCTCAGTTGCAGCGCAATGCCATGGGAATCGGCCAGCTCGGCGCTCAGCTCGCCGGGGGCCTCGCGAAGCTCGGCGGCCGCACGGACAGCCCGTAGGGCATCGTCTTCGTGGACGGCGGGAACCCCGAAGACGGCCATCACCGCATCGCCGATGAACTTCTCGACGACCCCGCCATGGCGTTCGACCGCCGCAGTGGCCTCGTCGAAGTACCGGGTCATCAATCGGCGGAAGACCTCCGGATCGAGGGTGACACCAAGCTCGGTCGAGTCGACGATGTCCGCGAAGAGGATCGTGACGCTCTTCCGTCGGTCCGGCTCTGTCGGAGCCGCCGCAACGGGGTGCTCGGGCGCGAGCGCCGGATCGTGGCGGAGGATTGCCTGCTCGAGCTCGTTGAGCGCGGCCGACGGCTCGAGCCCGAGCTCCTGAACGAGCGTTGCGCGGGTCAGTCGGTAGGCCTCGAGGGCGTCCGCCTGCCGCCCTGACCGGTAGAGCGCGAGCATCAGCTGGGCGCGCGGACGCTCGCGCAGCGGGTGCTCGGCGATGAACCGTTCGAGCTCGGGAACGAGCCGGGCATGCTCTCCCCGACCCAGATCCGCATCGAAGAGCTCCTCCCACGCGACC
>DASTHD010000091.1:0-9760 GCA_035605555.1 Gaiellaceae bacterium
GGGACCGAGTTCGGCGAGTTGCAGCTCGCTATCTGGAAGAAGCAGTTCGAGGCGCTTCGAGATGGCGATCGGTTCTTCTACGACAACGATCCCGAGCTTGCGGCCATCCGTGCGAACTACGGGATCGACTACCGGTTCACGCTCGCGCAGATCATCCGCATGAACAGCGATGCGGAGGTCGCGGACGACGTGTTCCACGCGCCGGAGGACTAGCGCAACCATTCGCCCGCTCCCCGGCTCTCCGGCCGGGGAGCGGCGGATCCTAGGCCCTCTCGAAGAGCGTCTCCCAGCGGGAGAGCAGCACCTGGAGCTCGTCGCGCGCCGCGCGGTGCGCGGTCAGGAGCTCGACGTTGGTCCAGTCGTCCGCCAGACGCCGTTCGAGCTCGGCGACCGCCTCCTCCTTCGCGGCGATCTCCGCCTCGACGGTCTCGAGCGGCGTCGGTCGCTTGGGCTTCGGCTTCGGCGTCGGCGGCTGCGGCTTGCGCCTGGGCTGCTTGGGGACCGCGGCAGGCTCGGCCTTCCGCTCGAGCTCCTCGCGGCGGCGGATCAGCTCGGCCCAGCCGCCCTCGTAGCTCCGCAGCGTGCGGTGCTCGATCGCGAGGGTGCGCTCGGCGACCGCGTCGAGCAGCGCCCGGTCGTGGGAGACGAGCAGCACGGTGCCGGGAAAGGCCTCGAGCGCCGCCTCGAGCGCCTCGCGGCTCTCGAGGTCGAGGTGGTTGGTCGGCTCGTCCAGGATCAGCAGGTTCGCGCCGGAAGCGACGACGATGGCGAGCGCCAGCCGGCGCCGTTCGCCGCCTGACAGTGCCGTCACCGCCTTCTCGTGCTCCTGCCAGCCGGAGAAGAGGAATCGTCCGAGCAGCGACTGCGCCTGAGGGCGTTGAAGGCCAGTGGCCCGCTGGACGCAGTCGAGCACGCTGCCCCGCTCGTCCAGCTCGATCTCGTGCTGCGAGAAGTACGCGGGCTCGACGCCGTAGCCGAGTCGAACCGAGCCGGCGCGCGGCTCGTGCCGACCGAGGATCGTCTCGAGCAACGTGGTCTTGCCCGAGCCGTTCGGGCCGACCAGCGCGAGATGCTCGCTGCGCTCGAGTGCGAACGAGACGTCGTCAAGGAGCTCCTTCGCCCCGGCCGCAATCGCCAAGCCATCCGCCTCGACGACGGTCCTCCCGCTGCGCGCCGGCTTGAAGAAGTCGAAGCCGAGCGAGCGTTGGCTGCGCCTCAGGTTCTCGAGCTCGGCGGCCGACTTGCCGCGTTCGCCTTCAAGGCGGCCGATGTGCGTCAGCTTCGCCTGCGCCTGCTTCGCCTTGCTTTTCTTGTACCGGAACCGCGCGACGAATCGCTCGAGCCGGGCAATGTCCGAATCGAGGCGGCCGATCGTCTTCTCCGCCTGCTGAGCACGGGCTGCCTTCTCGAGGCGCCACTTCGACCAGGGACCCGCGAAGTAGAGCGACCGTCCGCCGGCGAGCTCGAGCACCGCGTTCGTCACCGACTCGAGGAACCAGCGGTCGTGGGCGACCAGGATCACGCCCGCGTCCAGCGACTGGAGCTCGCGCTCGAGCCATTCGATGCTCTCGACGTCGAGGTGATTCGTGGGCTCGTCCAGGAGCAAGAGGTCCGGATCGCCGGCGAGGGCACGGGCGAGCGAGGCGCGCGTCAGCTCACCGCCGGAGAAGGTGTCGAGCTCGCGGTCGAGCTCGTGATCCGCGAAGCCGAGCCCGCGGATCACGCCGGCGGTGCGGTCGCGCCAGGCGTAGCCGCCGGCGTGCTCGAGGCGAGCCTGCACGGCGGCGTAGCGGTCGAGCGTCGCCGCGTCGTGGGCGCCGGCCGCCATGGCGGTCTCGAGCTCGCGAAGCTCCTGCTCGAGCGCGATCAGGTCGGCGGCGCCGGAGAGGACGTACTCGCGTAGCGTGAGGCCGCGGTCGAGCGGCGGCCGCTGATCGTGCAGCGCGACGCGCGTGCCCTTCGAGAAGGCGAGCTCGCCGCCGTCGATGCCGAGCTCGCCGGAGAGCATGCGAAGCAGCGTCGTCTTGCCGGCGCCGTTGGGGCCGGCAAGTGAGAGCCGGTCGCGGCGCTCGACCTTGAAGGAGACGCCGTCGAAGAGCGTGTCTCCCGCGATGTCCTTCCGAAGGTTGTTAGCGATCACGACTGCCATGGCTCGTCCCGTTGCAAAAAGAAGGGGCCGCTGTTTCCAGCGGCCCCGTTCCAATACCAGCGGTGGATTTGGTAGAGGCGCTTACCTACTCGGCTCGATGCCGGTGGCGCGTAGCGCGACGTCCCCCACGCTGGCTAGGCGGTTCCCTACAGGTCTCAGGGACACGCCCCTACCCGCTGGTACCTCCACTGCCCGTACTTGAAGATTTCACTACCGGACCACCTCCTTTCCGCGGTAAGCGAAATGTAGCGGCTAGCGCAGGACAGCGGAAAGCTCCAACCCTCGATCGAGGGGGACCGTCACCGACTCGAGCGTCGGGTCCGCCTGGCGGTGGCGGGAGTAGTCGGCGAGCGGGTCGGCGTGCGAGAGGACGTTGTCGGCGACGAAGAGCGCGCCCGGCTCGACCTTGTCGCGGGCCAGGTCGAACAGGAGCTCGTAGTCCTCCTTCTCCGCATCGATGAAGACAAGGTCGAAGACGTCGTCGATCGCGCGTAGCGTCTCGAATGCGTCTCCTTCGATCAGCTCGGCGACATCGTCCAGCCCGGCCTCGGAGACGTTGCGGCGCCACGCGTCGCACTTCGCGGGGTCGAACTCGAGCGAAAGAACGCGGCCGCCGAGGTTGCGCACGCCGGCGGCGAGCCAGATCGTGGAGTAGCCGCGCGAGCCGCCGACCTCGAGCACCTCGCAGTCGGTCTGCGGCGCCACAAGTGCGAAGAGGAACTGCCCGGTGGTGCGGGCGACCTGGCGGGAGCGCTGCTCCCGGGACACTCCCCGCTCACGCTCGCCCGCATCCTCGGCCTCGAGGCGCGCGAGCACGGCCCGTACGCGGTCGTCCAGCACCCGACCAGCCTAGTGATCAGGTCACGTCGACCTTGACCCAGCCGTCCTCGATCACGACCGGGAAGGTTTCCACCGGCTCGAAGGCCGGGAGGGAGAGTGGACGGCCGCTGCAGATGTCGAACCGCGAGCCGTGGCGCGGGCAGATCACGACGCCCTCCTCCAGGTCGTAGTCGCCTTCGGCGAGCGGCCCGTCGTCGTGCGAGCAGCGATCCTCGATCGCGCAGTAGCGGTCGTCAGGGAGCCGGAAGACGCCGACCGCGACCGAGCCGGCCCGGACGATCTTCACCGACCCCGGCGGAAACTCGTCCACCGGAGCCACGTCGACGAGCGCCAACTAGCGAACCTGGAACTCTTCGTCGAGCCCCGCCCACTCCTCGGGAAGCGGAGTGCCCTTGGCCCGGTGGAGCGCGACCTTGAGCACCCCGAGGCCGAGCAGGGCGCACTTGATCCGGATCGGCGACATGTTCGGGATCCCGATCTCCTCGAGCAGCTCGTCCTTTGAGAGCTCCCCGACCTCCGTCGCCGTCCGCCCCTTGACCATCTCCATCAGCATCGACGTCGACGCCTGGCTGATCGCGCAGCCGCGGCCCGAGAACTTGACCTCGTGGATCCTCTCGCCGTCCTCGCCGAACGCGACGTAGATCGCGACCTCGTCGCCGCAGAGCGGGTTCATGCCCTCCGCCTCGGCGTCGGCGTCCTCGATCACCCCGTGGCCGCGGGGGTTCTTGTAGTGGTCGAGGATGACCTCTCTATACAGGTCTTCCATGGAAACGAGGCTAGCCGAAGACCTTGCGCACGCGGAAGAGCCCCTCCGCGAGCCTGTCGATCTCTTCGGGAACGGTGTAGAGGTAGAAGCTGGCCCGGTTCGTCGCCGCCACGCCCAGTCTCTGCATCAGCGGCTGGCAGCAGTGGTGGCCGGCACGGATCGCGACACCCTCCCAGTCGAGCACCTGCGCGACGTCATGCGGGTGGACGCCCTCCATGTTGAAGCTGACGATTCCGGCCCGGCGGTCCGGTGACGGCCCGTAGAGCTGGATCCCGGGGACGTCGCTGATCTTCTCCAGCGCGTACTCGACGAGCTCGTGCTCGTGCCGCTCGATCGCGTCGAGCCCGGCGGCGGACACGTAGTCGATCGCGGCGCCGAACCCGACGGCCTCGGCGATCGGGGCGGTCCCGGCTTCGAACTTGTGCGGCAGGTCTCCCCAGGTCGTCTCCTCGAACTGCACCTTCCGGATCATGTGGCCGCCGAGATTGAACGGCTCCATCGCCTCGAGCAGCTCGCGTCGGCCCCACAGCGCGCCGACCCCGCTCGGCCCGCACAGCTTGTGCGCCGAGAACGCGAGGAAGTCGCAGCCGAGCGCCTGGACGTCGATCTTCCGGTGGGGAGCTCCCTGGGCAGCGTCGACGACCATGATCGCCCCCTGGTCGTGCGCCCAGGCCGCCAGCCGCTCGACCGGGTTGATCGTGCCGAGCGCGTTCGAAACGAGGTTCGTCGCAACGACCTTGACCTGCCCCTCGCGGGCCAAGCCGTCGAGTGAGTCCAGATCGAGCTCGCCGCTCTCCGTCAGCGGGATCATCCTGAACTCGGCGCCGCGCTTCTTCGCCACGTACTGCCAGGGCACGAAGTTCGAGTGGTGCTCGAGCTCCGTGACGACCACGACGTCGCCCGGCCCGAGATTCGAGAACCCCCAGGCATACGCGACGAGGTTCAGCGCCTCGGTCGCGTTGCGCGTGAAGACGATCTCGCGCGAGCTCGGAGCGTTCACGAACCGGGCCACCTTCTCGCGCGCTCCCTCGAACGCCTCCGTCGCCCGCTCGGCGAGCGCGTAGACGCCGCGGTGGACGTTCGCGTACGAGGTCTCGTAGAAGCTCGTCATCGCGTCGAGCATCTGCCGCGGCTTCTGAGCGGTGACGGCGGAGTCGAGATACGCGAGCGGCTTGCCGTGGATTTCCTGGGCGAGGATCGGGAAGTCCGCGCGCAAGGCGTGCGCATCGAGCTTCAGAGGCGTTTCGACTGCCACGCCCCCATCGTACCCCTGTGATGAGAGGCCCCCGAAGTGCCGAGTACCCTGTCACGATGCGGCGTCTGCTCCTGATCGCCGGCCTCGTTGTGCTCGCCGCAGGCTGCGGCTCGAGCGGCGACAACGGCTCGGATTCGGGAAACGCCGGCTCCGGCGCCGAGGTCTGGGCCAAGGCTGGCTGCGGCAGCTGCCACACCTTCAAGGCCGCGGGCTCGAACGGCGCCGTCGGGCCGAACCTCGACGACCTCAAGCCGTCCTCCGAGCAGGTGAAGAACCAGGTCACGAACGGCGGCGGCGGGATGCCGTCGTTCAAGGGCGAGCTCTCGAAAGAGGAGATCGAGGAGGTCTCGCGCTACGTCTCGAGCGGCGGCAAGCAGTCGGCCGGGAGCGGCCAGCCGATCCTGGCCACCTTCAAGCCGGACACGACCCGTCTCGACGGCTGCATCGACTCGGACTGCCGGCGGCAGGCGTTCGGGAACATTGCGTACAAAGACGGCCCGAAGAAGGCACTCGACCTCTTCGAGGAGAAGCAGACGAGCGACAAGGCGGTCCAAGCGGACTGCCACCGCATCGCCCACTGGATCGGCGCCGCCTCGCTGCTCTACTACCACGGCAACGTGGCGCAAGCGCTGGCGGCCGGCCGCGCCACCTGCTGGTCGGGCTACTACCACGGCGTCGTCGAGCGTGCGTTCCAGGGCACCCCGCCCGGCAAGCTGGCCGACAAGACCCGCGAGATCTGCTCCGGCGCCGACATCCGCAAGACGACCTTCCTCGCCTACCAGTGCGTCCACGGCCTCGGCCACGGGCTGATGATCCACACGGGATACGACCTGCCCTTCGCCCTCCGGACCTGCAACCGGCTGACGACGGCCTGGGACGACGACTCGTGCGAGTCCGGAGTCTTCATGGAGAACATCTCGTCGTCCTACGGCATCAAGTCGAAGTGGCTGAAGGACGACGACCTGCTCTACCCCTGCGACACGGTCGCGCAGAAGTACAAGCTCTACTGCTACCTGATCGTCACCTCGCGGATCCTCGAGGCCAACGGATTCAACTGGCAGGGCGCGGTGAAGACCTGTCGTCGGAGCGACAAAGGCTGGGTCGCGACCTGCTTCCAGTCGCTCGGGCGTGACGCTTCGGGCAACACCCGGCAGGACCCGACCCGGATCCTCGAGATCTGCGCGCTCGCCGGGAACATGGAGCGGGAGTGCGTCTACGGCGCCGCGCGGGACGTCACGTCGAACGACGCCAGCCCGCGGCGTTCGAAGGGTCTGTGCGAGCAGGCAGACCCGTCGCTGCAGGCGTACTGCTTCGAGGGCATCGGGACGATCGTCGGCGGCATGTACGCCTACCGCAACGACCGTCGGGCTGCCTGCCGGCAGATCACCAAGCGCTACTTCCTGGACTGCGCCCGGGGCGCGGTCGCGGAGTAGCTCCGCCTAGCCGAACGTGAAGGCGTAGGCCGACAGGCCCGGCGCGAAGCGCAGCTCCAGGAGGCCCTCGCGGAGCTTCGGGAGCTCGAGCAGCGTGTAGAGGCGCGGTTCCCCGCCGACCTCGATGGTGCGCCGCAGTGTTCCGTCGAGATACACACGGAGCGGACCGGTGCCACCGAGCACCAGGTTCACCTGCCGAGCGTGAAACTGGAGGCGGAGTGCGGCGTCCTGGCCGGCGACGATGCGCTGCCGCTCGACCCGGAGCCGTCCCGAGTACGCCAGTGAGTCCGGGAACGTCACCCGCGGGAAGCGGTACGTCGCCTCCCGGTCGGGCTCGATTCGGCTCCCGCTGAAGGGGCCGAGCCGCTCGTAGCCGAGGTACGACTCCGGCGTCGTCGCCTCCCGCGGCGTCAAGTCGGCCACATGCGTCTCCGGCCGGCCGCGCTCGCCGAGATACCGCCGGATCAGCGACTCGATCTGGCCGTAGTCGCCCTCGCCGAAGTGGTGGAAGCGGAGGCGCCCGGTGCGGTCGATCAGGTATTTCGCGGGCCAATACTGGTTGGAGTAGGCGCGCCACGTGGCGAAGTCGTTGTCGAGGGCGACCGGGTAGTGGATGCCGAGCTTCCTCACCGCCGTCCTGACGTTGCCTGGAACCCGCTCGAACGCGAACTCGGGCGAGTGGACGCCGAGGATCACGAGCCCGTCCTTCCGGTACGCGGCGTCCCAGGCCTTCAGGTGCGGCAGCGTCCGGAGGCAGTTCACGCATGAGTACGTCCAGAAGTCGATGAGCACGACCTTCCCCCGCAGCTGCCGCAGGGTCAGCGGCTTCGAGTTGATCCATTCGGTGATCCCTCGCACGTCCGGGGCCGGAGCGGCTGTCGACGCCGTCGCGCCGGCACTCGTCAGCTCGCGAAGCTCACGCTGCGCCGTCGGGGTCTGCTCGACGTGCTCCTGAAGCGACTGCGTGTAGCCGGGGATGGCCGTCGTGAAGCGCTGGTCGGCGCCGAGGGCGATCGCGAGGGCCGTCACACCGATCACCGCGCCGGCGACGCGGCGGGTGGTCTCGGCGTGCCGACGGAGCACGCCGAGCCGCTGCCCGCCGATCGCGATCGCCAGCATCGGCAAGGCGGCGCCGAGCGCGTAGAAGAAGGTGACGAGGACGGTCCGGACGCCGACGTCGCCCGCGGCCGAGAGCGCCGTCACCGCCGCCAGCACCGGGCCGGCGCAGGGCACGAAGACGAGGCCGAGGCTCACCCCGAGCACGAAGCCGCTGCCCTCGGTGCTCGCCCGCCGCCGGGTGAGGAAGAGGAGGGGCCGCTCGAGCAGGCGCGCGAACGGCGGAAAGAGCAGCGTCGCCGCCAGGACGAGGAGCAGCGCGATCGCGAGGTTGCGCAGGAAGTCGTCCGGCAGGCCGAGGGCGTCGAGCAGCGCGGCGCCGGCGAGCGTGAAGACGGTGAAGCTCCCGACGAGGCCGGCGATGATCGCGTACGGCCGGCGCCCAGACGCGCCGCCGGCCAGCAGGATCGGCAGAACGGGCAGCACGCACGGCGAGATCGCCGTGATCAGCCCAGCGACGAACGCGATTCCGAGCAGAACCACCACCTGAATTGTCGCCTCAGCGCCTCAGGCCGTGACGCGGACGAGCACGCCGTCGACGAGGGCGACCAGCGCAAAGGCGACGGCCAGAACCGGCTGATCGGCGTCGAGGAGCGCGATCACGGCCGCAACGAACACGACCGCCTCACCGACCGCCTGCCGCACCGGCGAGCCGTACCGCGCCTTCGGCGAGACATAGAGGCCCCAGACGACGGCGGCCGCAAGCGGCGCGCCGATCCCGAGCAGCACGGAGAGCACACCGTCGAACTCCGAGAAGGCCCAGTACGCAAGCGAGGCGAGCGCCGCCAGCTCGAGCACGAATCGAATCGCGAGCAAGACCGGCTTGAGTGCCTGCACTACGCCACCGCGACATCGAGCACAAGCACGACGAGGCCGACGATCACGATCAACGCAGCCACCAGATTGGCGCGCCGCGGGGCCTCGCCGGCGCGCCGCTCCACGTCGGTGGCCGCTCGCCAGTAGAGGAAGGCGCCGACGAGCAGGATTGCAGCCTCGGTCAGGATCGCCGCCCACTCGACCTTCCAGAGCCCGAACCCGACACGAACGTCGCCGAGATTGCCGGGGAAGATCGGCATGTCGTGGCGGTGGACGATCAGGTCGAGGATCCAGTGGGAGAAGACGACCGCCCCGATCACGATCCCGCCCCGTCGACCCCACCAGCGCGTCGCGATCCAGCCTGTGACCGCGGCAATCACGAGTGCGCCGACCAGCGAGTGCGTGTAGTCGGCGTGGATGATCACGTTGCCGTAGCCGCCGTCCGTACCGGGTGCGTCGTCGATCGTCTCGGCTCCGGTGGCGTAGAGCGGGATGAAGAGGATGTCGAGCCAGACCGTCGCGAGCATCAGGGCCCACAACGGCACGAAACGCTCGGTGCCTTTGACCCCGGCGGCTAGTCCGAAGTGTCCCGTGACCATGGGATCTTCGTGTCGAGCCACCCGATCAGGCCCGCGAACAGGATCACGCCGAGAAAGAACGCCACGGAAGACCATTATCCGCGCCCTCAGGTCGTACGCGTGAGCGGTCTCGGCGCCCGCGCCGCATTAGCCCCAGTCGGCCAGCGTGCCTCGCGTGAGCACCCGGGGCAACCTGGAGCCGTCGGCACGGCCGACCACGAGTCGCGCGCCCTCGTTCTCCCACAACAGGCGGGTCCCGTCGGGCGACCAGCTCAGGGTCCACTCGGCCGACGCCCGACCGACGCCCCGGCAGCGACCGCCTTCGAGCGGCGCAACCCGGACAAGCCACACGTTCTGATCGGGAGTCGGCCGGAAGTCGAGGAATGCGACACGTCTTCCGTCGTCCGAGACGGTCGCGCGCATGGCGTTCTGAGCGCGGCAGACTCGATGCAGACTCCGGCCGCTCGGCCTCACCGCATACACGTCCGAGCCTCTGAACGGGCCGCGCTGGCGAGCGAACACGATCCAACCCGAGCGCGCCCAGGCCGGATCGGCGGCGCCGCGGCGCCCCACCCCGGGCACGGCGCGAATCGCCCCGGTCCGAACGTCGACGATCGCCAGGCCACGCGGGTCGTAGCGCTCGAAGACGATGGAGCGGCCGTCGGGCGACCACGCGTACTGCGCGATGAGATCGCTCGTCGCAACGTTCGAATTCACCAGGCGACGGCGGAACCGGCCATCGCGCCGGACGAGCGACAGATCCGCACACAACGGCCCGGTCGAGCGCCCGTTCGGGTCGACGTCACA
>DASTHD010000103.1:0-3810 GCA_035605555.1 Gaiellaceae bacterium
GGCGTTCGGCGGCACCACCTGCCACGTCGACTTCGTGATCCAGCCGCACGGTGCGACCTTCGCCGCCGCGCTCGACGAATGGCGCGCGAAGGCGAACGGCAAGCAGGTGATCGACATGGGCTACCACATGGCGGTCACCGATCTCCGCGAGGGCGGCACGCTCGAGGAGCTCGCGTCGCTGCCGGACCAGGGCGTCACCTCCTACAAGCTCTTCATGGCCTACAAGGGCGCGCTGATGGTCGACGACGAGACGCTCTTCCGCACGATGGAGGTCGCGGCGGAGACCGGCGCGCTCGTCATGGTCCACGCCGAAAACGGCGACGCGATCGACGTGCTCGTCAAGCAGGCGTTGGCCGAGGGGAAGACGGAGCCGAAGTATCACGCGCTGACACGGCCGCCCGAGACCGAGGGGGAGGCGACGAATCGAGCGATCCAGCTCTCCCGGGTCGCGGGGTCGCCGCTCTACGTCGTCCACGTCTCGTGCCAGGAGGCCGTCGAGCCGATCGCAATCGCGCGCGAGAAGGGCTGGGACGTCTGGGGCGAGACGTGCACCCAGTACTTCTTCGTCGACTACACGTTCCTCGAGCGGCCGAACTTCGAGGGGGCGAAATACGTCTACACGCCGCCGCCGCGGGACAAGGCGAACCAGGACATCCTTTGGAACGCCGTTCGCACGGACATCCTCTCGGCGATCTCAACCGACCACTGCGCGTTCAACTGGGACGGCCAGAAGACGCTCGGGCGCGACGACTTCTCCAAGATTCCCAACGGCGGGCCCGGGCTCGAGAACCGGCTGCAGATGATCCACCAGTTCGGCGTGCGGGCCGGGCGGATCTCCCTCAACCGGATGGTCGAGCTGCTCTCGACGAACCCGGCGAAGCTCTTCGGCCTCTACCCACGCAAAGGCACGATCGCTGTCGGCACGGAAGCGGACATCGTCGTCTTCGACCCGGAGAAGAAGGTGACGATCTCGGCCGAGAACCACCACTCGAAGGTGGACTACAACCTCTACGAGGGGACCGAGGTGACCGGCTCACCGGAGGTCGTGCTGCTGCGCGGGAACGTCCTGGTGGAGAACGACGAGCTCGTGCCGTCGCCTGGCATCGGGCAGTACGTTGCAAGAGCGAAATTCGGCGAGGAGCTGAAGCCGGCGGCAACGGTCGCCTGAGGTGCCGCGCTACCTCATCGTCAGGCGCTTCTCGGTCGACGAGTCGCAGATGCCCGTCGTCGGGCGCCGCTCGCGCGAGCTCGTCGAGGGTGAGTTCCCCGAGGTCACGTGGGAGCACAGCCACGTCGTCGTGGATGGCGATGGCACGGTTCGGACGTACTGCGTCTACGGCGCTCCCAACGAGGACGTGGTGCGGGAGCACTCGAAACGGCTCGGCGCCCACCACATCGAGAGCCTCCACGAGATCGCCGGCGACGTCTCGCCGGAGGACTTCCCTCCGGAGTAGGTCTACTCTCCGCGGCCCATGAGCCGCGCGTCGGCGACGTGGTAGGTCGCGGTCTCAGCGAGAGCGATGCGTCGCGTCAGCTCTCGGCGCCGGTCGTGCTCCCCCTCCGGCACAAGCTGGAACGCCTCCCGGTAGAGAGCGGCCGCCCGCTCCTTCGCCCATCCGTGCTCAGCGTGCTCGGCCGCAGCGACGAGGTAGTCCACGGCCTTGGCCGAGTCGCCCGCGTCGCGCCAGTGGTGTGCGAGAGCCGCACCGATCTCTCCGGACTCGCCGCCGACCTCCTCGAAATAGAGCGCCGCCTCGCGGTGGCGCGCCTGCCGCGCCGAGCGCGGAAGCAGCTCGTACGCGACGTCCCGGACGAGCACGTGGCGGAACATGTACTGCTCGTGACCCTCGAAGGCGGACACCTTCTGCCTGGCAATCAGCTCCCGGCGCTCGAGCTCGGCCAGAGCCGGTCCGAGCCTGCCCGCATCGGGAGTCATCCGCTCCAGCGTCCGGCGCCAGAAGACGCGGCCTGCAACGGCCGCGTTCAAGAGCACCGTTCGCTCGGCCGGCGGTAGCGCGTCGAGCCGCGCCGCGATGATCCCGCGAATCGTCGTCGGCATCGGCGCCGAGCTGTCACCGGACTCGACGAGCGCCGCCGCCAGCTGCTCGATGAAGAGGGGATTTCCGTCGGCGACCGTGGCCAGATCGGCAGCGCGGTCGAGCTTCTCAGTGGCGCCTGCGTCCGAGAGGCGGTAGGTCGCGAGCTGCACCGCCGCGCCGGCGTCCAGCGGCCGGAGCGGCAAGGCGGTGTGCGCCAGTAGGCCGCCGCCCCAGTCCGGACGCAGATCGAGCAGCTCCGGCCGAGCGAGAACGAGCACGAGCACCGGGACGTCCCGCAGTCGCGCGGCGAGGCGGCCGGCGAGCTCGAGCAGCGCCTCGTCGGCCCAGTGGAGGTCCTCGAAGACGAGCATGGTCGGCCGGTCGGCCGCGACGGCCTCGATGAACGCCCTGATCGAGAAGAAGAGACTCTCGCGGTCGGCGATCGTCCCTTCGGGATCTAGTCCCAGAAGGATCTCGAGGTGCCTGCTGACCTCCTCCGCCTCGGCAGTGGGCAGCAGCCCTGAGACGACCTTCTCGAGCTTGCCGACCGCCGTCTCGACGGTGTCGGTCTCGAAAATCCCGCAGAGTTGCTTCAGCTGGAAGGCGAGCGCGGAATACGCGGTGCTCTCGCGATACGGGAGGACCCGCCCACGTACCGATCGGCCGCCGCGCTCGCGCACCTTGGTGGCAAACTCGACGGCGAGTCGCGTTTTTCCGACCCCGGCCGGCCCGATGACGGTCACGAGGTGAGGCGTTCGCTCTGACGCCACCCGCTCCCACGCTCCGAGGAGGACATCGAGCTCGGGATCCCTGCCGATCAGCGGACCACCCACGGGCCGCTCCCCGGGCGTGCGAGTCTCCCGGAGCGCGATCCACGCAGGGACCGGCTGGGCCTTGCCCTTGGCCTCGACAGGCTCAGCCGGCGCGTAGAGGATCACGTCCTTCGTCGCGCGGTACGTCTCCTCCCCGGCGAAGACAGCGCCGACCGGCGCCGCCGCTTGCAGCCGCGCTGCCGTGTTCACCACGTCGCCAGTGACCATCGCCTCCCCGAGTGCAGGTCGGGCGTCCACGATCACAAGGGCTTCACCGGTGTTGACGGCGATGCGGACCTTCAGGTCAAGCCGCGGATCGGCCTCGTCGATCGCCGCGATCTTGTCGCGGACCGCAAGGGCCGCCCGCACGGCTCGCTCGGCGTCGTCGCCGTAGGCAACGGGAGCACCGAAGACGCCGACGACCGCATCGCCGATGAACTTCTCAACGACTCCGCCGAAGGACTCGATCTCCCGGCGGACCGCCTCGTAGTAGGGGCGGAGAAGCTCCTGGACCTCCTCTGGGTCGAGCCCCTCCGCACGGGCAGTGAAGCCGACCATGTCGACGAAGATGACGCTGACGAGCCGCCGCTCTTCCGTAGCCGAGCCGCGGGCGTCGGCGAGCGGCAGGCCGCACGCGAGACAGAACCGCGCGATCTCGGGGTTCTCCTGCCCGCAGGACGCGCAAACAGCCATGTGTGAGATCTCTACCGGGTCTGTGGGAAGCCCAAATCCACCTTGCTCGTCGCCGGGTCCGGCCAGCGCGAGGTGACGACCTTGCCGCGGGTGTAGAAGTCGATCCCCTCCGGGCCGTAGATATGCCGGTCGCCGAAGAGGGACTGCTTCCACCCGCCGAACGAGTAGTACGCCACCGGCACCGGAATCGGGACGTTGATCCCGACCATGCCCGCCTGGACGTCGAACTCGAACTGCCGCGCGACGCCGCCGTCGCGGGTGAAGAT
>DASTHD010000113.1:0-28862 GCA_035605555.1 Gaiellaceae bacterium
AGCGTGCCGAGCTCGGCGATGTCCCGGCGGAAGAAGAGCGCGACGTTCCAGTCGGTCACCACACGCAGTTTCCTGGAGATCAGCGGCAGCTGGTACAGGTGGTACGTCCGCGTGATCCACCAGCCGAGAAAGCCCTTGATCGGGATCCCGAAGACGCTTGCGATCCCGCGGTACCGGCCGAGCGTTGCGACCTCGCCGAGCATGCGGTACCGGTAGGGGCGAAGGTTGCCGCGGAGATTCTTCGCCAGCCGGCGCGCCTGCCGCAGCGCGTGCTGGGACGTGGGCGGATCGACCTGCCCCGGCGTCGTCTGGTTGGGAACCGCCGCGCAGTCGCCGAGCGACCAGATGTGCTCGGCGCCCTCCACGCGCAGGAACTCGTCCACCTTCACCCGTCCCCGTTCGTCCAGCGGCAGGCCGAACTCGCCGAGCAGCGGGTTCGCCCTGACGCCCGCGGTCCAGACGACGGTGCTCGTCAGGAGTCGGTCACCGTCGGAAAGGCGGGCCGCGTGCGGCTCGACCTCGTCGAGCGTCGTGTCGACTCTGATGTCGACACCCCGGCGCATCAGCAGCTCCGCGGCGTAGTCACCGAGACGAGTGGGGATCTCCGGGAGGATCTTCGGCGCTGCGTCGACGAGCACCCAGTGTTGGGGCTCGTGCTGGAGCGACGGGTAGTAGCGGAGCGCGTCCCGGACAAGGTCGGCCAGCTCGGCAAGCGCTTCGATGCCGGCGTACCCCGCTCCGACGAAGACGAAGGTGAGCTCCCGGCGGCGATGGGCCTCCGTCGCGGCGACGGCCGCGACCTCGAGCCGCTGCAGGATGTGGTTCCGGAGGTGGATCGCCTCGCCGAGCGACTTGAAGCCGAGCGCGTGCTCGGCCAATCCCGGAATGGGCAGCGTCCGGACGACGGACCCGAGTGCGACGACGAGGTCCGTGTAGCGGATCCAGAACACCCGGTCCTCCGTCGCGACCTGGATCTGGCGGCGCTCCGGATCGTGGGCGGTCACCTGGCCGAGGATCAGGTCGGAGTGCGGGCACATCTGGCGGATCGGGACGACGACGTGCCGCGGCTCGAGCGTGCCGGAGGCGGCCTCCGGCAGCATCGGCGTGAAGAGCATGAAGTTGTCGGCGCTGACGATCGTGGAGCCGCGGTCGCCGAGCAGCCTCGCGACGTAGGCGCCCGCAAAGCCGCCGCCGGCGATCAGCGTTCCGCCTCGGGCCTCCTGGTCGGGCATCTCACCATTCTGCTATCCGACCTGCGCCAGCCGACGCTCGAGGTACGCGCGCTCGACCGGGTTTGGCGCCAGCTCGAGCGCCCGCCGGTAGGCGCTCGCAGCTTCGGCATCGCGTCCGAGCCGGCGGAGGAGGTCTGCCCGCGCGGCGTGCAGGAGGTGGTAGTCGTCCAGTCCCTGGATCTCGTCGATCAGGCCGAGCCCCTGGTCGAGGCCGTCGGCCATCGCCACCGCGACGGCCCGGTTGAGCTCGACGACCGGCGACGGCGAGAGCTCGCCGAGCCGCTCGTAGAGGGCCGCGATCGCGGCCCAGTCGGTCGTCTCCTCGGCGTGGACTGCGGCGATCGCGGCCTGCAGCTGGTACGGGCCGGGTCGGCGCATGCGCGCCGCGCGGTCGAGCAGGCGGCGTCCCTCCTGGATCCGTTCGAGGTTCCAGAGCGAGCGATCCTGATCCTCGAGCAGGACGAGGTTCCCGTCGGCGTCCGTGCGGGCTTCGCGCCTCGAGTCGTGGAAGAGCATCAGCGCCAGGATCCCGAGCACCTCCGGCTCATCCGGCATCAGTACGGCGAGGAGCTTCCCGAGCCGGATGGCCTCGTCGCAGAGCTCGCGCCGGACGAGATCGTCGCTCGCCGTCGACGAGTACCCCTCGTTGAAGATCAGGTAGAGGACCGCCAGCACGGGCCGGAGCCGGTCCGTGAGCTCCTCGTCCGGAGGCACGCGGAACGGGATCCCCGCCTCGCGGATCTTTCGCTTCGCCCGGACGAGCCGCTGCGCCATCGCCGGCTCCGCCGCCAGGAACGCGCGCGCGATCTCCGGCGTAGACAGGCCGCCGACCTCCCGGAGTGTCAGCGCCACCTGCGCGTCGGTCGCGAGCGCCGGGTGGCAGCAGGTGAAGACGAGCGCGAGGCGCTCGTCCGGGATCGCGCTCACATCGTCCTCCTCGTTCGGCAGCTCGGCCAACCGCTGGAGCAGCTCGGTCTTCCGGGCGAGGGTCTGGTCACGCCGGATCCGGTCGATCGCCCGATTCTTGGCCGTCGTGACGATCCAGGCGCCGGGGTTCGCCGGCATCCCGTCGCGCGGCCATCGCTCCAGGGCCGTCGCGAAGGCGTCTTGCACAGCGTCCTCGGCGAGGTCGAAGTCGCCGAGGACGCTGATGAGGATCGCGACCGCATGTCCCCACTCCTCGCGGAAGACGCGGTCGGCGTCCGTCAGGGGCGCTCCACGACGGGCCGCACCTCGATCGCGCCGTACTCGGACGCCGGGATCTTCGCGGCGTACTCGAGCGCGGTGTCGAGGTCGGGGAGGTTCGTGTCGAAGAAGCCGCCGATCTGCTCCTTCGTCTCGGCGTAGGGGCCGTCGGTGATCAGTACCTCACCGTCGCGGACGCGCACCGTCTTCGCCGTGCGGATGTCGTCGAGCTCCTTCCCCTTCATCTCCGGGTCGGCCTTGCCGAGCTCCTCGAAGAAGGTGTACCACTTGGGCAGAGACTCCTCGCTGCGCTTCGCGGCCTCCTCCAGCGACCAGGAGCCCTGGCTCGACCTGTCGGAGGTGTAGATCAGCATCGCGTAGCGCATCTCAGCTCTCCTCGCGGACGTAGACGGGACGAACCTCGATCGCGCCGTGCTCGGCCGCCGGGATTTCGGCGGCCAGGCGGCAGGCGTCGTCGATCGACGGCGCCTCGAGGATGAAGAAGCCGCCGAGGGCTTCCTTCACCTCGGCGTAGGGGCCGTCGGTGACGAGCCGGTCGCCGTTGCGGACCTGGACTGTCGAGGCGGTCTCGGTCGACTGCAGCTCGGCGCCGCCGACGACCTCGGGCCGCTCCGAGAAGTCCATGTAGCGCTTGTAGACGGCCTGTTGCTCGTCGTCGTTCATCGCTTCCCAGGCCGCCTGGTCGCCGTGGATCAGGGCGAGAAATTCCATGCGTTTCTCCTTTCTAGCGCGATGCCAGCAGCCGGATCAACGCCGCCTCGTGGGCGAAGAGCAGCTCTGGCATCCCGAACGGGTCGTGGTGACGGAGCTCGTCGGCGATCGCGCGCTCCTTCGCCGTCTCCCGCTCCACCAGATTTCTGCGCAACCGCTTCACCGTTCCTCCTTTCCGTCGCTGTCACGGGGACGACGAACGGCGAAGGCTCAAATCGACAGCATCCGCTGGAGTAGCTTCAGCGCGCCGTGCTTGTCGAGGGGCTCGTTCAAATTCCCGCACTTCGGCGACTGGACGCAGGACGGGCAGCCGTGGTCGCACGGACAGCCCTCGAGGAGCTTCGCGGTATCGGCGGCCCAGCCCTCGAAGACCTCGAAGCCCCGCTCGGTGATCCCGACGCCGCCGGCATGGCCGTCGTAGACGAAGATCGTCGGTGCGCCGGTCTGGAAGTGGAGGTTGGTCGAGAGACCGCCGATGTCCCAGCGGTCGCACATCGCCCAGAGCGGGAGCAGCGCGATCAGCGAATGCTCGGCTGCGTGGAGCGAGCCGAGCAGCGTCGGCATCTCCTCGAGACCCTCGAGGAGGCGCGGGCCGGGCGCGAACCACACGGCCTCCGTCTCGAACTCGGTCTGCGGGAGCTCGAGTGGGACGGTCTCGATCGTCTCCCCGTCGCGCGTCTTGCGCTGGTAGGCGACGACCTGCTCGGTGACGATGACGGAGCCGAAGTTGAGCTCGACGCCCGCCTTCTGCTCCGTCGAGACGGCGTGGAGGATCGCCGTCATCGTGTCCTTCTTCGCCTGCGTGTACTCGTCGCCGGCATAGGGCTCGACCAACGCCGTCCGCTGCTCGTGGTCGAGTGAGATCACGCGGTAGGACTCGCCGAGGTGGAGGTAGATCGCGCCTTCGTGGACGGTCGAGTGCGCGCGCTCGCGCTCGACCAGCCCCAGCAGGGTGCCGGAGTCGAGGTCGACGACGGTGAAGGTGTCGGGACTCGCGGACCTGAGCCCGAAGCGGCCGGCGGGATAGTCGCGGCCGGCCCAGACGAAGCCGCGCGGTGTCTTCCTGAGCTCCGGCAGGTGCGCCGCGCGCTCGAGCGCCTCCGGGCCGAGCGTCTCTGCGTCCGACTCGTCCAGCGGCGCCTCGAAGGCGGCGGTCAGGACGTGCGGATCGAGCACCCTCGGGTTCGTGTGGTCGAGGATCGCCGCCTCGACACGTCGCTCCAGCAACGCCTCCGGCTCACGCATGAAGAACTGGTCGAGTGCGTCCTCGGAGGCGACGAGGACGGCGAGTCCATGGCCGCGGCGGCCGGCGCGCCCCCACTGCTGGCGCAGGCTCGCGACGGTGCCCGGAAAGCCGACGCAGATCACGGCGTCGAGCAGGCCGACGTCGATCCCGAGCTCGAGCGCGTTCGTCGCGCTGACGCCGAGCAGGTCGCCCTCGACGAGGCGGCGCTCGATCTCGCGGCGCTGCGCCGGGGTGTAGCCGGCCCGGTAGGGGGACACGCGCGAGGAGTCGCCGCCGAGGCGCTCGACGGTGAAGCGGTGGACGAGCTCCGCCGCCTTGCGGCTCTTCGCGAAGCAGAGCGTCCGCACTCCACGCTCGACGAGCGATGCGAGCAGGCGAGAGGCCTCGCCGAGCGGGCTGGCCCGCAGTCCGAGCTCTTCGTCGGTCAGCGGTGGGTTCCAGAGCGCGAACGTCCGCTCCGCCTTCGGCGCCGTGTCGCGGTCGATTACTGCGACCTCGAGCCCGAGGAGGCCATGCGCGAGCTCACCTGGGTTCGCGATCGTGGCGGAGGCGAGCAGGAACTGCGGGTCGGCGCCATAGACCCGCGCCAGGCGGCGCAGGCGGCGGAGCACGTTCCCGACGTGAGAGCCGAAGACGCCGCGGTAGACATGCGCCTCGTCCACCACCACGTAGCGCAGGTTCGCGAGCACGTCGCCCCAGCGGTCGTGGTGGGGGAGGACGCCCACGTGGAGCATGTCCGGGTTGGTCAGGATCAGGTTCGCCCACTTGCGCACCTGCCAGCGCTCGTTACCGGGCGTGTCGCCGTCGTAGATCGCGGAGCGGACGTTCGGCGGCCGGAGCTCGGCCAACGCACGGATCTGATCCTGGGCGAGCGCCTTCGTCGGATAGAGGTAGAGCGCGCGGTTCTTCGGCTCGCGCGCCAGGGCATCGAGCACGGGCAGGTTGAAGGCGAGCGTCTTGCCGGACGCTGTCCCGGTGGTGACGATCAGGTGCTCTCCACGTCCTGCGGCCTCCCAGGCCTCCGCCTGGTGCGTGAAGAGCTCGGCGACGCCGGCGGCGTCCAGGGCCGCCCGGACTTTCGGATGCAGGCCGTCGGGAAGCGGCTCGGTGCGCGCCCGGCGAGCCGGCTCGGTCGTGACGTGCGCAAGCTCCTCGCCGGTGAGCAGGTCGTCCCAGGTTGCGGCTTCGGTGACCATGGCAGCGATCGTAGTGGCACCCTTGCCGGGTGCCGTGGAAGGAGCCCGGAGCGACTGCGCTCGTTGTCCCGACGCCGGAGGCCGAGCGGGCGACAGGTCGCTGGTATCGCGAGCACTCGGCCGCAGGTAGGGAAGGCATGGCGCCGCACATCACGCTGCTCGTGCCCTTCGTGCCCGCTCCGCTGCTCGACGACGAGGCCGAGGCGCGGGTTCTCCGCGCCCTGTCGACACATGAGCCGTTTGACTACTGGCTCGACCGGATCGAGCGCTGGCCCGGCGGCATCCTCTACCTGGCCCCGCAGCCCTCATTTCACTTCGTGAAGCTGACCGAGGCCCTGATGGCCGAGTTCCCCGACTACCCGCCGTACGACGGCGCGCACGAGGAGGTGATCCCGCATGCAACGGTCGCTGTCAGCGACGATCGGCGGCTGCTGGACCGGATCGCACACGACCTCGAGCCGAAGCTGCCGATCGCCTGCCGGGCGACCTCGGCGCGGCTGGTCGAGCGGGGACCGGATCTGCGCTGGCGGCGGCGGTCGGAGCTACCCCTCGGTTAGCAGCGGCGCCACCGAAGCGCGACCGCGAAGGGGTACGGCTCGCCCGAGAGCGCGAGCTCCTCGAAGTGCTCCAGGACGAGGCCGGCTGAGAGAAACGCCGTGAGGAACGTCCGGAGCGTCAGATGGACGGCGCCGACCTTCGCCCGCAGTCCCTCCGGTGACGCGACCCCGGTGGCCTCGGGGCCGTAGCGCCCCTCGCGGAAGTAGCCGGGGTGGAGCTCCGGGGCTCCGCGGGCGAAGAGGAATCGCGAGTGCGGCCCGACGAACGAGGGATGTCCGCCGACGTACACGAACGGGGCGGACGGACGGAGAACGCGGGCCACCTCGCCGACAGCCGTCTGGAAGTCGTCGAGATCCGTGTGCGTCCACAGCGAGACGGCCGCGTCGAAGGTGCCGTCGTCGAAAGGCAGCTCGGTCGCGTCCGCTTGCACGACCTCGAGGCCGCGTTCACCGGCGATCCTGAGCATGTCCGCCGAGATGTCGACTCCCACGAGGTCCCAGCCTCGGTCGAGGAACGCCTGTGCATGAGCGCCCGTTCCGCAGCCGACGTCGAGAAGCCGACCTGACCCTCGACCGAGCAGACGGGCCGCGGCCTTCCGGCCTGGATCGTGCGTGGCACCGAGAAAATCGCGGTCGTACCACTCCGCGATCCCGTCGTAGCGGGCCATCCCGCCGATGCTAGCCTCCGCGGACCGGGGTGCCGCCGAGCGCGGCTGAGATCACACCCGTCGAACCTGATCCGGTTCGTACCGGCGAAGGGAGTTCTCCTTGGTTCCAAGAGTTCTGACGATTGCAGGGTCCGATTCGGGCGGCGGCGCCGGGATCCAGGCCGACCTGAAGGCCTTCGCGGCCGCCGGCGCGCACGGGATGAGCGCGATCGTCGCGCTGACGGCGCAGAACACGACCGGCGTCACAGGCGTCCACGAGGTGCCGCCGGAGTTCGTCCGCGAGCAGCTCGACGCGGTCTGGGACGACATCGGCGCCGATGCCGCCAAGACGGGGATGCTGTTCTCGCGCGGGGTGATCGAAACGGTGGCGGAGTTCCTCGCCGACCACCCCGTGCCTCTCGTAGTCGATCCGGTCATGGTCGCGTCCAGCGGAGCCAGGCTCTTGCAGGATGACGCGGTGGACGCGCTGATCCACAGGCTTTTTCCGCTGGCGACCGTGGTGACGCCGAATCTGCCCGAGGCACAGGCCCTTGCGAGCCACGCCCAGGGACCAGGTCCCTGGACGCGTCACGAACTGGCAGAGGTGTTGAGAGCGCTCGGGGCCTCTGCGGTGATCGTCACGGGCGGACACGGCGACGAGGGCTCCGACCACCTGTTCGACGGCGAGCGCCACGTGGATATCCCGGTCGAGCGGCACGAGGTGGAGGCGACCCACGGCGCCGGGTGCACACACTCCGCGACGCTCGCGGCGCTGCTTGCCCGCGGTCTCTCCCTTGAAGAGGCGGCACGCGGAGCGGCTGCCGCAGCCTCCGAGGCCGTCCGGAACGGTCTGGCCGATTTCGGCCACGGCGACGGGCCGGTCGACGTCCTCGACGTGAAGGAGCGGAATGCCGGTCTCAGCCGGGCAGACGCTGCGCGAGCTTCGCGAGCGTAAGCCGCTCGTCCACCAGATCACGAACTACGTCGTCATGAACGAGACGGCGAACGCGACGCTTGCGCTGGGCGCGCTGCCCGTGATGGCGCACGCGCCGCAGGAGGTCGAGGAGATGGCAGCTCTGGCCGGGGCTCTCGTGCTCAACATCGGCACGCTCTCGGAGCACTGGATCGAGGCCATGCTGCTCGCCGGGAAGGCGACTTCGGCGCCGATCGTGCTCGACCCCGTCGGCGCGGGCGCCACGCGCTACCGCACCGACACAGCGAAGCGGCTCCTGGACGAGCTCGACGTCACGGTCGTCCGCGGGAACGCTGCCGAGATCGCGACCCTTGCCGGCCGGGAGGCCGAGATCCGCGGCGTGGAGTCGATCGCCGCCGGCGACGACCCCGCCGAGCTGGCCCGCGCCGCCGCACGAGCCTTCGGTGCTGTCGTCTCCGTCACCGGCCCCACCGACCACGTCTCCGACGGCGAGCGCGTGATCGCCGTCTCGAACGGCCACGAGCTGATGGGGACGGTCAGCGGCACCGGTTGCATGTCCACCGCCGTGACGGGCTCGTTCCTCGCCGCCAAGCCGGACGCCCCGCTCGAAGCAGCGGCCGAGGCGCTCGTCGCCTTGGGCGTCGCCGGCGAGGACGCAGCGCGCGACGCAAAAGGTCCGGGAACCTTCCACGCCGGCCTGTACGACGCGCTCTACAACCTGGACCCGGACACGCTCGACAGTCGCGCGAAGATCACGGAATGAAGCTGCACGCGATCGTCGGCGACCTCGAGACCGCGCGGCGGGCGGTCGAGGGCGGGGCGACGGTGATCCAGCTGCGGGTGAAGGACGCCCCGACCGAGGAGGTCGTCGCGCGCGGCGCCGGCTTCCGCGACCTGCCGGCGACCCTCATCGTGAACGACGACGTCGACGCGGCGATCGCGCTCGGAGCCGACGGCGTCCACCTCGGTCGCAGCGACGAGGGCGTGGAGCGTGCGCTCGAGACCGGCCTCATGCTCGGCCGCTCCGCCTCCTCGGTCGACGAGGGTCGCAAGGGCGAGGCCGAAGGCGCCGCCTACATCGGCGCCGGCCCGGTGTGGGCGACCCCGAGCAAGCCGGACGCCGACCCGCCGATCGGGCTCGACGGACTGCGCGAGATCGCCGCCGCCGTCTCGATCCCGGTCGTCGCGATCGGCGGCATCGACGCCTCGAACGCAAGAGCGTGTCTCGAGGCAGGCGCGGCGGGCGTTGCCGTCGTTCGCGCAGCGACGCAGCTGGCGGAGCTCAGTGCGGCTCTCTGAGCTCGGGGAGCTCGGCCTGCTCGCCGAGCTGGAGCGCCGTGGCCTCGCGCAACACATCGAGAACGACGCCGCCGACCTGGGTGACGGCCGCATCCTCACGCAGGACGCCCTCGTCGAGGACGTCCACTTCAAGCTCGACTGGATTTCCTGGCGCGACCTCGGCTTCCGCGCGGCGGCCGTCAACCTGAGTGACCTCGCAGCCTCGGGTGCGGTCCCGGACGGTCTCGTCGTCTCGCTCGGCTTACCGCGGCAGACGGAGCTCGATGACGTAATCGAGCTCTACGAGGGGATCGCCGAGACCGGCGTGCCGGTGCTGGGCGGTGACACGACCGCCGCCGACCGCGTCTACCTGAGCGTGACAGCTGTCGGCCGATCCCAGCGCGTTCCGGGACGGGAGGGCGCGCAGCCGGGCGACTTGCTCGTCGTCACCGGCCCGCTCGGCGCCGCGGGGGCGGCCTTCCGCGAGAACCGATTCGTTCGCCCGCCGGTACGGATCGAGGAGGGACAGCAGCTTGCGTCGACCGCCCACGCAATGCTCGACATCTCGGACGGCCTGGAGCGCGACCTCGCGCGAATCGCAGAGCGCTCGGGCGTCCGGTGCCTCGTCGAGCTCGAGCGCGTCCCGCTGGCCGACGGCGCCGAGATCGACGACCTCGGCTTCGGCGAGGACTACGAGCTGCTGGCGGCGGTTCCCGCCGAGGCCTTCCACGTCATCGGCCGGTGCGAGGAGGGCAACGGCGTGGAGCTGCTGCGGTTCGGCGTCCCCGTCGAGCTGGGCGGCTGGGAGCATTTCTCGTAGGCTCCCGCGGGGAGTCTCGTGATCACCTTCGTGCTGCGACGACTGGCCTGGGCCGTCGTCCTGCTGCTCGCGATCACTTCCGTCACCTACGTGATCTTCTTCGTCATCCCGACTGAGGACTCGCGACCGAGCATCGGCCGAGCGGGCTCCGAGGTCGACCTGCGGACGGTCGTCGAGATTCACGGACCGATCTACCAGGAGTACGGGCAGTACCTCTGGCGGATCGCGACGCAGGGGTCGCTCGGCACCTCCTACACGTCGCGAGGCCGCGAGGTGAACGAGATGCTCGTCGCGGCGGCTCCGGTCACTGCCTCGCTCGTGATCGGCGGCCTCATCTTCTCGCTGCTCCTGGCGATCCCGGTCGGGCTCCTGTCGGCGCTACGACCACGCTCGCTGCTCGACCGCTTCGGCACCGTCTTCGTCCTGATCGGGATCTCGGCGCACCCGATCTGGATCAGCCTCTTACTCGCGTACTTCGTCGGCTACCGTCTCCAGTGGTTTCCCACCGGCGGCTACTGCGAGGTCTTCACCCCGTCGACGTTCTGCGGCGGCCCGGCGCAGTGGGCGTATCACCTGGTCCTGCCGTGGATCGCCTTTGGGCTCATGTTCGCGGCGCTCTACATGCGGATGATCCGAGCGGCTGTGCTCGAGTCGCTCAACGAGGACTACGTCAGGACGGCACGCGCCAAGGGAGCGCCCGAGTGGATCGTCGTGCGGTCGCACGTGCTGCGGAACGCCCTGATGCCGCTCGTGACGATGCTCGGGATGGATCTCGGGATCGCGCTCGGCGGCGCCCTCTTCGTCGAGACGGCGTTCGGGCTGCCCGGTCTGGGCGGCCTTGCCGCGACGAGCCTACGCACGCGGGACCTCCCGGTCCTGCTCGGGATCGTCACCTACACGACGCTGGCGATCGTCGTGATCAACCTCGTCGTCGACCTGCTCTACGGGGTGCTGGATCCCCGGGCGCGGCTGTATCAGCGGGACTTCGAGGGGACGGTCGAGGAGCGGCCGGCGCAGGCGCCGATCGGCGGGCTAGAGCCAGCGCGCTAGCGCGTGCTCGAAGTGCGAGGGCGGGCGCGCGCCGAGCACGGTCTCCTGCGGCTCCCCGTGCTCGAACAGGATCACCGTCGGAATCGTCAGCACTCCATAGCGCGAGGCGGCGACAGGGTGCTCGTCGATGTTCAGCTTCGTGAACTCGATCTTGCCTCCGGCCCGGTCCTCGAGCTGCTCGAGCACCGGCGTGATCGCGTGGCACGGGCCGCACCACGGCGCCCAGAAGTCGACCAGTACCGGCTTCTCCGCCTGGAGGACGTCGGTCTCGAAGCTCGCGTCCGTGACGTCACGCACTGCGACGAAGCGTACTCAGCCGCAGGAGGGGCACCTTCCACACGCCCTCGAGCACGATCGCGTTGCTCATCTTCGACCCGCCCACCTCCCGGTCGACGAAGACGATCGGTACCTCGACGACGCGGAAGCCCGCACGGATCGCCCGGTAGGTGGTCTCGATCTGGAAGGCGTAGCCCTTCGAGTGGATCGCGTCGAGGTCGACCGTCTCCAGCACCTTGCGCCGGTAGCACTTGAAGCCGCCGGTGAGGTCGCGGATCGGCACGCCGAGGATCAGCTGGGCGTAGAGCGAGCCGCCGCGGGAGATGAAGCGCCGTAGCAGTCCCCAGTTCCGCGTCCCGCCGCCGGGGACGTAGCGGGAGCCGATCACGAGGTCCGCGTCCTCCGCCGCGGCGGCCAGGCGCGACACGTCCTTTGGGTCGTGCGAGAAGTCGCAGTCCATCTCGAGGATGAGCTCGGCGCCCAGCTCGAGGGCCTGCTTGAACCCGGCGAGGTAGGCCGGTCCGAGGCCTTCCTTGCGCTCCCGGTGGAGCACGAGGACGTGCTCGTCCTCCGCCGCGAGCCGGTCGGCGATGTCGCCGGTCCCGTCCGGGGAGTTGTCGTCGATCACGAGGACGATGCCGTCTGGGGGCAGCGCCTCCCGGAGCGCGGCGACCATCGCCTCGAGGTTCTCGCGCTCGTTGAACGTGGGCAGGCAGACGCAGATCACGCGCTCCTATGATCGTCGGGATGGCGACGACGCTGCCCCGGAACGCGCAGGTGGCCGAACAGTTCGACCTCCTGGCCGACCTGCTCGAGCTCGAGGGCGAGCAGCAGTTCCGGGTGTTGGCCTACCGCAGGGCGGCGGACACGATCCGCACGTCGGGGAGCCCGATCGCCCAGCTGGCGAAGGAGGGGAAGGCGAAGGACCTGCCGGGGATCGGGCAGACGATCCAGTCGAAGATCGTCCAGATCGTCGACAAGGGCGAGATCGAGGCGCTCACGAAGCGGAAGGCGAGCATTCCCGCAGGCGTCGCCGACTTCCTCCGCATCCCGGCGCTCGGGCCGAAGACGGCACGGCGCATCTGGCAGGACCTCGGGATCGAGACCGTCGACGACCTGCGCAAGGCCGCGGAAGCCGAGCAGCTACGGACGCTGCCGGGGCTCGGCGCCAAGACGGAGGAGCGGATCCTGAAGGCGCTGGACGAGAAGCCCGTGGAGCAGCGGACATTGCTGGCCGTCGCGCTCCCGGCGGTGCTCGCGGTGGTCGAGGTGCTGCGCGAGCACGAAGCGGCGAACGAGGTCTCCGAGGCCGGCTCGGTGCGCCGCCGGACCGAGACGGTGAAAGACCTCGACATCATCGCCACGGCGAGCGACCCCTCCGCCCTCACCGAGTACTTCACGAAGCTGCGCTGGGTGGCGGAGGTCGAGGCGAAGGGAAAGACCAAGGCGACCGTGGTCTCACATGACGGCCTGCGGTTCGACTTGCGGGTCGTGCCGCCGGACGCCTACGGCAACCTGCTGCAGCACTTCACCGGCTCGAAGGCCCACAACGTCGCGCTCCGGGAGGACGCGGTGCGCCGCGGGCTCTCGATCTCCGAGTACGGCGTCAAGGACGTCGAGTCCGGCGAGGTCTGGACGTCGCGGACGGAGGAGGAGCTCTACGAGCGGCTCGGCTACCAGTGGATCCCGCCCGAGCTGAGAGAGGGCCGCGGCGAGCTGAAGGCGGCGGCGAACAGAGAGCTGCCGACGCTGGTCGAGACCGGCGACCTCAAAGGCGACCTGCACATGCACTCCACGTGGTCGAACGACGGCAAGAACACGCTGGAGGAGATGGCCGAGGCGGCGAAGGCGCGCGGGTATGCCTATGTCGCGATCACCGACCACGCGCACTACCTGCGCGACGGGCGGTTCGACGCGCAGTTCGAAGAGGTCGAGGCACTGAACGAGCGCCTGGCGCCGTTCCGGATCCTGCGCGGGATCGAGGTCAGCATCCGCGTCGACGGCTCGCTCGACTTCCCCGACGAGGACCTCGTCAACTGCGACTGGGTGATGGCCTCGCTCCACTCGGCGTTCGACAAGAGCCCGACGGAGCGGGTGCTCTCAGCGATGGAGCATCCCCACGTGGACTGCATCGGCCACCCGACCGCGCGGAAGCTGAACCGCCGTCAGGGCGTCGAGCTCGATCTCGACCGCGTGATCGCGAAGGGGCTCGAGACGAAGACGTTCGTCGAGATCAACTCGCAGCCGGACCGGCTTGATCTACGCGACACGCACGCGCGGCTCGCCGGCGAGGCGGGTCTCATGCTGGTGGTCTCGACCGACAGCCACGAGCTCGGCGCGCTCGACTTCGTCGAGCTCGGGATCGCCCTGGCGCGCCGCGCCTGGCTGACGAAGGACCAGATCCTCAACACGCGGACCTGGAAGCAGATCGAACGGCTGAAGAAGACGTGAGCCTTCGCGACGACGGGCCCGCCGCCCTCGAGTGGGCGGCGCGCTACCTCGACCGCGTCGGCGAGTTGCCGGTGCTGGCTCAGGTCGAGCCGGGCGAGATTAGGTCACGCTTGCCCGCCACGCCGCCCGAGCAGGGCGAGTCATTCGCCGCGCTCCTCGCCGATCTCGAGGAGAAGCTTCTCGACGGCGCCACTCATTGGCAGAGCCCGCGCTATTTCGCCTACTTCGCGAACACGGGGTCGGACCCCGGGATCCTGGCGGAGCTCCTCGCAGCCACGCTGAACCAGGTCGGCATCCTCTGGCGCACCTCTCCGGTGCTCCAGGAGCTCGAGGAGCTCTCGTGCGACTGGCTACGTCAGCTGCTCGGCCTGCCCGACGAATTCGCCGGCCACATCGAGGACAGCGCGTCCACCGCGACGCTCGCCGCGCTCGGCGCCGCCCGCGCCGCGGCCCCGGGGCGTCGCGTCGTCGTGAGCTCCGAGCAGTCTCACTCGTCCGTCGCGAAGGCGGCGCGGATCCTCGAGCTGGAGGCGCGGACTGTCCCCGTGGACGACGACTACCGGCTTCGACCCGAGCTGCTCGAACTGGAGGACGCTTGTGCAGTCGTGGCCACCATCGGAACGACCTCGGGTGCCTCGATCGATCCTGTTCCCGCGATCGCCGAAGCCTGCGACGCGAGCGGCACCTGGCTCCACGTCGACGCCGCCTATGCCGGCCCGGCGGCGATGTGCGAGGAGCTCCGGCCGCTCTTCGCCGGCTGGGAGCGGGCCGACTCGATCGTCGTGAACCCGCACAAGTGGCTACTCACGCCGATGGACTGCTCGGTGCTCTGGACGACCCGGCTCGGGGACTTCCGGAACGCCTACAGCCTCGTTCCCGAGTACCTTCGCTCGCCGGACGAGGTGGTCAGCCTGAGCGAGGTCTCGGTGCCGCTCGGACGCCGGTTCCGTGCGCTCAAGCTCTGGGCCGTCCTTCGCTGCTACGGCCGTCAGGGCCTCCAGTCGATCCTGCGTGAGCACGTCCGGCTCGCGGCGGAGTTCGAGCGGTGGGTCGAGGCCGAGCCGGGATGGGAGGTGTGCGCTCCACGGCACTTCTCCCTCGTCTGCTTCCGGCGTGACGGGACGGACGAGGAGAACGAGGCGCTCCTCGAGCGGGTGAACTCGTCCGGCGAGGTCTTTCTGTCGCACACGCGGCTCGGCGGCCGCTACGTTCTCCGCTTGGCGATCGGGAACGCGCGAACGACCGACGACGACATACGGCTGGCGTGGGACGTGCTGCGACGGGAGGCGAACTGAGGTATCGCGGGGTCATCTTCGACCTCTGGCAGACGCTCGTGCCCTTCCCCGTGGAGTCGGCGCAGCGGATGTACCGGGAGCTGGCGACGACCTGGGGCGCCGACCACGAGGCCTTCGACGAGGTCTGGAACCGCCGCCGCCTGGAGCGGGAGACAGGGCCGATCGAGCCGCATCTTCGCTTGGTCGCCGGCGAGCTCGGGTTGAGCGGCGACCTCGGGCCCGTCCTGACTCTGCGGCGAACCTGGACCTCAGAGTCGATGGTGCCGAGACCCGACGCCGTCCCCACGCTCGAGGAGCTCAGACGCCGCGGTCACCGGCTTGGGATGATCAGCGCCTGCTCCCAGGACGTGCCGGACATCTGGGACTCGACCCCGTTCGAGGGCCTCTTCGACTCGACCGTCTTCTCGTGTTCCGTCGGGTTCAGCAAGCCCGACCCTCGGATCTACGAGCTGTGCGCGGACGAGCTCGGTGTGGAGGTCGGCGACTGCCTCTTCGTCGGCGACGGCGCGAACGACGAGCTGCCGGGCGCCGAGCGCGCCGGCATGGCCGTGCTCCAGCTCCGCGCCCCGGGCGAGCGGCTCACCTCGGAGGGCGAACGCTGGACAGGCGAGCACGTCGAGCGGCTGTCAGACGTGCTCGACCGCGCGTGACTTCGGCTCGTCGAAGCTGAACAGCGACAGGAAGCGCTCGGCGTCCTTGCGGTTGCCGGTTATCTTCACGGCCTGCTCCTTGATCGCGTCCGCGATCGGAGTCTGGCCGGAGGCGATGCAGAAGAGCGTGGAGGGGTCGGTCTCGACCACGACGTCCGCGTCGTCCGCCGTCCCCGGCTCGACAACCAGCTCGTCGTCCTCGAACCGGGCCGTGACGGCCTCATCGTCGACGCGAAGCGCGAAGACGGTGTCCGGCACGCAGCCGCCCGTACAGCTCGCACGCACCGCGTTGACCAGCCATCCGCGGGCGAACACCTGGTCCTCCCGCGGGGGCGAGAGCGATCTCGCGCCCCACCGGGCCAGCGCGTAGAGCGGCTCCCTCAGCCCCTCCCCGTACGGCGTCAGTTCGTAGACCTTCGCGGCGGCCGGCGGCGGGAGCTGGCGCTTGTGCACGACGTCCGCCCCCTCGAGGTCGCGGAGGCGCGCGGCGAGGATGTTCGTCCCGATGCCCGGCAGGGCGGCCGCGAGATCGGTGTAGCGCTTCGGCCCGTTGATGAGCTCGCGGATGATCAGGAGCGACCAGCGTTCGCCGACGAGCTCGAGCGCGTGGGCGACGGGACAGAACTGGCCGTAGTCCTTGGGCATACGGGGAAGTATATCGCGGCCACTTGCGTTAGGAAAGGAATCACTTGCGAAAAGCAAGTAAAGGCTGTAGGTTCGAAAGCGGTGACTGTCGATTCTCAAGCCCTCCATTCGTCGCAAGAGAAAGACCGCAACGGAAAGGACCACGTAATGGTCGCAACGACCCAACGCAAGTGGCTGGCCCTGGCGCTGCTGGCCACGGTGCAGTTCATGGTCGTCCTGGACATCGCGATCGTGAACGTCGCGCTCCCCTCGATCCAGGCCGATCTCGGGTTCTCCCAGGAGAACCTGCAGTGGGTGATCAGCGCCTACGCCCTCATCTTCGGGGGCTTTCTGCTCCTCGGAGGCCGCGCCGCCGACCTCCTCGGGCGCCGCCGGCTCTTCATCGCCGGCCTCGCCCTCTTCAGCGTCGCCTCGCTCGCCTCCGGGCTTGCCTGGAGCGACACGGCGCTCATCGTCGCCCGTGGCTTCCAGGGCCTCGGCGCTGCGGTCATCACCCCAGCTGCACTGTCGATCCTGATGACGACCTTCGCCGAGGGGAAGGAACGCAACATCGCACTCGGTGTCTGGGGCGCCGTCGGCGCGTTCGGCGCCGTCGCTGGCGTGCTCCTCGGCGGCATCCTCACCGACCTGCTCAGCTGGGAGTGGGTCTTCTACATCAATGTCCCGGTCGGGTTGGGCGCGATGGCGCTCGCTCCGGTGCTCCTGCGCGAGAGCCGTGACACCGCGGCCAAGACGTTCGACGCTCTCGGCGCACTGCTGGTGACGGGTGGGCTCGTGACACTCGTCTACACGATCACCCAGGCGAACAACAACGGCTGGACCTCTGGGAAGACGATCGGGCTCTTCGCCGGCGCAGCCGTGCTGTTGGCCGCGTTCGTCGTCTGGGAGCTGCGGGCTTCCGAGCCGCTGATGCCGTTCTCGATCTTCCGGGTGCGGACGGTGGCGGCCGCGAACATCGCCGGCCTGATCCTCGGCACGGTGACGTTCTCGATGTTCCTGATGCTCACGCTGTACATGCAGGACGTGCTTGGGTACTCGCCGCTCAAGACGGGCGTCGCGTACCTCGCGGTAGCCGGTACGGCGATCATCTGGTCGACTGTCGCGGCCCAGCTCGTGACTCGACTGGGCGTGAAGCCGGTGATCGTGGCCGGGATGACGTTCCTGACGGCCGGCCTGCTCTTCTTCACGCAGGTCTCGGTCGGCGGCTCGTACGTCTCCGACCTGCTGCCGGGCTTCCTGTTGATCGCGGCCGGTCTCGGGTTCTCGTTCGTGCCGATCTCGATCGCGGCTCTGGCCGGCGTCGAGGCGAACGAGGCGGGGCTCGCCTCCGGGCTGTTCAACACGTCGCAGCAGATCGGCGGCGCTCTCGGGATCGCCGCTCTATCCGCGGTCGCGACCTCCACCACGGACGACGCCGTCGCCAACGGCACCGCCGTCCCGAACGCGCTCACGGACGGGTTCCAGACCGCCTTCGTCTGGGGCGCCGTCGTCGCGGCCGCCGGGATCCTGGTCGGACTGATCCTGGTGCGCCGCCGCGACCTCGAGGTGCCCGAGGAAGAGGCGCCCGAGGTCATTCTCGAGGCCGCCTAGGAGCCACAGCTGGAGAGGCCGGCGTCACGCCGGCCTCTCCTACAGCTGGCGCAGGAACTCGAGCAGGCCCGGCGGGCCGTCGACGACGAAGTCGGCGGCGTTCAGCATCCGGGGGTTCATTTCCGGCGACCCGACCCCGACCTTCACGACGGTGTCCAGGCCTGACTCGTCGAGTCCGCGGAACGCGTCGAGATCGGTGGTGTCGTCGCCCGCGTAGAGCGCGCGCGAGATCGGCCGCCCCGCGAGCAGCCGGCGCACCGCGATGCCCTTGTCGATCGCCACCGGCGGGCGGACCTCCACCACCTTGCGCCCGCGATGGACGGTCAGCCCGGCTTCCTCCGCCGCTTTCGCGAGCTCCTCGACCCGTCGGAGCGCGTCCTCTTCGTCTTCCGCCTGCCGGTAGTGGAACGCCAGAGTGACTCCGCCCTTGTTCTCGACGTTCCACGGCCAGGCGGCCTCGGCAAGGAAGCGCTCGAGCTTCGGCGCGAACCTGCGGGCGTCGGGGTCGTCCTCGAGGCCGTGGACGCCGACGTACTCGAGGTCGTCGAGGCCAACGAGCCGGCGCGCCTCGGCGGAGGGGCGGCCGCTGATGCACGCGACGAGGGCGTACCGGCCGGCGAGCCGCTCGACCTCGGCGCGGGTCGCCGGCGGCACCTCGGCGGTCTCTGGTCGCTCGACGATCGGCGCGAGCGTGCCGTCGATGTCGAGGAGCACCGCGGACTGCCCGGGGTCGCTACGGAACCTCACGAGCAGGACCGGCGCGCTCACGGGCCCAAGGATATGACCGTCGGCCCGGGGGATTTACACTCAGCCGATGTCGCGTCCGGAAGACCTCTGGATCCCGCTCGTCGACGAGCCGATCGGCAGCATCGTCGCGCAGGTCCAGGAGGAGGACCCGGGAATCGACGAGCTCCTCTCCTCGCCCCACCGCCTGCTGGCGTTCAAGACCTTCGCCTACATCCGCGTCGGGCTACTGCTCGGGGAGCTGCTCGTGGACGAGGATCTCGAGCCATACGATGGTTCAGAGACGTGGGTGGAGCAGCTGCTCGCCGATCCGGATACCCGCGAGGCGGTGGCCCGGGAGGTGCACGACGTCGCCGAGGAGATCGCGGCCGATCCGGCCTACTCCGCGAGCGAGGATCTCGGCCCGGACGAGGAGACGCGGCGCCGCTTTCGCGAGTTCGCGAAGCGCCGCCTCGAGGCCTAGTCGCTACGCCTCGCCCGCGAAGCGGGCGACGACGAAGATCGCAAGGAACCCTCCGATCGTCACGGCCATCCGGCGGAGCGACGGATGGTGGTGCGCCTCGGGGAGCAGGTCGGTCGCGCCGATGTAGATGAAGATCCCGGCGTAAACGGCGAGCGCGTACCCGAGCGTCTGCTCGGAGACGTCGAGCGCGGATCCGACCGCGGCGCCGAAGAGCGGCGCCACCGCGACGAGGCCGAGCCAGCGAAGCGCGACGGCGCGGCTTCCGCCCTGGCGGAGGATGAACGTCACGGCATTGATCCCGTCGGCGAAGTCATGGGAGATCACTGCGAGGAGGACGAAGATGCCCGTCGCCGTGTCAAGCCCGAAGGCGAGGCCGATCCCGAGCCCGTCCGTGAAGCTGTGGACGGCGAGGGCGGAGGCGCTCAGCGCTCCGACCGGGGCGTGCGCCCTCGCCTCGTCTGGCTGGTCCCGGTGGTGGAGGACGAGGAACCGGTGGGCGACGAAGAAGGCAAGAAAGCCGGCGCCGACCAGCGCCGAGACACGGTTGGGGTCGTCGACCGCGGCCGTCGCCTCGGGCAGCAGGTCGAAGATCGCCACCGCGACGACGACGCCACCGGAGAGCGCGATCGCGGTCTGGAGACCGCGCTGGAGCCGAAGGGCGAACAGTCCGCCGCACAGCGTCGAGATCACGGTCAACCCGGCGAGAGGGACCGCGATCCAGGTCAGGAACAGCGGTTGCACGTGCCGTAGATGTCGAGCTCGTGGCCCTCGGCCCGGAAGCCGTACCGCCGCCGAAGCTCGGCGGGGGAGGGAGCGCCGCAGAGGTCGGTCTCCTCGACGGCGCCGCAGCTCAGGCAGACCAGGTGATGGTGGTGTCCCGGCTCGCAGCGGACGTACGCGGGCCGAGCGTCGCCGACGAGAGGCCGCACCGAGCCGGTGCGGCGGAGCATGTCGACCGTGCGATAGACCGTGGCAAGGCCGAGTTTCGGCCGGCGGCGGCGAGCCTCCTGGAAGAGGTCGATCGCCGTGAAGCTGCCCTCGCGGTCGGCGATCAGGTCGAGAACCGCGCGTCGCTGCGGCGTGAGTCGCGTGCGTTGCGGGAGGCGGAGCCCGCGGTAGTCGTCGCGGTCGGCAGGTGCTCGGCGCGAGCGGGCCATTCGGGCAGATGATAGTGATTCTCACTTTCACGGCACGGCAGGCGGACGCTCGTGAGCACAGAAAGTGGACGAATCGCAGCTGTCGCGCCGATAATTGCGGGAGGGGTGGGCTCTCGGCGTCCCGTCATCTGCGCGCTGCTCGCGCTCGTCGCCCTCGGCACCGCCGCGGCGTCTTCGAGCGCGCCCGCACAACAGGCCGTCGGCACCCCCTCGGCCGAAGCGTTCGCGATCCAAGTCTCGGTCCCGGGCCGCGGCGGCTCGTCGGCCGGCTCGGTGTCGGGCCCGCCTGACGCCAGCGCCAGCGGCTCCTTCTCGTACCCGGGTGACGGCTCGATCGCCCGCGCCGCGAGCGTCTCGTCCACCGTCACGGGCAAGGCCGGCCGGCCGGGACAGACCACGAGCGCAGGCGCGATCGCCCAGGCCAACGGGCTCTCGCTGTTCGGCGGCGAGATCACCGTCGGCTCGGTGGTGGCCAAAACGTCGGTCAAGGCGGGCGGTGGTCCGCGGCGGGCGCAACTGAACGAGTCCGCGGTGAGCAATCTCGTCGTGCTCGGACAGGCGGTCTCAACAGCGCCGGGAAGCTCCGCGGCCTACGGCTCGTGGGGATCGGTGTCGGTGCTGCAGGCGTCGAGCTCGTCCTTCGGCGGCAGGGGGACCGACGGGGTGCAGGCGAGGGTCACGGGGCTCGTCGTGCATCTGAGCGCTGATCACCTGGGAGCGCCGGCGGGGACGGACATCGTGGTCGGCTACACCGACGTGTCCGCCGAGGCGTTGCTGCCTGCGCGGGCACCCGCGCCGAGGCAGTCGACGACCGAAGACGATCAGGTCAAACCGCACCGCGAGCGTGCGAAGGAGAAGAAGGCGCAGCAGGCGCCGGGACTCCCGCCGGTCCGGAAGATCCCGTTCAACGTCTTCCCGAAGCTGACCGCAGGCGGATACGTCTTCCCCGTCTACGGGGCCGCCTCATATGGCAACACCTTCGGCGCCCCCCGCGCGGACACGGGCTGGCATCACGGCGAGGACATCTTCGGCGCTCTCGGTTCGCCGCTCCTCGCCGTCGCGAACGGCATCGTCTATTCGGTCGGCTGGAACGACGTGGGCGGGCTGCGGCTCTGGCTCCAGGACACGGCCGGCAACGAGTTCTACTACGCCCACCTCTCGGCGTTCTCGCCGCTCGCCGTGAACGGCGCGCAGGTCCGGGCCGGCGACGTGCTCGGCTTCATGGGGAACACGGGCGACGCCGAAGGCACGCCGTACCACCTCCACTTCGAGATCCACCCGGTGTCGCTCCTGTACGAAGGCTACGACGGCGCAGTCGCGCCGTACCCGTACCTGGAGGCGTGGAAGCGGCTCACGGACCTGCCGCTGACCTCGGTCGCAGGCTGGGCGCCGCCGATCTCCGACTCGAGCCGGGCGCCGAAGCCGGGCGCGATCCTGCTCCAGGCCCGCGACATCTCGAACGGCACCGGGCTCGACCCCGGTTCGCTCCGGCGCGCCATGCGCGCGACGACGGGATCGCCCGGGGACGGCTCCCTTTCGGGCATCGTCGCAGCCGGACGCGAGGGCCTGCGCGCCCTCGCTCGTGGCGGCTCGGGCCGCCCCTAGCTGGCGATTCCTTAGGTGCCGGTCGAGCCGTTCCCGCCCGCGGAGCCCGAGGCGGGCTCGTCCTCGCTCTCACCGAGGACCCTGTCCATCAGCCAGCTGCGCGTCGACGGACCGGTGAGGGGGTTGAAGAGGACGCCGAGGACGATGCCGGTGAGGAGCAGCGTCGCGTTGCGCCCCGTGTGCTCCTTCTTGCCCTGTACGCGGCTCGCGGCCTTCTTCAGGTCGTCGATTGCCGAGCGGAGGCTCTCCTGGATCTGCTCGTCGGTGGCGACTCGCGCTGCGACCGCACTCGGCTTCCGCGCGCCGATCAACTCGTCGTAGATCTCGCGCGCTGCCATGATCGCGCTCTTCACGTTCTCGCGGACCTCTTCGTCCTGCAGCGCACGCGTCACGTACGGCTTGGCGTCCGAAAGCCTGTCTTTCGCCTTGGCCATCTCGGCCGTCCTTTCGTTGGTTTTCTCGATTGCCCGTGATACCCGGGCGAAGAAGCCTACAAACGCTGTGCCGGCGCTGCAGCCTTACGCTCAGGCGATCCCACGTCGCGGGCCTGGCTCACGGATAGCGCGCCGTCGAGCGCGGTGGCGAGCACTTCGTCGACGTGGTCGGCCAGGACGAACTCGAGCTCCTTGCGCGTCTCTGCCGGGATGTCCTCGAGATCCGCCTCGTTCTCCTTCGGCAAGATCACCGTGCTGACTCCGGCGCGCTGCGCCGCGAGCACCTTGTCCCGCACGCCGCCGATCGGGAGCACCTGGCCGGTGAGCGTGACCTCGCCGGTCATCGCGACCTGCTCCGAGACCGGGCGGCCGCTGACCAGGGAGACGATCGCCGTCACCATCGTGATCCCCGCGGAGGGGCCGTCCTTCGGGACGGCGCCGGCCGGGACGTGGACGTGGATGTCGTGCTCGGCGAACCACTGCGGGTCGAGGCCGACGACCTCTGCGTGCGAGCGAACCCACGACAGCGCCGCCTGCGCGGACTCCTGCATCACCTCGCCGAGCTGGCCGGTGACGCGCAGCCGTCCCTCGCCTGGGTAGGCGCTCGCCTCGATGAAGAGGACGTCGCCACCCGTCGCCGTCACGGCGAGGCCGGTGGCGACGCCCGCGTCGGACGTCCGCTTCCGCGTCTCGCCGGAGAAACGCCGTGGCCCGAGCCAGCTCCGCACACGCTTCTCGTCGATCCGCGTCGCACCCTTCGCCTTGCCCTCGGCCACGCGGCGGGCGGCCTTGCGGCCGAGCGCGGCGATCTGGCGCTCCAGGCCGCGCACGCCCGCCTCGCGCGTGTACTCGCGGATCACCGTGCGGAGCGCGCCCTCGCTCAGCGTCACCCGCTCGGGGTCGAGGCCGTGCGCCTCGAGCTGCTTCGGGACGAGGTACTTGCGCGCGATCCCGAGCTTCTCGTCCTCGGTGTAGCCGGAGAGCTGAATCACGTCCATCCGGTCGAGGAGCGGCGCCGGGATCGTCTCGAGCTGGTTCGCCGTCGCGATGAACAGCACCTTCGAGAGGTCGAACGGCAGGTCGAGGTAGTGGTCGCGGAAGGTCGAGTGCTGCTCCGGGTCGAGCACCTCGAGCATCGCGCTCGCGGGGTCGCCGCGGAAGTCGGAGCCCATCTTGTCGATCTCGTCGATCAGGAAGACGGGGTTCTTCGACTCCGCGTCGCGGAGCGCGCGGATGATCGAGCCCGGCATCGCGCCGATGTAGGTGCGCCGGTGCCCGCGGATCTCCGACTCGTCGCGGACGCCGCCGACGGAGATGCGGACGAACTCGCGACCGAGCGTGCGGGCGATCGAATGGCCGAGAGAGGTCTTCCCGACGCCCGGCGGCCCGACGAAGCAGAGGATCGAGCCCGAGACGTCGTTCTTGAGCTTGGCGACGGCGAGCGACTCGATAATCCGGTCCTTGACCTTGTCGAGGTCGTAGTGGTCCTCGTCGAGGATCTCGCGCGCCCGCTCGAGGTCGAGGTTGTCCTCGGTCGTCTTCGACCAGGGCAGCGACAGGATCCACTCGAGATAGGTACGGATCACGCCGTACTCGGCGGAGGCCGACGGGAGCCGCTCGAGCCGGCCGAGCTCCCGGTCGACCGCCTTCCGGACCTCCTCCGGAAGGTCGGCCTCCTCCACCCGCTCGCGGAGCTCCTCGATCTCGGCCTGCTCGGGGTCGCCCTCGCCGAGCTCTTCCTGGATCGCCTTCAGCTGCTGGCGCAGGAAATACTCGCGCTGGCCCTTCTCGAGCTCCGACTGGACCTGCGACTGGATCTTCGTGCCGAGCTCGAACACCTCGAGCTCGCGGCTCAGGATCGCCGAGAGCTCGCGCAGCCGCTTCTCGACATCCGGCTCCTCGAGCAGGCGTTGCTTCTCGTCGGTCTTGAGCCTCAGCGTCGAGGCGACGAGGTGCGAGAGCGCGCTCGGGTCGTCCACGTTCGCCGCGGCGAGCTCGAGCTCGGCCGGCAGGTACGGGACGAGGCCGACGATGCGGCCGAAGAGCATCTGGACGTTCCGCGTGAGCGCCTCGAGCTCCCGCGTCTCGTTGACGACGTCGGGGACGACCGAGAACTCGCCGACGAGGTAGGGGTCGTCGCGCAGACGGCTGTCGAGCCTGAGGCGCTGGATGCCCTGAACCAGGATGCGGAGCGTCCCGTCCGGGACCTTGATCAGCTTGTGGACGATCGCGGCGGTGCCGACGTCGTAGAGGTCGTCCCAGCCGGGCTGCTCGACGTCCGGGTTCTTGACCGCAACGAGCGCGAGCTTGCCGTCGCGTGCGACGACGTCGTCGATCAGCTGGATCGACCGCTCCTGGCCGATCGCCAGGGGCGTCGCAGAGTCCGGGAAGACGACCGTCTCCTTGAGCGGCAGCACGGGCAGCGCGCGCGGGATCTCCACGTCGTCCACGTCCGGCGTCTCGGGCAGCTCGAGCTCGACGTCGGTCACGCCGGCCTCCTGATCTCGATGGGAACGGGCCGCGGCGCGGCCTCTCTCACGGCGACCGGGACCTCGATGCGCAGGACGCCGCGCTCGTAGCGCGCCTCGGCCTGGGTCAAGTCGGCGTCCTCGGGGAGGCGGACGATGCGCTCGAACGGCCCGTGCTCGATCTCGATCTGGTGGTAGACCCGGCCCTCGCAGACCTCGCGCGGGCGCTCGCCGGCGATGTAGAGGGCGCCCTCGGCGGCCGTCACCTTGACCTGCTCAGGATCGATGCCGGAGATGTCGACGAGCACGGTGTAGGACGGCGGATCGTCGGTGCGGAACGAGTCCACCTGCGGCCGGAAACCCCGGCGCAGACCGGAGAGCCGCGAGACCTGCCAGAGGTCCGCGAACAGCTCGTCGATCTCGTCTCTGAGGTGCTTTCGCCCGCTCATGGTGGTTGTGAATCGTAGCCTTGACATGTCCTCTGCCCGGGAATAACTTAGTGCGCACTAGCTTAGCTCGCACTAACCGGGCAGGAGAGGACGGGAGACGCGATGGGGACCTGGGCACGGACGATGATTCGCTTTCGCTGGGGCATTCTGGCCGCCTGGCTGGTGCTCCTCGTCGTCGCCGCGATTGCCTCGTCCGGGCTGAACGACCTGCTGACGAACCGTTTTGTCCTCCCGGGCGCGGACAGCGAGCGGGCCGGCGACATCCTGAAAAAGAACTTCGGCCAGCAACCCGAGGGCTCGTTCACGGTGGTGGTCAAGGGGAAGCCCGGCACCGCCCAGGCGTTGGTCGCGCCGACGCGAGCCGCTGCGGCGCGCGCCGCAGCCGCGCTCGACACCGGGAAGGTGGCAGTCGTCCGCCCGGTCTCGCCTGACGTCGTCAGCGCTTCGATCGTCTCGCAGCTCCAGCCGGCTGACGCGAAGGGCTACACCAAAGCGATGCGCGAGGCGGCCGGCGAGATCCCCGGCGCGACGCTGTACATCACGGGCCAGTCCGCGATCGAGAGCGACCTCGAGCCGGTCCAGAACCACGACCTCTTCGTAGGCGAGGTGCTGATCGCAATCCCGATTGCGCTCGTGATCCTCGTCTTCGTCTTCGGGACGCTGTCCTTCCTGCTCCCGTTCATGCTCGCGCTCTTCGCGATCCCGGTGACGCTGGCTTGCGTCTGGGTCTTCGCGAACTTCATGACCCTGTCCACGTACCTGACGAACATGGTCACGTTGATCGGGCTCGGGATCGCGATCGACTACTCGCTGCTGATGGTCTACCGCTACCGCGAGGAGCGGCGGACCGGGCTCGAGAAGGAGGCCGCCGTCGCGCGGACGATGGAGACGGCCGGACGCGCCGTCGTGTTCAGCGGCACCGCCGTCGCGATCGGCCTCGCGCTGATGCTGTTCATGCCGCTGCCGTTCATGCGCGGCTTCGGCATCGCCGGGCTTCTGATCCCGCTCGTCTCCGTGCTCGCGGCCACGACGCTGCTGCCGGTCCTCCTCTACTGGCTCGAGGACCGCCTCGACCGCGTCCGGCTCGTGCCGAAGCGGGTGATCGAGCGGCGCGAGGACTCGGAGCGCAACTTCTGGGCCCGGCTTGCGGGCACGATCATGCGCCGCCCGCTGGCGGTCGCGCTCGGCACCGTCGCCGTCCTGCTGATCCTCGCGGCGCCCGTGCTGACGCTCCAGCTTGGCCCCGGCTCGAACGAGGGCGTCCCACAGAACCTGCAGGCCGTCCGCGGCCTCAACGTCCTCACGAACGCCATCGGGGAAGGCGCGATCTCGCCGTCCGAGATCGTCGTCGACACCGGCCGGGCCGGCGGGGCCGCGACGCCCGAGGTGCAGGCGGCCAAGGAACGGCTGGCGAGCCTGCTCCGCGGCGACGGCGAGATCGCCGACGTGATCGCGGCCGGTCCGCAGTCGATCGACCCGACCCGCCGCTACCTGCGGGTCCAGGCGATCGGCAAGCACGAGTACGGGAAACCGGAGTCGCAGGAGTTCGTCCGGCGACTCAGGGACGAGATCATCCCTGCGGCCGCGTTCCCGGCCGGCATGGAGGTGCTCGCGGGCGGCGGCCCGCCGTTCGGAGTCGACTTCCTCGACATCACCTACGGCGCCTTCCCGTGGCTCGTCCTGGCCGTCCTCCTGCTCACCTACGTGCTGCTGGTGCGCGCGTTCCGGTCGCTGCTCCTGCCGCTGAAGGCGATCGTGCTCAACCTGCTCTCGATCGCGGCCGCGTACGGGATCCTCGTCGCGGCGTTCAAGCTCGGCCTCGGGGAGCCCCTGGGGCTGACCCAGTTCGACCAGATCGAGGGTTGGATCCCGGTCTTCCTCTTCGCGATGCTCTTTGGGCTCTCGATGGACTACGAGGTCTTCCTGGTCAGCCGAATGCGAGAGGAGTGGGACGCAACGCGCGACAACCGCCTCGCGGTCACCCAGGGGCTGGCGAAGACCGGCCGCCTCGTCACCGCCGCCGGGCTGATCATGTTCGCGGCCTTCATGGGCTTCGTCGCCGGCTCGATCGTCGGCCTGCAGCAGTTCGGCCTCGGCCTCGCTGCTGCGATCCTGATCGACGTCACGATCATCCGTGCGCTGCTCGTGCCGAGCGCGATGGCGCTCTTCGGCCGCTGGAACTGGTGGCTGCCGGAGGGCGCGGCGAAGGTCTTCCGCGTCAAGGCCTCGCCGCTCGAGGAGACGCCGCCACCGGCGGTGAGCCCGGCCGGGCGCTAGCGGAAGATCGCGACCAGAAGCAGGAGTGCGATGACGAGGATCGGCACCCAGGCCCAGCGCATGATCGCGAACGCACGCTGCTCCCCGGGTCGAGGACCGGGCTCCGGCGTGTAGGGATCGCGGCTCGGCGCCGGCCCGCCGAGGAGCAGGTCCTCGCCCTCGAACGACTCGTGCTTCGACTCGTCGCGCTCGTTCTCGCTCACCTCGGGGACACTAGCCCGTAGCATCCCGCCGCGATGAAGGGTGTGATCCTCGCCGGGGGCAGCGGCACGCGGCTCCATCCGCTGACGCGGATCACGAACAAGCACCTGCTGCCGATCTACGACCGGCCGATGGTGACCTACGCGATCGAGGCGCTCGTAGGCTGCGAGGTCACCGAGCTGATGGTCGTCACCGGCGGCACGCACGCGGGCGAGTTCCTCCGCCTGCTCGGCAACGGCCACGAGTGGGGCATCGACCGGCTCTCGTACGCCTACCAGGAGCGTGCCGGCGGCATCGCCGAGGCGCTGGGGCTCGCGGAGCGATTTGCCGGCGGCGAGCCGATCGTGGTGATGCTCGCCGACAACGTCTTCGAGCGGTCGATCAAGCACGCCGTCGACAACTTCGCCGCGCAGAGCAAGGGCGCGCGGATCCTCCTGGCACGCGAGGAGGACCCGGAGCACCTGCAGCACCTCGGCGTGCCCGAGCTCGACGGCGAACGGGTCGTGAAGATCCACGAGAAGCCGGAGGAGCCGCCGAGCGAGTTCGCCGTGACCGGCATCTACTTCTACGACCCGAGCGTGTTCGAGATCATCCACGGGCTCGAGCCGTCGGGCCGCGGTGAGCTCGAGATCACCGACGTGAACAACTGGTTCATCGACCGGGGGTCGATGCAATACGACGTGGTCGAGGGTTTTTGGGGTGACGCCGGCGAGTCGATCGACGTCTACTACGCCGTCAACGACTTCGTCCGCCGGCACGGCGTGAACAAGCCGTGATCGAGGGGATCGTTCGGCTCCCGCTCAGGCGGTTCGAGGACGAGCGGGGCTGGTTCATGGAGCTCCGGCGGGAGAGCGTCCTCCCGCGGCCGACGCTCCAGACGAACGTCTCCTATTCGCGGCAGGGCGTGATCCGCGGGCTGCACTTTCACGAGCGCGGGCAGGACGACCTCTTCGTGTGCGTCCAGGGGACCGCGCGCGTCGTCGTCCTCGACCGCGGGTCCGGCGAGACGTTCACAGAGGACATCGGTGACGAGAACCCCGTCGCCATCTACATCCCCGGCCGACACGCGCACGGTTTCGAGGCACTAACGGATCTTCTGTTCTGTTACCACGTCACCGAGGAGTACGACCCCGCCGACCCGGACGAGCACGAGATCCCTTGGGACGACCCGAGGGTGCTAGAGCTCTGGAGCACGCAATCGCCGATCCTGTCCGAACGGGACGCGACCTCATCCTGATCACCGGGGCCGGGGGCCAGCTCGGCACGGCGCTGGCGGAGGT
>DASTHD010000128.1:0-4681 GCA_035605555.1 Gaiellaceae bacterium
AGCTTCGCGAAGCGGAAGTCGGTCAGCCCCGACTGGCGGGTGCCGAGGAGCTGACCCTCGCCGCGGAGCTCCAGGTCGACCTCTGCAAGCTCGAAGCCGTCGGTCGTCCGGACGAGCGCTTCGAGCCGCGCCTGGGCCGCGTCGGTCAGCTCCTCCCGGGGACGCGAGATGAGGAGGCAGTACGACTGCTCCGCTCCGCGGCCCACCCGGCCGCGGAGCTGATGGAGCTGCGCGAGGCCGAAACGGTCCGCCTCCTGCACGATCATGATCGTCGCGTTCGCAACGTCGACGCCGACCTCGATCACCGTCGTCGCGACGAGCACGTCGAGCCCGCCGGCCTTGAACTGCGCCATCAGCTCGCGGCGCTCGTCCGGTCGGAGCCGCCCGTGCAGCAGGCCCACCTTGTAGCCGCGGAGCTCTCCGTGGCGAAGCCGTTCGGCCTCGCGCTCCGCCGCACGCGCCACCGACGTTTCCGACTCCTCGATCAGGGGGCAGACCACGTACGCCTGCCGTCCGTCGTCGAGATGCTTCCGCAGCCGCTGGTAGGCGGCGCTCGACCGCTCTTGCGTGACCCAGGCGGTCTCGATCGGCTTCCGGTTCGCCGGCGGCTTGGCGATCTCGGTCACGGACAGGTCCCCATACACAGTCAGCGCGAGGGTTCGCGGAATCGGCGTCGCCGTCATGTGGAGCACGTGCGGCCGGCGGCCGCTCGTCAGCGCCGCCCGCTGCTCGACCCCAAACCGGTGCTGCTCGTCCACGACGGCCACGCCGAGGTCGCCGAGGCCGGCACCTTCCTGGATCAGGGCATGCGTCCCGATCACGATTTGCGCCGTCCCCACCTCGTGCTTGACCGAGCCGGTCAGCAACGCCACGGGCACGCCGAGCTGGGCGCAAATCGGCTCGACCGTCAGGAAGTGCTGCTCTGCGAGCGTCTCCGTCGGCGCCATCAAGGCGCCCCGGCTGCCGGCCTCGACGGCGCGGAGGAGCGCGTAGAGCGCGACGACCGTCTTCCCGGAGCCGACGTCGCCCTGGAGCAGTCGCTCCATCGGCCGCTCCCCGGCGAGATCCGCGTCGATCTCCCCGATCGCGGTCTCCTGGCTGGGAGTCAGCTCGAAGGGGAGCAGCCGGCGGTAGCGTCCCACGAGCTCCCCGGGCGTTCCCAGCGAAGGCGCACGCTCGTCGTCGCGGCCGACCCGTCGACGCGCAAGGCCGATTTGAAGCGTGAACAGCTCGTCGAATGCGAGCCGCCGCCGCGCGCGCTCACCCTCCTGTTCTGACCTCGGACGGTGGAGCGCAACCACGGCGTCCCCCTTGCCGGGTAGCCGTTCCCGTGCCTTCAGGTCCGCCGGGAGCGGGTCGAGCACATCCCTCGCTCGCTCGAGCGTGCGACCGACGACCTCCCGGAGCTTCTTGACGGAGATCTCTTCGCTCGCGGGGTAGACGGGCGCGAAGTCGGCGGTCGAGGCGGTCCCGTTGACATCGTACGAGCGGACCGTGAACTCGCGGCCCTTCAGGTTGCCGCGCAGGCGCACGCGAGTTCCGGGCTGCAGCCGGTCCTTCAGCCACGCCTGGTTGAACCAGACAGCGGTGATCTCACCCGACTCGTCGGCGACCCGCGCCTTCACGAGCTGCAGCCGCCGAGCGCGCTGTACTCGAACGCTCAGCACCTCGCCCGCGATCGCCGCCTCCTCTTCGCCGAAGAGGTGCGCGATGGGCAGCTCCGGCGCGGCCGGCTCGTACCTCCGCGGCGCGTAGCCAAGGGCGTCGCCGATCGTCCGGAGCCCGAGCGCCGCGAGGCGCTTCTTGATCGTGGGCCCGACACCGTCCACGGTGTCCAGCTCAGGCTCGAGACGCTCGGGGCGCGGTGTCCCGGGTAGCACCGGCCACGTCGGGGGCGCTTCCGCCCCGGCGAAGCCGCGCAGCTCGGTCAGGCGGACTCCGCGACGCGCTCTGCGGCCTCGCGCTCCTCGTCGAGGAACTCGACCTCGAGCTTCTCGATCCGCGCGCCGTCGACCTCGACGACGGTGAACTTGAGGGCGTCCCAGACCACCTCGTCGCCCACCTGCGGGCCATGGCCGAGCTGGCCGAAGACGAAGCCGGCGAGCGTGTGGAAGTCCTCGTGCGGCATCTCCTTGCCGAACTGCTCATTGAAGTCGTCGATCGGGAACGTGCCGTGCACGCGGATCCGCGCGTCGTCGATCCGCTCGACCGTCTCGTCCGGCAGGTCGAACTCGTCCTCGATCTCCCCGACGATCTCCTCGAGCAGGTCCTCGAGCGTGACGATCCCTTCCATGTCGCCGTACTCGTCGACGACGATCGCCATGTGCTGGTTGGTTCGGCGGAACTCCTTCAGCATCGCTGCAAGGTCTTTCGTCTCCGGGACCATCGGCGCCGGCCGGACGAGCTCCTCGACTTTGATCAGGCGGAGGCCGCCGTTCGCGATCGCGGAGAAGAGGTCGCGGACGTGGAGGATGCCGACGATGTGCTCGAGCGAGTCGCGGTACACGGGATACCGGGTGTACGGCGACTCGATCACGGCGGCGAGACACTCTTCCGGCGGCAGGTCGACCGACAGCGCCACGACCTCGGGCCGCGGCACCATCACGTCGGCGACCTCCTTGTCGGCGAAGTCGAAGACCTTGTAGAGCATCTCCTGCTCGTCTTCCTGCAGCTCGCCCTGATCGGCAGAGCGCGAGAGGAGCATCTTCAGCTCGGCCTCCGAGTACACCGTGTCTTCGGCGCCCGGCGGCTCCAGGCCGAGCGCCCGCAGGGCGAGATCGGAGGAGCGCTGCAGGATCCAGATCAGCGGCTTGAACACGAAGAAGAACATCCGCACGGGGCCGGAGACGGCGATCGCGATGCTCTCCGAGTGCCCGAGCGCGAACCCCTTCGGCACGAGCTCGCCGACCACCACGTGGAGGTACGTGATCAGGAGGAACGCAATCCCGAACGCGAGCACGCCGGCGAGGAAGGGGTCGAAGACGCGAGCGAGCACCGGCTCACCTATGGCACCGATGGCCAGGCTGGTCCCGGTCACGCCGAGCTACATCGCGGCGATGAACCGCGGCGGGTTCGCGGTGATCGCGAGCGCGGCGCGTGCGCGGCGGCTGCCGGCCTCTTCCAACTCGCGCAGGCGCGTCCGCCGAGCGGTGACGAGCGCGTACTCCGACGCCACGAAGAAGGCGTTCAGGAGCAGCAGCGCTACGACGGCCAGGAGCTCGAAGAAAAGGGTCACGCCCCGCTCTCCGGGGCGTGGGTACTAGGCGGTCGGTCGTCGTCCAAGGAAGTCCACGGATTATAGGAACAGGTCGGACATCGTCGGAGCGAACACATGTTCTATGATGTCTCCATGCGGGTGGAGTACCGCGAAGAGCCCTGCCGCAGCGCGCTGAACCGGGTGAAAGGCATGGCGTTCGAGTGGTCTCTGAACCCGTACATGGGCTGCGTGCACCGCTGCACGTTCTGTTACGTCCGGGCTTTCGAGCAGCGCGCCGACAGGCCTTCTGACGAACGGTACGGCCGCTCGATCCGCGTGAAGACGAACGTGGCGGAGGTGCTCCGGGCCGAGCTGGCTCGGCCGTCGTGGGAAGCAGCGGTCGTCGCCGTGGGCGCTGCGACCGACCCGTACCAGCCGTGCGAGGGTAAGTACCGCCTGACGCGCGCCTGCCTGGAGGAGTTCGCGCACGCCTCGAATCCGATGCGCTTGATCACTCGCGGGCCGATGATCGTCCGCGACGTCGACGTCCTGACGGAGCTGGCGAAGCGCGCCAGTGTCGGGATCACGTTCTCGATCCCGACGCTCGACGAGGGGATCTGGCGCAAGACCGAACCGGGGACGGCGCCGCCGCGCCAGCGGCTCAGGGCTGTGAAGGAGCTCGTGGACGCCGGCGTCAAGGTGGGCGTCGGCATGGCCCCGATCCTCCCTGGGATCTCCGATAGACGGTCCCAACTCGCCGAGGTCGTCAAGGCCGCGCGGGAAGCCGGTGCCACGGGCGTCTGGACGAACCTCCTCTTTCTCCGGCCCGGCACGAGGGAGCACTTCATGGAGGCGCTCGCGCGCGACTGGCCCGAGGAGGTCGAGCGATACGAGACGCTCTACGCTGGCCGCGCCTACCTCGGCGCCGAGCACGCGAAGCCGGTCCGCGCCACGGTTGCTGCCCTAGTCGAGGAGCACGGGATCAGGGACCGGCGGCGCGTCAGGCTCGAGCCGGAGCCGCCCGCGATCGCGGAGCAGCTGGCGCTCGCCGTGTAGTGACTGTTAATCCTCGCCGTCCCAGTAATCGAGCAGCGGCCCAGGCCGAGCCAGCAGGATTTGCTCGCCCTTCGCGCTCCGCGCGCCGATCTTGCCGCTGTCGATTTGCTCCACGATTTCCGGCGCGATCATGGTCGAGAACATGAATACGCGGATCGGAGAGTCGGTGCGGTTGCTGAGCTGGTGGGCACCCTCCTTGCCCCGGGGAAAGCAGACGACGTCGCCCTCCCTCAGCGTCTGCTCGCCCTCGGGAGTGCGGATCGTAGGCTCTCCGCGCAGGACGAGGAGCCACTCCTCGTTCGCGTAGTGCATGTGGTACGGGCAGAGCCGATTCCCCGGCTCGAGCTCGTACATGGTCCCGCCGAGCAACTCCGCCCCGATGTGCTTGCCCACCCAGGCGTCCCTGCTGCGCCAGCCCTCACGCTCCTC
>DASTHD010000161.1:0-10479 GCA_035605555.1 Gaiellaceae bacterium
CGCCACTGCGACTCCGGCAGCGGCGAGCAGCGCAACGAGGCTGACAGCGATTCGCGTCATCGGTCGCTTCCAAGGTAGCCGTGGTTTCGTCACGAAGCTTCGATGCTTACCAAGGTTTTACGGGCTTCAAACCAGGAGCTCTTGACACGTCTGACACAAGAACTGTCAAGCTCGTCACGTGATGCGCGCACTCGCACTGCCCCTGTTCGCCGCTCTGGTGCTGACCGCTGGGTGCGGCTCGGACAAAGACGAGACGACGTCCTCGGCGAGGGACGTCGAGCAGTCGCTCAAGACTGAGCTCGCCGCCGGCGGCAGCGGTCGAGTCGTCGATCTCGGAGCCCCACCGAAGCTCGTGCGCTGCGAAAAGGACGCCAACCGAAGGAACGGCTGGCGGTGCACCGTCACGCCCACGACGGGGAAGAACATCCTGTGCCTCGTGGACGTCGACAAGGACGGGAAACCCGTCAAGACCGTTTGCGGGCCGGTCGACAACTAATCCTCCTGGCCCTCGCCGGCCTGGTCCTGAGCGGCGCGAGCAACGCCGGTCCCGCCCCGCCGGTCCGGGTCATCGCCTTCGGCGACTTCGGCGTCGGCGGCCAGACGCAGCGCAGCTTCGGTGCGGCGATCCGCCGCTTCGAGGCGCGGAACCCGGCCGACCTCGTCCTGACACTCGGGGACAACGACTACACGGAGAGCCCTTCAGCGTTCCATGCCAACTGGGAAGGGAGCTTCGGGTGGACGCGAGACGCGGGCGTCTCCGTCGCGGGAGTCCTCGGCAACCACGACGTGCGGGTGAACGGAGGACGCTACGAGTTCGACGAGCTCGGAATGCCGCGGCGCTACTATGGCCGCGTCGTCGGGCCGGTCGAGCTCTACCTCCTCGATTCCAACTCCGTGGACGCCGCTCAGACGGCTTGGCTGGCTCGAGCGCTGCGCGGATCGAGGGCCAAATGGAAGCTCGCCGCCTTCCACCATCCGGCGTTCACGTGCGGCACCTACTCCGCGAACCCTGCGGTCGTCGCCCGCTGGGTGCCGCTCTTCGAGCGCTACCACGTCCGCCTCGTCCTCAGCGGTCACGACCACAACTACCAGCGGTTCGCGCCACTCCACGGCGTTCGGTACGTCGTCCACGGTGGCGGGAGCCCGACCAAGCTCTACGGGCTCAGAGGCTGCCCCAAGGGCTACCCGCGGCGCGTTCGCGGCCGCGTCGAGAACGGCTTCCTCTACCTGGTCGTCCGCGCGAACCGGCTCGACGGCTGGGCGGTCAGGCCGGGCGGGCGGCGCACCGATCACTTCACCCTCGCTGGCTAGGATTGAGCCATGACCGACCTCGGCACGATGCGCGTGAAGAGCGGCCTCGCGGAGATGCTCAAAGGCGGGGTGATCATGGACGTGACCACCGCCGACCAGGCGCGAATCGCCGAGGAGGCAGGGGCAGTTGCGGTGATGGCGCTGGAGCGCGTTCCGGCGGACATCCGCGCCCAGGGCGGCGTCGCGCGCATGGCCGACCCGGACAAGATTGCCGAGATCCAGGAGGCGGTGACGATCCCGGTCATGGCGAAGGCGCGGATCGGGCATTTCGTCGAGGCGCAGATCCTTGAGGCGCTCGAGGTCGACTACATCGACGAGAGCGAGGTGCTGACGCCCGCCGACGAGCGCCACCACATCGACAAGTGGAGCTTCACGGTCCCGTTCGTCTGCGGCTGCCGGAACCTCGGCGAGGCGCTCAGGCGGATCGCCGAGGGCGCCGCGATGATCCGCACCAAGGGAGAAGCCGGGACGGGCGACATCGTCAATGCCGTCCGTCACATGCGCGAGGTCTTCGGTGCGATCCGGCGGCTCCAGAACACCGATCCCGACGAGCTCTTCACCGAGGCGAAGGAGCTCCAGGCGCCGGTCGAGCTCGTCAAGTGGGTTGCCGAGCACGGCCGGCTGCCGGTCGTCACGTTCACCGCGGGCGGGATCGCGACACCCGCGGACGCCGCCCTCTGCATGCAGCTGGGTGCCGACGGCGTTTTCGTCGGCTCCGGGATCTTCAAGTCCTCCGACCCCTCGCGGATGGCGAAGGCGATCGTCGAGGCGACGACGCACTACAACGACGCCTCGATCCTCGCGCAGGTCTCCCGCGGCCTGGGCGACGCGATGTCGGGGCTCTCGACGGCGTCGATGGCGCCGGAAGAGCTGCTCGAGACCCGCGGCTGGTAGGGAGGAGGAGGCGCCCGCAGGCGCCCCCTCCCGGCACGTCCTACTCGAGGATCCCGCGCGCCACGAACGCGTCGCGGACCCTCCTGGCCGTCGCGTTCCCGTAGAGCCGCTGCGCCGCGGCCACGGTGCTCTGTGCGAGCTGCGGCATCGTTGGGTCGCGCTGGCCGAAGTGGCCCTCGAGGATCAGCGTGTCCGCCTTGACGCTCCCGACGGACCCGCGGATGTCCCAGAGGGCGCGCGACCAGATCATCCCGTCGTGGTGGACGCGCCCGTCGAGGTCCTCCGGGTAGTGGAGGTCCGTGTCGACCCGCCGCAGGCAGTGCGGTGTGTCGCTCGTGTACGAGACCGAGTCCCAGTCGGCGACGCACGCCGGGTCCGGGGTCGGTGAGATCACGTCGGAGACCGTGACGGCCCAGTAGTCGGCGAAGCCCTCGCCGATCGAGCGCGCCTCGACGGAGAAGCCGTAGCCGAACGGCGTCTGCTGCGAGTCCATGATCGCGTGCCCGAGCTCGTGCAGGATCACCTCGGCGTCCTCGGCGTCGTCGACGCCGCCCTTCCCGAACCGCAGCTGGTCCTTCTTGTCCGTCGAGAAGGAGTTGTCGGCTCCCAGCTGGTTGATCCGGACGTCCTGCGACTCCCGGTTGATCGGCCGCAGCGTCGACCCGAAGCCGAGGCTCTGGATGTACTTCTGGGCCTCGGTGATCCAGTAGTACGCCATCACCTGTTCGAAGCGGTCGTCGTTCCGGCGGTAGTTGAACTCGTTCGTGGACGAAAAGGCCGGGTTGCCGGTCTCGCTGAGGACGTTTGCGTAGTCGCCGCGGAGGAAGCCGCTGCCGTCGAGGTTCGTCAGCGTGACCTGGTGGTATGCGTCCGCGAGCGCCGGGTAGTCGGCGTCCTTCTGGTCGGTCAGATTCTGGTTCTGCAGGTCGGCGACCGGGTTGGGCAGGAAGACCGTGCCCGTTCCGGTCCCGGACTCGGCCGCGACGGCAACGGCGACGAGCGCCGTCGACACGAGCGCGGCAAGGCCTGCGATCACAAGCGTGCGTTTCACGTGTACCCCCTCAGGACGATTCGAGGTGCGGAGGGTACTGGACCGATGGAGAAACGTCTATTGCAGCGCCATCCGTAAGATTTTCCGCGTGAGGACAGGCTTCGTCGCGGTGCTCGTAGCCGTGCTGCTCGCCGGTTGCGGCAGCGGCGGCGACGTCGACGCGGTGCGGTCGAAGGCCGACTACGACAAGAAGCCGGTCAAGGTCGAGGAGATCTCGCACGACCAGAGGTTCAGCGACTTCACTTTCGTGAGCTCGGGCGGGACCGAGGCCGGCGGCAGCATCGTCCTACCCGCGCACCGGACCGGGAAGGTGCCCGTCGTGCTCTGGGCCCACGCCTACGGGGCGGCGCGCAGCCAGTTCGCGCCGGAGGCGACGAGGCTCGCGGAGCACGGGATCGCCTCGATCATGTGGGACTCGAACATGACGCGGTTCAACCGGGCCGGCGTCGACCTCCAGGACCCCGTCTACGCGTCCGAGACGTTCGAGAAGCTGATGCTCCAGGACGTGGTCGACGCGCGGAAGCTCCTCGACGTCGTCGAGCAGCGGCCGGAGCTGGACAGCTCCCAAATCGGGTTCGTCGGCGTCGACTACGGCGCCATGCTCGGGACGATCCTCGGGGTGGCGGACGACCGGATCAAGGCGTTCGTCCTGGCGACGTCGTTTGCGGAGCCGAGCCGCTACTTCGCGGAGCAGCTCGTCCCGCCCGAGAGCGTCGACGGGTTCGCGAAGGACCTCTCCCGCTACGACCCCGTCAACCTGATCGGGTCGGTCGACGAGCCGATCCTGATCCAGAACGCCCGGCACGACAGCCTGATCAAGCCGGAGGAGTACGACAAGCTGGACGACGCTGCCAAAGGGGCTGAGGTCAAGTGGTACGACGCCGACCACGCCCTCGTGATCCAGGCCGAGGACGACCGTGACGCGTGGCTGGCCGACGAGCTCGGGGTAGCCTCGACGTGATGAGAATCGGCGTCCTCGCAGTCCAGGGCGACTTCCGTGAGCACGCGGCGATGCTGCGGCAGCTCGGCGCGGAACCGGTCGAGGTGAGGAAGCCGGAGCAGCTCGACGATCTCGACGGCCTGGTGATCCCGGGCGGCGAGTCGACGGCGATCTTGCGCCTGATCCGGATCTACGGGCTCGAGGAGGGGCTGCGGAAGTTCGGCCGGCCGGTGTTCGGCACCTGCGCCGGGATGATTCTCCTCGACCGCGAGCACCTCGGGCTCGTCGACGTCGAGGTTCGGCGGAACGCCTACGGGCGCCAGGTCGCGAGCTTCGAGACGGACCTCGAGCTCGAAGGAGGCGGCAGCGTGCGCGGCGTCTTCATCCGCGCGCCCCGCGTCGCGGACGTAGGGCCGGAGGTCGAGGTGCTGGCCGAGCTCGACGGCGAGCCGGTGCTGCTCCGCCAAGGCCGCTTCATCGTGGCATCGTTCCACCCGGAGCTCACCGACGACACGCGCGTCCACGAGCTCTTCCTGGATCTGGTTCGAGAGGAGCAGCGTGTCGGGGCACAGTAAGTGGTCGTCGATCAAGCACAAGAAGGGCGTGGCGGACGCCCGTCGCGGCAAGCTCTTCTCGAAGCTCTCGCGCGCAATCATCGTCGCGGCGCGGGAAGGCGGGGCCGACCCGGCCGGGAACCTGGCGCTTCAGAACGCGATCGAGAAGGCTCGGTCCTACTCGATGCCGAAGGACAACATCGAGCGGGCGGTCGCGAGGGGATCCGGCGCCGACACCGACGCGGCCTCGTTCGAAACCGTCGTCTACGAGGGGTACGGCCCCGGCGGCGTGGCCGTGATGGTGGAGGCGCTGACGGACAACCGCAACAGGACGGCGGCCGAGGTGCGGCACGTCTTCTCGAAGGCCGACGGCAACCTCGGCGAGTCCGGTGCCGTGGCGTGGCTGTTCGAGCGGCGCGGCGTGCTGATCGTCGACGGTGAGGCGGACGAGGACGAGCTGACACTTGCCGCTGCGGAAGGCGGCGCGGACGACGTCTCGCGCGACGGCTCGAGCTACGAGGTGGTCGCGCAGCCTGAGAACCTGACGGCCGTTCGGGAGGCGATCGAGGGCGCGGGGATCTCCGTCCAGTCAGCGGAGACGACGATGGTGCCCAAGACGACGGTCGAGCTCGAGGACGAGGGAGCGGCGAAGAAGGTGCTCCGGTTGATCGACTCCCTCGAGGAGAACGACGACGTCCAGGACGTCTACGCCAACTTCGACATCCCCGAGCGGGTGCTCGAGGCCGTCGCGACCTGAGCTAGCGGCGGGCGCGTAGCGGCCGGCTCGTCGCCGTGAACCGGCCGTCGAGATTGGCGGTCACCCGGTAGCTGCCGCGCTTGCCGATCCTGAACGAGAAGCCGCCGAGCCTCGTCGTCCTCCCGCCGCGGATCCGCACCCAGCGGCTCCCCACCTTCCGCTGCAGCGAGACAGGGATCCCGACCACAGCGTGGCGGTAGAAGTCGACGACGAACCCGGCGACGATGCCCTTCCGCCGCAGCCTGATCGTCACCACCGACGGCGGCATGTTCCCCTCGAGCCGCACCCGCGACATGGCCAGCAGGGCCTGGCCGCGATTCCAGCTCGATGCCAGCACCGATCCCTTCACGAAGAAGTCGTCGGTCTCCGGTCGCGGGAGCACGAAGCGGACGAACGCATGGAGCTTCTCCGAGAGCGGGAAGGCGACGACCAGCTCGCTCGGTGACGAGCGCCGCTCGACCTGGAGCACGAAGAACCCTGGAATCGTCCCGACGACGCGGCCCCCGACGATGTGATCGACGGACACGCCGGCCCGCTGATCCTCGGTCCAATCCTTCGTCAGGTTCGCAAGCGCGACACGCTCGGTGCTCATGGCGCGCTCGTCGTAGCCGACCTCCCAGTCCATCGCCGCGTTGTTGCGGATCGCCGGGTTCGACGGGAGCCAGTACGCGGGCCCGATCCACGATCCGGAGGTGGCGCGGGCCGACTGGCGGGAATACTCGTCAGGCGATCCGATCACGAGGCTCAGGTTCGCCGGCAGGCCGGCCGACGGCCGGTCGACGCGCACGCGTTCGATCGACTGGCCGGGCGCCAGTTGCGCAACCGAGAGTGCTGCAACGACCCCGGCCGCAAAGGTCAGGAGCGCGGCCCAACGCACGCGCGAGAGGCTAGCTCAAAGGTGTAAGGAGGCTGTTCGGCGGATCGACCCGACGCGCAGGACGCAGACGTAGCGTCCATGGACGAGCCGGCGCGGCAAACGGAGCCGGACGACGTTCGCGCCCGCCCGCAGGCGTCGGTCGGCGCGGGCGAAGGTCCGCCGGCCGCGGAGCAGCGAGAGCCGTGCGCTCGCGGCGCGGCTCAACCTCGCTCGGGCGACGAGCCACCGAGACCCGGCCTTCCGTTCGACCCGCACGCTCAATCGGGACACCGTCAGCGCCCCGCGGGCGGGCGGCGGGGAAGGTGGGGGCGGCGGCGGCCCGGGTGGAGGCGGGGGCTGGGGAGGGGGCGGTGGCAGGGGAGGGGGCGGCGGTTGGGGGCTCGTCGAGACGACCACCCGCCCGGTCATGAGCGTGGGATGGAGCGTGCAGAGGTAGTCGTACGTTCCGGCGGCGGGGAACTGCACCCGGGCCGACTGGCCGTTGCCGAGCGTTCCGGTGTCGAAGCCGCCGGCTTGGCTCGACGTCGCCGTGTGCGGGATCACCCCGTTGTTCGTCCAGCAGACGGTCCCACCGGGCGGGACGCTGACCGTGGTCGGGGCGAATGAGAAGTCGTCCATCGCGACGGCCACGTCGCCGGGCTGGCAAGGCTCGACCGCCGCCCGGGCCGAGCCGCCGCCGTGGCCAAATGCCAGCCCGGCGGACGCAGCGACGGCCCCCATGGCCGTCAAGGCAGCAAGTGCCTTCACGTCCGGACCTACGAGCCGCGCTTCCGTCCGGTTTCACGGTCACAAATCGGGTACATATCGCTCGTGAAGAGGACTGCGGTCGAGCTCGCCGCCGACACGACTCGCCTCGACGACCCGCAGCGCGGGCTGGCGGCGATCACCGAGCTGCGGCAACGGCTCGAGGAGCTCGAGGCCCGCCACGTCGAGAACGCGATCCGGCGCGGCCTCTCCTGGTCGCGGATCGCGGAGCACCTCGCGGTCTCGAAGCAGGCAGCCCACAAGAAGCACGCGAAGCGCGTTGCAGAGCCCGAGAAGGAATCGACGGACGAGGCTCGACGCGGAGGAAGGAACGTCCGACTCGGCGCCTAACCTCGGGTCGTGACGGTTCTCGGCATCGACCCAGGCACGGCAGCATGCGGATACGGCGTCGTCTCGCACTCCGGCGGCCGCCTCAGAGCGGTCGACCTCGGCACCTGGCACACCAAGGCGTCCATGCGGCCCGAGTTGCGGCTGAAGACGATCCACGACACAGTGGCCGATCTCATCGATCAGTGGGCGCCGCACGCGGTCGCCATCGAGGAATCCTTTGTCGGCGCCGACGCCCGCACCGCACTCTCGGTCGGACAAGCCCGCGGCGCCGTGCTCGTCGCGGCCGCCAACGCCGGGGTCGCGTGCGTGGAGTACGCACCCGCGCACGTCAAGGGCGCCGTGTGCGGCTACGGGCGGGCTGAGAAGGCGCAGGTGCAGCGAATGGTGCAGGCGATCCTCCGGCTCGAGACGCCGCCGGCGTCGAGCCATGCGGCGGATGCGCTCGCGGTCGCGATCTGCCACGCGATGGCACCGCCGCTGCTCCAGGCGGTGGGATGATCGCATCGCTACGCGGGAGAGTCGTCGCGAGGCGACTCGACGGCGTCATCCTTGACGTGGGCGGGATCGGCTACCTGCTCCAGACGACGACCAGCGCGCTGCGGAAGGCCCAGGGCGCGGAGGAGGTGTCGCTCGACACCTACCTGCATGTCCGCGAGGACGCGCTCCAGCTCTACGGCTTCGCCGATCCGGCCGAGCGAGAGCTCTTCGAGCTGCTCCTCTCCGTCTCCGGGGTCGGCCCCAAGGTGGCGCTCGCGATCGTCTCCAACTCGGCGCCGGCAGACCTCCGCCGCGCCATCGCGCTCGAGGACGAGAGCCGCTTCGTCGCCATCCCGGGGATCGGGAAGAAGACCGCGCAGCGCATCATGCTCGAGCTGAAGGAGAAGCTCGGCCCGGTCGAGTCGATCACCGGCGAGGGCCGGACCCACGAGCTGGTCGCCCGCGACGCGCTTGTCGAGCTTGGGTACTCGATCCCCGAGGCCGAACGCGCCCTGGCCGGCACCGATCCCGAGCTGGCGCCCGAGGAGCGCGTGCGACAGGCGCTGAGGGCCGCCTAGCGGCATGACGGAGCAGTTCCTCGCCCCGGCGCTCCAGCCGCAGGACGACGAGATCGAGCGCTCGCTCCGGCCGCGCCGGCTCGACGACTTCGTCGGCCAGGCGCGGGTCAAGGAGCAGCTCGCGATCGCGCTCGAGGCGACCCGCTCGCGCGGCGAGGCGCTCGACCACGTCCTCCTTGTCGGGCCGCCCGGCCTCGGCAAGACCAGCCTCGCCTACATCCTCCGCGAGGAGCTCGGCGTCGGCATCCGGACCGTGGCCGGCCCGGCGCTCGAGCGGAAGGGCGACCTGGCGGCGATCCTCACCGCGCTCGAGGACCGCGACCTCCTCTTCGTGGACGAGATCCACCGGTTGAGCGCGGCGGTCGAGGAGGTGCTGTATCCCGCCCTCGAGGACTTCCGGCTCGACATCGTCGTCGGGCAGGGCGTCGCGGCGCGGACGCTGACGCTGGATGTGCCGCCGTTCACGCTCGTCGGGGCGACTACCCGCACCGGCCTCCTGACCACGCCGCTGCGGGACCGGTTCGGGATGACCTTCCGGCTCGACTATTACGAGCCGGATGAGCTGACCACGATCGTCAGCAGGTCGGCGGGGATCCTCGGCGTGCAGATCGAGCCCGACGCGGCAGTGGAGATCGCCGGCCGCGCTCGCGGGACGCCCCGCGTCGCGAACCGCATCCTGCGCCGGGTCCGCGACGTCGCAGAGGTGCGGCACAACGGCACCGTCACGTCGGACGTCGCCGCCGAGGCTCTGGAGCTCCTCGAGGTCGACCAGTGCGGCCTCGAGCGGACGGACCGCGAGCTGCTGCGCGCGATCGTGGAGCGCTTCGACGGTGGGCCCGTCGGGCTCTCGACCCTCGCCGTCGCCCTCGGGGAATCGCCCGACACGGTCGAGGACGTCTACGAGCCCTACCTGCTCCAGCTCGGCTTCATCCAGCGGACACCCCGCGGCCGCACCGTCACGTCCCGCGGGCGCGCCCACCTCGGCGCAGCGGCGGAGACGGCGCGAGCGGGGAGCCTGTTCTAGAGCACACCTGCCGCTCGGCAGCGGACTCGTCTAGACGAGCTGCTTCTCCCAGGTGAGGAGCGTGTCGTCGACTTCGAGTGGCCCGGTCCGGATCATGATCGTTCCTCGAACGCGCTGCGGCGGGACGCCGACGTCCACGTAGCCGCAGCCGGCGTAGAGCGCCTGGGCCGGGGCGTTGTCGATGCTCATCGTCACTCTGATCCGACCGAAGCCGCGTGCTGCGGCCTCCCGCTCGGCCGCCGCCGTCAAAGCGCCCCCGATCCCGCGCCGGCGATGCGGCTCTCGAACGAGCACGTCTTGGAGCTCCGGCGGGTCGGTGAGCGCCAGGTGTGCATGCCCGAGCGGCTGACCCGCTTCCCAAGCGACGAGGTAGAAGCCGTTGCCCTGACGGAGTCGCGCCAGGCCGAGCACCGCGGCCACTGAATCGACCTCCTCCTCGGCGAGAGGTCGGATCTGCCACATCGCCGCCGCGCTTCCGCCTCAGCGGCGGAACTGAAGCTCGTGCCAGCTCGGCACCGGTGCGAGCTCGAGGAGCGCCCGGTCGCCGCGCGGGTCGCGATAGCCGAACTCGGCCGTGTCCTCGTCCCAGTCGACGTCGAGCAGGCCGAGCTTCACGCGCTGGTCGAGCCAGGCGCCGCGGAAGACGAGCTTCCGGAGCCAGTAGACGAGTGACTCGCCGTCGATGGCGGCCAGAGCCTCCCAGTGGCGCAGGAGATAGCGGCCGAGCGTGCTGCGCGCTTCCTCGAGCCGGCCCTCCGCAGTCAACTCGACGAGGTCGGCCGCCTCGTCCTCGTCCAGGTCGTTGCTCTCGACCAGGCCGAGCTTCACGGCCGAGGCGATCACCCGCTCCTCGAAGTCCTCGGCGTTGAAGGCGAAGCGGTAGCCGAGGAACTGGACGACGTAGTCGTCCCCCGATTCGTA
>DASTHD010000164.1:0-5030 GCA_035605555.1 Gaiellaceae bacterium
GTCCGTGTCGCCGTCGAGCTCGAGGAGCGGCTCGAGCCAGCGCACGGCCTCGCGCTGGTGCATCCCCCGGATCCAGAACGGCTCGAGCGCCTCCGCCAGCGTCAGTCCCAGGCGCGCATCCGACTCGTCGAGCGCGAATGCGAGCGCCGCCCGGAAGTTGTCGAGCTCGAGCGCCAGCCGATCGAGCGTGGGCTTCTCCTCCGGTCCGCGTGCGAACTGGCGTGCCTGCTGCGCGACCACGAGCATGTGCTCCGCGTGGCGGCGCCGGGTCGTCTCGAGATCGCCGCTCTCCACCAGCCGGTCGGCGGCGAACTCCCGCACGGTCTCGAGCATCGAGAAGCGATCGCCCTCCGCGCGCACGAGCCCCGCCTCTGTCAGCGCGACGATTTCGGACGGGTCGGCGCTGCAGACCGCCTCGGCTGCATCTGCCGACCACCCGCCGCGAAACACCGCGAGCCGCGCTAGCAATGCCTGCTGTGCCTCGTCCAGCAGGTCGTAACTCCACGCGATCGCCGCGGTGAGCGTGCGCTGGCGCGCGGGCACGTCACGCCGGCTACCCAGTTCGGGGAGCTGATCCTCGAGCCGGTCGGCAAGCCTTGCGGCGGTCGTTCCGCGCGCGCGGGCGGCGGCGAGCTCGAGAGCGAGCGGTAGCCGGTCGAGCCGTTCACAGATCCGGCCTACCGGCTTCCCGTCCGCAAAGCGCGGGTTCACCTCGCGCGCGCGTTGGAGGAAAAGGGTGGCGGCATCTTCCAGCGGGAGCGGCTCGACGCGGTACCGGTGCTCACCAGGAACGCGGAGCGGAACCCTGCTCGTCACGACGGCAGCGACCGACGGGGCGGCGGTCGTCAGCGCGAGCACTCCCGGCGCGGCCTCCACGAGGTGCTCGAAGTTGTCGAGCACGAGGAGGATCCGTCTCGGCCCGAGCCGTTCGGCCAGCTCGTCCGGGTCTTTCAGGGCGAGCGTCGTCGCGATCGCCGCCGGCACGAGCGCCGGATCGCGGAGCGTGGAGAGGTCGACGAGGTACACGCCGTCCGCGAACTCGTCCACCAGGCCGGCGGCGACCTCGATCGCGAGACGCGTCTTACCGCTACCCCCGGCGCCCGTCAGCGTGACGAGACGCCCGGCGCGGACGAGCCTGCGGAGCTCCTCCAGCTCGCGGCCCCTACCCACGAGCCGCGTCTCCGCCATGGGGAGGTTCGAGTTCGACGGAGCCTTGTCCGGCGCGTACGTCTCGCGGAGCAGGGCGAGAAAGCGTTCCGCCGGCGGTGTCAGCGGGATGCCGCCGGTCCTCACGACCGAGATCGTGCGGACGAGCCGCCAGCGTGGGACGTCCAGGATGACCAGGCGGCCGGCCTCCAGCTCGAGGTCGAGCGCGAGCCGGCTGATCGCGGCGATCCCGGTGCCGCGCGCGACCGCCAGCTTCACCGCTTCCCAGGACTGCAGCTCGAGTGCGTCCACGGCGTGCAGGCCGAGCTCCCAGCGCGCCGTCTCGACGGCGGCGCGCGTGGCCGAGCCTTCCTCGCGGGAGACCCACGTGAGGCCCTCGAGCTCCTTCGGACGCAGTCGCCGACCTCCCAGCGCCGGCGGGCCGACGAGCACCACCTCGTCGTCGATCAACGGATCAGTCTCCAGCTCGGGCGGAACCGTGAGGCCGCCGACGACGGCCAGCTCCGCGCGGTGGGAGCGGACGAGCTCGAGGGCGCCGGCCGAGGTGGTCTCCTCGAACTCCACGTCGACGCCGGGATGGCCTTCCCCGAAACGGGCCAGCAACTCCGGCAGGACGTACGTGCCCGGCACGCCGGAGGCGGCGATCGAAAGCGTGCCGGTCTCGGCCTCCTCGCCTGCAGCGAGTGCCCGGCGGGCGTTGGCGAGGAGCGCCTCCGCGCGCAGGACGAACTCGGCGAGAACCTCACCCGCGGGCGTCAAGACTGCGCCCTCGCGGCCTCGGGTGACGAGACGGCTGCCGAGCTCGCGCTCGAGCGAGGCGAGGTGCTTCGACACCGCCGGCTGGCTCACGTACAGCTCCTCGGCGGCGCGCGACAGCGAGCCACGGCGCGCGATCGCCGCGAAGGCCCGCAACTTCGCCTCGAGTTGCATCACCTGAAGTTATAGAAGATGAAGGAAAGATGTATTTGAGTTGATTCGGGCCTGGGCGTACCGTCAGAAGGAAGCTCGACGGCGGCCCACCCTCGATTACGCCCGCCGAGAGCGCTACCGCAGGAGGTTCATCATGCTGCGCAAGCACGCGAGCGCCGCGACGACGGTCCTGGCCGTGCTCGCCGGGGTACTCGCGATCGGACTCACAGCCTCATTCGCCGGCGCCGCGAAACAGGAGCGCCTCACCAACATCCATGGAACGATCTGGGCTGCGAACCGCGGCGCCCACACGATCCAGGGCTTCGACGCCTCGACCGGCGAGGTCGTGAGGACGGTCGCGATGAGCGCCAACTCGCAGCCGGGCGATCTCGCCTTTGCGCGGGGGAAGCTCTACGTGGCGGAGGAGTTCGGGACGCCGCCCGCGATCGCGATCGTCGATCCGGAGTCGGGGAGCGTCCTCAAGCGCATCGAGCTGCCAGCCGGCTCCCGCCCGCACCACGTCCATGCGAGCCGCGGCGGCGGGCTCGTCGCCTTCGGGCTCTACGGAACGGACACCGTGGCCGTCGTCAACACATGTTCGGACACCTTGCTCGGCCGGTGGGACATCGATCCCACACCGGGCGCCACGAGCGGGCGAGCACACGCAGCGGTGTTCTCACCCGACGGCCAGATCCTCTACGTCGCGAGCGACGCGTCGAGCGAGCTCGTCGCCCTCGACCCACGGACGGGCGAGATCTTCTGGCGGCTGAACGTGCCGGGAATGCATGAGCTCGTCGTGACGCGCGACGGCAAGACTGCGTACGTCAGCCGTCGAACGGCCAACCACCTCGCCGTGATCGACCTCGCGGACCACACGGGTTACACCGACGTGCTGGAGCTCGGGCTACCGGACACCTTGCGTCTGGCCCGCGGCGGCAAGCAGCTCACGGTCGGCCTTCGCACGATGCCCGCGCAGGTTGCGGTCGTCGACACCCGGACGTTCGACTACGAGCTCGTCAGGATCGGTCCCCCTCTCGAACAGACGACGGTGGCCGGGCACCAGTGGAGCTCGCGCAACGGGCGCTACACGTTCGCGGCGTATGAGGGCGGGTCGAGCCCAGGCATCGCCGTGATCGAACACCGGCGGGGCAACGCGCTCGTCGGCACGCTCGCCTATCCCGGTCGGCCGCACGGCGTGGACCTCGTCCGCGACTAGCTGCGGTAGCAGCGAGGGGCGGGCGCCCGACGGTCGGGCGCCCGCCTACTCGTATGCGGCGCGGGCGCGCTCCCAGCGCTCGTCGTCGCGGCGGATCCGGTCCGGGTTCACCCCTCGCGCATCCGCGAGCGCGAGGGTGAGGAGCTGAAACCGCACGATGTCCACGACCGGGTGGCGCGTCGGGACGAACTCGACGTCGCAGCCGAGCTCCCGGAGCGCGGCCACCGCTTCCCGGGCACGCTCGGCGGCGCGGCCCTCGCCCTCGAGCACGAAGCAGCGGACGGTCTCGTCGACGGCGGCGAGGTAGCCGTGGAGCAGCTGCTCCGTGTGATGCCACTCGGCGGCGACAAAGGCGCCTTCCCGGAGCTTCAGCGCCGCCTCCTGCGCCGTCGGCCAGGCCCGGCCGGCGCCGGCGACGAGGAACCGCTCGTGGTCGGTCGCGAGGGCCGGCCTCTCGAGCTCCTGCTCCACGAGCCCCGGCAGCTCGGAGATGTCCTCGCCGTTCAGCGCGGCGATGCCGGCGACGGTGGAGGTGTAGCTCGCCGTGTGGCACCAGCTCTCCTCGATCGCCGGCGTCACGACGACGACGTGGTCCGCCTCCGCCGCGATCGGGCTCTCCCTCTTGCCGGTGATGAGCCAGGTCGGCCCCCGCCAGGCGCGGACCGCCTCGAGCGTCATCGGCGTACCTCCCTCGTGGCTGACGGCGACGAGCAGATCGGCGTCCCGCTCCGGCCGCAGCACGAGCTCGAGCGCCTGTGCTGCCTCGCCCCCCGTCTGCGCCGCATGGAACGAGGTTCCGCAGCCGGTGAAGAGGAGCTTCGCCTCCGGGAACCGCTCGTCGGTCGGCACCTGCCGTAACCAGTCGGGCTGCGCGTAGAGCGCCTCCCTCGTCTTCTCGCCTGGCATCGAGCCTGACATCGAGCGCTCTATACCATCCCGCCGGTGGAGGGCTTCGACTTCGTCCACCGCGAGTCGGTGCGGTTCCGCGACCTGGACGCGATGGGGCACGTGAACAATGCGGTCTTCATGACCTACATGGAGGCCGCGCGGATCGCGTACCTCGAGGCGCTCGGCGCGGGCCACCATCCGCTGCAGTGGCTGATCCTCGCCCGAGCCGAGGTCGACTTCCGGTCGCCGGTCGCGATGGGCGAGACGATCGAAGTGGGTGTGCGGACCTCGAGGATCGGGACGAAGAGCTTCGACCTGGAGGAGGAGGTTCGAGCCGACGGCCGGCTCGCCGCCGAGGGCAGGTTCGTCCTCGTCGCCTACGACTACGAGACATCCAGCTCGCGCGAGCTGCCCGCCGACTGGCGCGAGCTGCTGGAGGGAGTGCCTGTCTGATGAGCGTGTTCACGAGAGAGACCCTGTCCAACGGCGTCCGTCTGTTGGGCGCACCCATGCCGCAGGTCCAGTCGGTCGCCTGCTTCATCATGCTCGCGGCCGGCTCGCGCTACGAGACGCCGGAGACGAGCGGCATCGCCCACTTCGCGGAGCACATGTTCTTCAAGGGCACGGAGCGGCGGCCGACGGCGCAGCAGATCGGCAACGAGCTCGACGGGATCGGCGCCGAGTTCAACGCGTTCACGAGCAAGGAGTACACCGGCTACTACGTCAAGTGCGCCGCCGAGCACCGGGAGCACGCGTTCGACGTCCTCGTCGACATGCTCCAGCACTCGAAGTTCGAGCCCGATGAGATCGAGCGCGAGAAGGGCGTGATCGTCGAGGAGATGAACATGTA
>DASTHD010000175.1:0-2469 GCA_035605555.1 Gaiellaceae bacterium
CGGGTTGCAGGCAGCCTCGCCCGAGTTCGGCGTGTAGGTATGGCGGCCCTCGAAGCAGCTCCAGCCGAAGTTCGCGCCTCGTCCCCGCCCGGCACTCGCGGCGACGAAGTCGATCTCCTCCCACGAGCCTTGCCCGACGTCGCCGATCGTGAGGTCGCCGGTCTGGCGGTCGAAGGAGAACCGCCACGGGTTTCGCAGCCCGTACGACCAGATCTCCCCGCGCGCGCCGGCCTGGCCCACGAAGGGATTCGAGGGCGGGACCGAGTAGGCAGCGGCTCCGGCTGCGTGGGGGTCGAGGCGCAGGATCTTCCCGAGCAGCGTCCCGAGGTTCTGGCCGTTCTGGTCGGGGTCACCTCCGCCGCCTCCGTCGCCGGTGCCGATGTAGAGGAAGCCGTCGGGGCCGAACTCCAACTGCCCCCCGTTGTGGTTCGACCGCGGGTGGGCGATCGAGAGCACCGTCCTCCGTGTGTTCGGATCGGCGACGTCGGCGTTGGTCGAGGTCCTGTACTCGGCGACCGTGATCGCGCCGTTCCGGGCCGTGTAGTAGACGTAGAAGAGTCGGCTCGTGGCGTAATCCGGCGGGAACGCCAGCGACAGGAGACCCCGCTCGCCTCCCGAGGCGACCAGGCTCCGAATGTCCAGGAAGGGGGTCGACAGGGTCGTCCCGCCGCGCGAGATCATGATGCGGCCGCCTTGCTCGACGACGAAGAGCCGGGCCCGATCGCCGGCCGGCGCCGTCAGGTAGACGGGCGACTCGAAGCGACCGACGAGCGCAAGCTGGGGGTCGCCGGATGCCGCCTCGCCGCCGCGCGCGAGGACGACGCCGAGCGCGAGGGCCACGACGGCGGCCGCGAGGACGAGCTCAGTACGCCGGCGGGCGACGGGCATGCCGTCGGTGGGCCGCCCACTTCGAGAGCTGGCCGAGCGCGATCACGCCGATGAAGACAAGCCCGGTGAGGAGCATCGCCGTCACCACTTTCTTGCCCTCCTTGGCGGCGTCGATGTGAACCTGCTCGCCTGCCTCCTGCGCAAAGAGGATGGCTGCATACAGCGTCGCCATGCGCCGCGACTCTATCTAGCTCGTCAGCCGGGCGTGCGCGGCAAGCGCCCGGTCGATCGGCCGGTTTCCCGCCGCCTTGCGCGCCAGCACGTCGAGCGCGCCGGCCTCGCCCGTCGCGGCGAACGCGTCGCGAGCCCTGGCGAGGCGCCCCTGGCCGAGCAGCGCGGCGGTGGCAGCCCAGGCGGCCCCGTCCCCGGGACGGCCGTCGGCGCGGGCCTGGGCGCAGACCGAGATCAGCTCCGCGAGATCCGACACAGCCTGCACCTCTCCCAGCGCCGCGATTCGCGCGAGGCCCTGAGCGTAGAGGTAGTCGCCGGTCACGAGAGCCGCGTCACCGTCTAGCGGCTCGTACAGGCGTGGCGAGCCGTAATGGACGAGGTACCCCTCGTAGATCGTTTCGAGCCCGAGTGCGAAGCGCGGCTCGGCGAGGGCGGAGAAGACAGGCTCGAGCTCGCCCTCCTCGGGCTCCCGGAGCGCCTGGTGAAGCTCAGCCCGCGTAACTTGCAACGGCCTCGATCGTACGGTCGATCTCCTCGTCGCCGTGCGCGAGCGAGAGGAACATGGCCTCGAACTGGGAGGGCGCGACGTAGACGCCCCGGTCGAGCAGGTGCCGGAAAAGCGCCCCGTAGGCATCCGTGTCGGCCGCATAGAACGTCGCCATCGCCCCGACGCGCTCGAAGCGGCTGTAGTGGCTGAGCCCGGCCTCGAGCCTCGCCCCGCGGCGTTCGAGCTCGTCGTAGATCCGCGGGTCGCGGAGGCGGCGCAGGACGGAGAGCCCGGCCGCCGTCGCGAGCGGGTTCCCGGACAGCGTCCCGGCCTGGTAGACGGGGCCGAGAGGCGCCAGCTCCTGCATCACGTCGGCGCGGCCGCCGAACGCGGCCAGCGGGAGCCCGCCGCCGACGATCTTTCCGAGGATCGTCAGATCCGGCCGGACCCCGTACCGCTCCTGCGCGCCGCCGCGACCGACGCGGAACCCGGTGATCACCTCGTCGAACACGAGTAGCGCGCCGCTCGCGTCGCAGAGCGCGCGCAGCCCCTCGAGGAAGCCGGGCGCCGGCGGGACGACGCCCATGTTCCCCGCCACCGGCTCCACGATCACGCACGCCAGCCCTTCGCCGTACTGCGCGACCGCGGCTGCCGTCGCGTCGAGGTCGTTGTAGGGCGCGACGATCGTGTGGGCGGTGACGTCGGTCGGGACGCCGGCCGAGGAGGGGATTCCGAGCGTCGCGACCCCCGAGCCGGCCTCGGCGAGCAGGGCGTCGACGTGGCCGTGGTAGTTGCCGGCGAACTTCAGCACCCGGTCGCGGCGGGTGAATCCGCGCGTGAGCCGGACCGCGCTCATCGCCGCCTCGGTCCCTGAGGAGACGAGCCGGACCAGCTCCACCGACGGGACTGCGTCGACGATCTCC
>DASTHD010000177.1:0-22938 GCA_035605555.1 Gaiellaceae bacterium
CAGCAGCGGCTGGAGCCGGAAGTGGTAGTCGAACGCGCTCTGCGTCCCCAGCGACAGCGCTCTCGTGATCCGCTCGAGCTCCGGCAGCGGCCCCGGCGCCACCGGCATCGGTCGCCGCGCCTCGTCGAACGGGGAGGGCACGAGCGCCTCGCCGCCGCGTCGCCCGGTGAAGACGACGAGGCCGAGGAGCGTCAGGCCGCCGATGTAGAGGAAGAAGACGTCGAGCGCGCCGCCGGCCGACTCGGGAGAGACGGTCAGGGCCGCGACGAGCGCGAACGCGCCGAGCACGGCGAGGATGACCATGCTCCAGACGAGCCTCACGCGTTCGCCTCCACGAGCTCCCCGGTCAGCTCCGAGCGGAGCTCGGAGACCGCATCGATCGCCTCGTCCTTCATGGACGTGTCGATCGAGTGCTCGCTGAACTTCGCGCGCTCGAAGAGCCGCGTCAGGCGCCGCGCCGCCGGCGACCCCGACTGGAGCTCGTCCAGCACCCGGCCGAGGTACTCCTCCGGCGCCTCGAACGGATGACGCGGAAGCCCGTAGGACGCAAGCGAGCGCTCCATCTTCGAGTAGCAGGCGATCACCGCCTTCCGCGGATCGGGCTCGGCCCTGAGGTCGTCGAGGGTGTCGTCGAGGATCGCAGCCAGCGCCTCGCGCGCCGCGACCTCCCGGATGACGGCCTTGTTCGAGCGGACGACCATGCGGGCCGCCGCCGCGAAACCGACGAAAGCCACGCCGAAGACGGCGAGGACGACGACCCAGTCGATCGCCGGCGTCGGTAGGTAGCGGCCGGGGCCCCGCCCCTGCGGGACCTGCTCGCCCGTCGGCGCGGCCGGGTTCACGCGGTTCGGGCCGCGGTTCCCGAGCCGGCCGGCACCGCTGAGCATGAAGAGGATCGCGAACACGATCAGGATCACCGCGATCGTGTGCGACCAGCGCCGCGGCTCGGCGACTTCCGCCCGCGCGGTGAGGCCCGTTGCGAGCGGGGAGGCGACCAGCAGCCCGGCGACCCAGACGGCGCCGAGCGCGAACAGCAGCGTCGCGAGCGCGCCGGTCGCCTCTCTCGCGTCGAGCGACTCCCCGCCGAGGTCGGCGGAGCTCGCGACCACGACGACCCCGAGGAGCAGGAGCAGGACGATCGGCGTGAGGATTCGCGTCGCCACGTCGTCCTCTTAGACGTCGCTCATGCCAAAAGCGTCAGCGCGCCGCGCGCCGCCTCGAACACGGCGTGGTCGACGTCGCCGAGATCCTCGCCGTCCACCTGCAGCGCGACGGGCTCCGGGCTCGAGATGACCAACCGGTCCACGTCGTGACGGTAGAGAACGCCGCCGGCGCGGCGTCCGAGCGCGGCTGCGGCCAGCAGTCGCGGAATCGTGCGCGCTCTCACGTCCAGAGGGGCGACGAGGTCGAGGCCGCCGGCGAAGTCGGCCTCCGGGGCGAACCTGAGCGGGATGCGCGTGAAGTAGGTATACGGACTGCCGTTCGCGACCAGGGCGAAGGACACGCGCCCGCCGTCCACCTCGAGGATGGGCTCGATCCGGCCGCGCCTGGCGAGCAGCTCACGGCCGATCGTCAGGGCGAAGGCCCGATCGGGCGGCCGACGGCCGTTCTCCCTGCCGAGCTCGTCGATGCGGCGGACGATCTCGGCCGGAAACCCGAGCGCGGCCGCAAAGCCGAAACCGCGTCCGTTCACGCGTCCGATCGAGATGCGCCGGGTCCGGCCCGACCGAATCGACTCGACCAGCCTGGCGCAGGCGACCACCGGGTCACGCGGGAGGCCGAGCGCCCGCGGCAGCACGCTCGAGCCGCCGCCGGGGACGAATCCCACCGGCACGTCCGAACGGGCGCCGTTCAGAACCTCGTTGAAGCCTCCGTCGCCGGAGAAGACGATGATCGCCTCCGCGTCGCTCTCCCGGGCGAGCTCGGTCGCATGCCCGCGCCTCTCGGTCCAGACCAGCTCCAGGTCGGTCGCCCGCTCGAGCTCGGCCTTCACGGTCTCGACCCGTTCGGGGGTGACGGCACTCGCCCTCGGATTGACGATCAGGAGCGTTTGGGCCATGACTGGACCATAGAGCGGGGCCGGTCTCGCCGGCCCCGCTCGGTCGCAAAGCCGTCAGGCTCAGTCGTGGATGCTCGGAGAGGAGTGGAACGCCTGGAACTCTGCAGCCCGAACGAAGGAGCGAGTGCTCCCAGCCGGGACCGCGGAGTCGCAGTCGGTCGGATTCCCCGGATCCGCGTCCTGCTCACCCTGGAACGCCGGTCCGCCCGTGCACTGGCTCGTCTTCACGACGAACCTGAGGTGGGTGGCCTTCGTGTCAGGGGTGTTGAACTTCCGCAGGATCATGTGCGGAGCCACCGGGCGCGGCGGATCGCCTGGGAAGGCGTTCGCCGGGCTCGTGTAGATCCGCGCGTATCCCGCGTCGGTCGAGCAATTCGCCCTGTCGTCGTTGCACGCCCAGACCTCGAACTGCCGGACGGCCGTGAAGCGGTTCTGGGTGGACGACAGCATCGCGCTGACCTGGACGTACCTGACCTTGACCGGGTCGGTCCCTGCGAGGTCGATCGTCACCTTGAGGCCGTCGACCGTCAGGTTCCCGGCGGTCACGACGCCCGGAGCCGTCCATTGCGTGCGCTCCGTGTCGTCGATCAGGTTCGGCTGAGTGGTTCCGCCGTCCCCGGATGCGACGGCCCCGGAAGCCGACGAGGCCAGGTTCCGCGGCATCCGGATCCGGATCGTCTCGTCGTGACCGGAGCGGAAGCGCTCCCGGAAGCGGACGAACCCGTACCCGGGTGCCTGGGCCAGGAGCTCGTACGTTCCCGGCGCGAACTGCGCCGTGTCGTCGAGGTTGATCACGCCGGCCGGGGTACCGGCGGCCGGGGTGGCCGGATCGGTATCCGCGATCGGCGAGACCCTCGCCTCGTAGTGTCCGACGAAGATCCGCGCCTTCAGGGCCGTGCCGTCGTGGTCCCGAGCGACGAACTTCACCGTCGCGTTGTCCGCGTTCGGGGACGCGAAGTCCGGCACCGGATCGGTGTCGGTCTCGGCCAGCCCGCTGTTCGAGCTGGTCGCCCCCATGCCGTACCCGCTCCGTGCGAACCCGAGCCAGATCTCGTCCTGGTTCGCACCGCCGAAGCGCAGTAGGTCCGCTGCGAGGATCGCGTCTCGAGCCTGCAGCATGCTCGTGTTCGGCGGCATCAGGAGCATGGCGTCGTAGTAGAGCTGGAACCAGCGCCGGTTCCCCGGACACCTGGTCGCAGACAGGAACCCGTCTGCGCACTCCGTCTGCAACGCCTTGTCGTCGTACGGGTAGCGGTTGTTGTACTTGTCCACCAGGAGCTGGCGGATCCGGAAGTTCGTCGCGCTCCAGATCTCGCCGTTTGCATGCACCTGTTGCGAGGACGTCGCGGTCGGGCCGGTGACGTCGTAGCCCAGATCGCTGAAGTTCAACGCGTTCACGAGCAGCTGCTTGCCCGGCTCGGGGACGCCACCCGACATCGGGTAGTTCATCCCGTAGTTCCGGATTGCGCGCAGCCTGTTGCCGGTGTCGTAGACGCCGACGGCGTAGCGGTTCTCTCCGCTGACCGGGGCGAAGCCGTTCTCGTTCACGTACTCCATCCCGTTCAGGTCGCCGAAGCTCTCGCCCATGGCACCTGCGTGATGACCGCTGCGAGTGTTGCCCTTGCCGATCATCCGGTTCTCGATCATGTGGCCGTACTCGTGGCCGATCACGCCCGTGTCGTAGTCGCCGTCCACGCACGGGGCGTAGAAGGAGGCCGCGAGCGGCTGCCAGAAGTACATGTTCGTGATCGAGGACGCGCCGTCGGGCAGCGTGATCATGTTCGCGTTGTCCCGGGTGGTCGTGAGAGCGCCGGACTGGACGTCACCGACGACAGGGTCGTTCTCCTGGCGCCGCTCGGTCAGGCCGAAGTTGTAGTCCTGAGCGTTCCAGTTGCGCTCCGTGAACCCGAGGTTGTACGCGAAGTCGTGCACGCGGTTGTGCGCCACGAATAGGTTGACGGTCGCCGCCGAGTCGTCCCACGTCGCGCCCGGAGGCCCGTTCGGGGTCGGCTCGCAGTCGTCGTTCGCCCACGAGTTCGTCCACGGGAACGAGTAGTCACGCGTCGTGCTCGTCGGCATGAACTGCGGCGGGCTCGGGACCGTGTCGTTCGCCCACGACGTCGCCGACTTCGCGTTGTTGCCACGAGTGGTCAGCGTCGGCGTGTTCAGCTTGTGATCGTGGTCCCACGGACCGCGTGACGTCAGCACACCGCCCGCCAGCCGGTCACAACCCGGAGCCATGACCCAGCACCACGTCTGCCGCGTGTCGGTCGACGGCAGGTTCCACGGATCCTGATCCTGCGTGTACAGCAGCGGGACGTCCGGGAACACCTTCCACTTCGCGAGGTACGCAGGCGGCGCCGGGGAGGCGTCCCCGGTCAGCGTGCCCGTGTAGGTGCGCGGGGCGGCCCACGGCTCGTTGGGATCGCTGGGCGTCCCGGCGTTGTCGAAGTCGCACACGTTGATGAAGTAATCGCCGGCCGGAACGCCGCCCGCCGGCTCGTAGTGGAACTGCTCCGGCGAGAACAGCGTGTCCGCGTGCATGAGCACGGTCCCGCCCCTCACGAGCTCGAGGACGAGGTCGTTCGTCGGGATCGTCGCTGCCGCGAAGCCGTCGAGCGCCCGGTTGCCTGCCGCGATCGCAAACGGCCCGTGCGTGTTACAGGCGCCGTCCGTCGCGGCGAGCTCGCCGCTGTAGCTGAACGACTCGGCCGCCTGCAGCTTGATCTTCCCCTGGGACAGGTTCTGCACCAGGTTCGACCGAGCCAGGATCCGACCCGACTGCGCGTCCACGAAGACCCGCGCCGCGCGCGGGTTCCCGGCCTTGAGGTCGAGCACGATGTTCTCGTAGGCCGCGAGAACGCCGTTCCGCACCGTCGGGAACGCCACGAGCCTGGACAGCTGCGTGCCCTGGACGCCCGCGACGGTGAGGTTCGTCCACCCGCGAGCCTGCTTGCGGGCGAGGATGTTGGCGACGGAGCGGGTGAGTCCCGCGGTGCGGGCAGCTGCGCTCCAGGCGCTCGCGGTCGAGAGCTTCACGCTCCCGGACAGCGCGTGGTCACGCGTCAGCGACGACGAGACGTACCCGACCTTCCAACGGCGGGCCCTCGTCCCGGTGACGCCCACGGTGACGAGGCCGCTCTCGCTCGCAGCGAGACCTCCGAACACCTGGCGGTAGTTGATCGCCCACCCATTGCTCGCGCCGAGCCGGTTGGCGCTCTCGAAGCGCAGACCGGCCATGGAGTTGATGCCGAAGAGCGCCTTGTGGCGCTTGATGTACCAGGCCGCGGCATCGACGGCGGTCTTGCCGCGGACGCCACGTGCCAGGAACTTGCCCCGTTTCGAGACCGAGGCGGGTGTTCCGAACTGGCCCCAGATCACTTTCGCCTTCAGCCGCTTCGCGGCGACACGCTGGAGCTTCGTCGGCGCAACCGTGCCGACGCGGCTGTCGAAGTCGGCAACATCCGTCGAACTCTCCTGGATGTTGGCGACCGACAACGCTGCGCCGGGCATGAGGATCACGCCGAGGGCAGCCGTCAAGGCAGCCCCCAGGAACCTGAGTCGCATAGCCCTCCCCTCCGGAAAACAGCAACAGGCCCTCGCAATGCGAGGGCGCGGCGACGATCTTGAAAGGGCTATCGCACAAAGTCAAGCCGGAATCCGCTCCGCGTCTGGCCGGAGCGCTTCCGATTCAGACCGAGAAACGCGCGGGGCCGACCCTAGCGCGGCGTCGCGTAGCCGCGGATGCCGTCGGCCAGGATCGCGTAGAAGCGATCGGCGAGCTCGTCGGTGTCGGCACCGGCGGGTAGCCAGGTGTAGGCCCAGTTCGCCGCCGAGAGGACGAGCCGCGCTGCCGCCTGGTCGTCGAGGTCGGTACGCAGCTCGCCCCGCTCGCGGCCGTCGCGGAAGAGCGCGCGGAACCGCTCCTCGTAGCGGCGCCGCTCGCCGAGGAACTCGGCCGCGCGGTCACCCTCGAGGTACCGCCACTCGCGGACGAAGACGGTGGCGACGTCCAGCTGCTCCGCGACGACCCGGAGGTGCGCTCGGAGCGCGAGCCGGATCCGCTCGCCGGCCGGCAGGTCGTCGGGCACCGCGTCCAGCGCCGCGTGGAACGCCTCCGCACCCTCGCGCATCGCCTCGTAGAGGAGGTCCTGCTTCGACTCGATGTGGGCGTAGAGCGAGCCCTTCTGGACGCCGAGCGCCTTCGCGAGATCTCCGATCGAGGTGCCGTGGTAGCCCCGCTCGGCAAAGAGCCGGGCTGCCACGCGGGTTAGCTCCGTTCGCCGAGTGGACACGCTACGCTTAGACCCTAACGATCGTTCGTAAGGAGCGCCGATGACCGACGAGCAGTTCCTCGATTACGTGCAGGGCGGCGGGCAGGTCGAGACCAGCGATTCGATGCCGGACGAGTACCGCGCGAAGCTCGTGAAGTTCATCGAGATGCACGGCAACTCTGAGCTGATGGGCGTCCTTCCCGAGCGCGAGTGGATTCTCCGTGCGCCGACGCTGCAGCGGAAGCTCGCACTGACCGCGAAGGTGCAGGACGAGGTCGGGCACGCGCAGCTGATCTACCGCGTCGTCGAGGACCTCGGCAAGACGCGCGAGCAGTGCCTCGAGGATCTGATCTCGGGGAAGAGCAAGTTCCACAACGTCTTCCATTACCCGACCAAGACCTGGGGCGACGTCGGCGTGATCGCGTGGCTCGTGGACGCCGCGGCGATCATCAGCCAGAAGGCGCTCCTCAAGTGCTCGTACGCGCCGTACGCGCGGATCATGAAGAAGATCTGCTGGGAGGAGTCGTTCCACATCCTCCACGGCCGCGACGTGATCCTGACGATGATGAACGGCACCGACGAGCAGCGCGAGCTCGTCCAGGAGGCGCTCGACCGCTGGTGGGGCCCGCTCATGCAGTTCCACGGCAATCCGATCCCGCGGGACGAGGATCCGATGTTCGTCTGGCGGATCAAGAGCCAGGGAAACGAGGAGGCGCGCCAGCAGTTCCTCGATGGGTACGTCCCGCAGATCTGGGAGTTCGGGCTGACCGTCCCCGACCCGAATTTGCGCAAGACGGACGACGGGGTCTGGGAGTACACCGAGCCAGACTGGGACGAGCTCAAGCATGTCGTCACCGGCCATGGCCCGAAGACGGCCGAGCGGCTCGGCCTCCGGCAGCACACGCGCGAGGAGACGGAGTGGGTGCGTCGGACGGTGCTCGCCGAGGCGGCGTGAGCCGCGTCTTCGAAGTCTTTCGGTTGGAGCGGAAGGGGCAGCCGTTCCAGCACGCGGGCTCGATTGCCGCGCCCGACGAAACCTTCGCCGACTGGTACGCGCGAGAGCAGTACGGCCGGCGAGGCGAGTCCGTCGCGCTCTGGGTCGTGCCGCGCGAGGCGATCCACGAGATCGACGAGTTCGTCGACGAGCTCCAGCGGAACTACCACCGCGTCGACGGCTACCCGCTGAAGGAGAAGCTCGCGAGGGCGCGGGAAAGAGCCGGAACACGTGCAGGCACGAGCGACTAGGGCAACTGCCGTTCGCCGGCGGAGCCGGGCTTTGCCCGGCGGGAGCCGCGACTCCGCTGTCTCGGCGCCAAGGCGAAGAAGGGGGCTCACGGGGGAAACATGGTTTCCCCCGTGCTCAGGCGCGTGAGCGAGCGGGCACCGCTGCTCCTGCCGATCGCTGACGACGAGCTCGTCCTCGGCTGGCGGAACTCCGAGTGGACCGGGATCGCCCCGTTCCTCGAGGAGGACGTCGCGTTCTCGTCGATCGCGCAGAACGAGATCGGGCATGCGCGGGCGCTCTACGAGCTCGTCGCGGCGGAGCTGGACACGACGGCCGACGAGCTCGCCTTCGACCGCTCGCCCGACGAGTACCGCTGCTCGGCGTTCGTGGAGCTGCGGCTCGTACCCGACTGGGCGAAGACGATCGCGCGCCACTACCTCTACGAGCAGGCCGACGAGCAGCGGATCAAGGCGCTCATGGAGTCGGACGACGATGAAGTCTCCGGCCTCGCCGCGAAGATCGACCGGGAAGAGGCGTACCACCGGATGCACGCGCAGATGTGGTTCGACCGGCTCCAGGACGAGCCGCGCTTCGTCGAGGCGCTCGAGGAGCTCCGCCCGCTCGCCGACAAGCGCGGCGAGCACATCCCGGAGTTCGCCGAGCTCTGGGACGAGATGACGATGGTGCGGCGATCGGTGGTGGGCGCGACGTGGTGACCGCCGAGGCCGTCTGGGATGCGCTCGCCGAGATCCCGGACCCCGAGATCCCGGTGATCTCGCTCGTCGAGCTCGGCGTCGTCCGCGACGTCGAGGTCGAGGACGGCCGCGTGCGGGTCGAGTTCACGCCGACCTTCCTCGGCTGCCCGGCGCTCGAGGTGATGCGCGACCAGATGGCGGCCAAGGTGCGCGAACTCGGAGCCGAGCCGGAGATCCGGGTGATCTCCGACGACTCCTGGTCGACGGACCGGATCACGCCGGAGGGACGAGAGAAGCTGCGCGAAGCAGGCTTCGCGCCGCCGGCACCGCGCGCCGCAGCCGCACCACAGCTCGTCCAGCTCCAGCGTGGGCCGTTCCGGTGCCCGTACTGCGGTTCGACGGAGACGGAGCTCGAGAACATCTTCGGCCCCACCCCGTGCCGCTCCCTGCGTTACTGCAAGAGCTGCCGACAGCCGTTCGAGCAGTTCAAGACGATCTAGGAAGCCCCGTGGCCGACATGGAGAGGACGTGGGACGGCCTGCCGGTAGCTCCCGAGCCGCCCTACGCCTGTTGCGTCGTGGTGTGGCGCGAGGTCGAGGGCAGCAGAGAGTTTCTTCTGCTGCACCGCCTCGCTCCAGGCGGAGCCGACTACGAAGGCGAATGGGCATGGACCCCGCCATCGGGTGCGCGGCAGCCGGGCGAAGCGCCGGATGCGGCGGCCGCGCGAGAACTCGCGGAGGAAACCGGACTCACCTCGAGGCCGACGCGGGCGCCGACCGCGGGCACGCCGGATGTCGCTCTCTACGTCGTTGAAGTGCCGCCGGACGCTGAAGTCGTGCTCGACAAGGAGCACGATCGCTTCGTGTGGCTGTCGATCGAGGACGCGCTCCCGAAGTGCCTCCCGCCGATAGTCGCCTCCGGTCTCGCGAACGCCGCGGCGTCGATCGACACTCGCCCGGCGACGTAGGCCGAGCTTCCCGTCGGCGTCGCCGCCTAGCCCGTGTCGAGGCGAGCGGCGACCCGGCGGGCGACGATCGCTGCGTCCTCGGCGACGCCGCCAAGCAGGGCCGACTTGCGCTTCCGCAGGAAGTGGACGCCGACGAAGTAGACGCCAGGCCGGCCGACGCTCTCGCCGTCCTCGTGCACGGGGAACCCGAGCTCGTCGAATGCGTCCGGCCAGTTGAGCCATGAGCCATAGTCCGGCCGGAACCCGGCGGTGAAGATGACCGCCCCGAAGTCGCGGAGGTCGAGCCGCTCGGGCCCCTCGTCCCCGATGGGCGGCGGCTCCTCGAGCCCCGGGTCGTCCAGGCCTCGCTCGGTTGCGGTCTCACGGAACAGCTTCGCCAGCTCGCGATAGCGATCGTCGCCCCAGGCAACGCTCGCGCGCAGGTCGGCCGCGAAGCGGGCATCGTGGCCGTCGACCCCAAGGAAATGCCCGGTCAGCGTAACGCCATCGCGGCGCAGCGTCCGCAGGTGGAGGTCATGCCCGCCGAGGTGACCCGTTGCGAGGACGTTCGCGTTCAACCGGGCAGCGGGAGCGGGCAGCGACTCGACGGTGGCGTCCAGGAAGCCGGATTCCACGAGCCACCACACGAAATCGCGGCCCCCGACCCGGCGCGGGAGCCACGGCGCCCTGCCACAAGCGACGACCACATCGCGACCGGCCCGATGGAGCTCCTCGGCGATCTGGCACCCGGTCTGCCCGCTGCCGACGATCAGGACTCGTCCCGGCGGGAGCTCGCGCTCGGATCTGTATCCCTCGGCGTCGAGCCGGAGCAGAGAGTCCGTGAGTCCGGACGCGCCGGGCGGCAGGTGCGGACGCTGGTACGCGCCGGTCGCGATCACCGCCGCGTCGGCCCGCACGTTCCCCGCCGACGTCTCGAGTGTCACGCCGTCGAGCGAGGGCTCGACCGAGCGAACCTCAACCTCCTCGCGGACCGGCACGCCTGCTCCCGCCACGTATCGCTCGAGGTAGGCGACGATGTCGTCCCGCGGCAGGAACCCGTCCGGCTCCGGCCCGTCGTAGGCGCTGCCGGGAAGCTGTACGAACCAGTTGGGCGTGACGAGGCAGAAGCTCTCCCAGCGATCGCGCCAGGTCTGGCCGATGCGACCCCGCTCGAGGACGACCGGCTCGACTCCGAGGGCCATGAGCTCCCGACTGACCGACAGCCCGGCCTGGCCGGCGCCGATCACCGCGACCTGGAGGTGTTCCATCAGCTAGCCGAAGCCGCCGCCGCCCCCGCCGCCGCCTCCTCCGCCGCCGCCCGAGAAGCCGCCGCCGCCGCCCCCGGACCCCGAGGACGGCGGCGCCAGCGCGGAGCCGAACCCAGAGGACAGGTCGCCGATCGACATCGACGAGGCGCCGGAGCCGAGATCGCCGTTCGGCGAGATCCAGTAGATCGAGCTCGCCTGGGCGAGTTCCTCGGCCATGTGCAGGTGCGCGGCCTGCAGAACGCGGTCGGCGATCCCGAACGCGATGCCGTAGACCAGGAAGCGCTCCCAGAGCGCGAGCGATGCCGGCGGTGCCTCGTCCAGCCGCGGGAAGTCGGTCAAGTAGCGTCGGAACGCGTCCCAGCGCTCCGCCTCGCCCTCCGCCTCCTTCGTCCGACGGCGCCAGAGCTTCCGCTGCGTCAGGGCCCCGACCAGCATCGCGGCATTGAGCAGGGAGCAGATCCCGAGCGCCAGCAGCACGACGTCGCCCCAGCGCGGGTAGACCGACCGCCAGCCTTCGACCGCGATCCAGAACAGCAGCGCGCCGGCGGCGCCGAAGACGACGACCCCGACGACCAGCGGCACGGCGCCCATGGAGACGAACCAGCGCCGGTCGCGTGCCGCGCCGCCGACGTTGGACTTGAACGACGTGAAGCGCTTGGACATCGACGCCCGCTCCTGCTCGATCTCCTTCCGGAACTTGGACAGCCGCTCGGAGCCGCCGTCGAGGACGTGGTCGACGACGTCGACGACGTCGCGCTCCCACGGCGTCAGCTCGACGTCCTGGTCGCCCGCGCTCAGCTCGAGGTCGTTGACGAGCTCCTTGCGCAGCCCGCCCCAGACCGACCGCTCCGTGGTCACCGGGGCCGACTTGTAGACGCCCCGCCGAATGAGGTCGAACAGCGTGGCGGTGAACTCGAAGGAGCCGGCGGCGCCGCCCTGGCGGAGGAGGACCGGGACGAGTGCCGGCGCCGTTTCCGTCGGTGGCTCCTGCTCGTACTCGCGGTCATAGCCGCTCCGGCGCTCGCGGCCGAAGCGCCAGAAGACGAGCCCTGCAACGAGGAACGCCGGGATCGTTCCGAGCAGCAGCACGACGAGTGCCGTCCGCCACGGGTGGCTGATCGCCGACTGGATCCGCTCGTGGTCGCGCTCGTAGGCAGCCGCGTCCTCCTGTTCCTCGGCCGCGATCTTCTGCAGCCCGTTGCCCTCGGCCACGCGCATCCCGGCCGTGGAGGCGAACGCGCGGCGGGGGTAGAGCGTGCGCAGCTCCACGAACTGCTTCGCTGGAATGTCGAGGGCACGCAGCAGGGAGCGACCGCCCGCGATCGTGACGTCGCCTCGCACCCAGACCGGGTGGCCCCAGGCGCGGACCACGTTCCCCGGCCCCGTCATCGTCCCGGCCAGCCGGCTGAGGGGCTGCTCCCACTCGTCGCCCCACACCTTCAGGTTCACGTCGACGACATCGTCGTAGGCGACGGCGACCCCGCGGAACCGGTAGCGAAGGGTGAACGTCCTCGCTTGGTCGGCCGCCTGGAACCGCCAGACGATCCGAACCTTGTCCGCTTGCCGCTCGACGCCGTAGGTCCCGGGCGGGCCGCCCGGCGTCAGCGCCGTCGACGCGCCCGGCGCGTAGGGGCGGTTGCTCTCGAGCACGCTGATGCCGTCGATCGACTCGCCCTCGCGGACCGGAATGTCCCGGAATCCGAACGTGTAGGCGCCGGAAAAGGCGACCGTGATGTTCTCCTGGACGCCGACGGCGCCCGACGTCGCCACATCCGCCGTGACGGAGCTGTCGACCAAGGTGTACGAGCGCGCGTCAGCCGAGGCGGCGAAGACGAAGGCCGTGGCGACCGCGCCGGCGACCACGGCGAGGCCACGCACCGCGTTCAGCTCGCGGGCGTGCCGGGGGTGAAACTGACCTGCGGGGCCTCGCGCTGGGTGTCGTCCTCGACGTCGAAGAAGTCGCGCGTCCCAAAGCCGAACGGGCCGGCGACGAGGACACCGGGGACGGTCTGGATCGCATTGTTGTAGGTCAGCACCGTGTCGTTGTAGACCTGGCGTGAGACGGCGATCCGGTTTTCCGTCTCGGCGATTTCGGTCTGCAGCTGGCGGAAGTTCTCGTCCGCCTGCAGCTCCGGGTACTGCTCTGCGACCGCGAAGAGCCGGCCGAGCGCCTGGCTGAGGATGCCCTCGGCCTGTGCCGACTCGGTGGGCGTCTGCGCGCGCTGCGCGGCCGAGCGCGCCTCCGTGACGCGCTGGAACGTCTCGCGCTCGTGGGCCGCGTAGCCCTTGACCGTCTCGACCAGGTTCGGGATCAGATCCCACCGGCGTTTCAGCTGCACCTCGATCTGGGCCCAGGCGTTGTCGACGCGGTTCCGGAGCCGGACGAAGCGGTTGTAGAGGACGACCGCCGCGATCGCCAGGAGCACGAGCACGGCGAGGAGCACGATCACCCAGATCACGGGGCGACTCTAACCAGGTTGCGATCCGGCATCACGGGGTACGCTCCACCCCGTGGCCGTCGAGATCTACTACTGCCCTACCTGAAGCGGCTATGACGAGCGGGCCACGAGTCTCGTGGCCGAGCTGAGGGCGAACGGGATCGAGGCGGTCGACATCCCCGGCCAGAAGAGCCAGTTCGACGTGCTCCGCGACGGTGAGCTCGTCTTCTCGAAGCAACAGGAGGGCCGCTTCCCCGAGCACGACGAAGTCGTCGGGCTCCTCTCCTAGAGCCCACTGGCGCCTTATCGCACTTTTGCTATAATAGCAGAAGTGCTATGAGCCCACTCGAACGGATCCGAGAACGCATCGCCCACGCGGACGACGAGGGCTGGTTCTTCTCGAAGATCGCGGACGAGGTCGCGGCGCAGCGGAAAGCTCGAGGTCTTTCGCAACAGGAGCTCGCCGAACTCTGCGGCACGACGCAGTCGGCGATCGCGCGCCTCGAATCGGGCGGGCGACCGCCGCGAATCGACACGCTGTTGCGGATCGCCAACGCGCTCGATTGCGAGCTCGCGGTCGAGCTCAGGCCGAGGACGACGAAAGGGGATCAGGAATGAGCACGCGCGTCGAGGTCGAGGAGATCCAGACGACGCCGAGCGAACGGCTGCTCGCCGTCGTGCTGGCGATCTTCCTGCTGATCGGAGGGATCTGGACGTACGACCGCATCGAGGAAGCGGTACGCGGACCGCAGGGGTTCGTGTCCGTCTCGCCGACGGCGCAGGAACACGCGGCGCTCGATCGGCTCGAGTCTGCGCGCGGGCACCTGGTCGCCGCGAACGCCGAGCAGGCCGCGGCGCTGCAGAACCTGGAGCTCCGCCGCGAGGCGTACAGGACGGCACTCGACGCGGGCCGGCGGGCTCCGGAGCTGGAGCGCGCCTACGGCCTGGCTCAGGTGAGGCTGCGGCGGGCGAACGTGGACGTCGCGGACGCCGAGCGCGCCGTCGCCGCGGCCCGGCCGGCCGCCGATCGGGCGAACCGGCAGATCGCGTCGCGGCAGACGGAGCGAGCGAACCACGACGGCCTGATCATCTTCCTGGCGAGGTTCGCCCTCGTCGCGTTCTCGCTCGCGCTCGGCTACTGGCTACTCGCGAGGCTCCGGAGGCGAGGTTCGCGCTACTTCGTCGTCGCGATCGCTGTCGTCGGGTACGCGGCGGTGCTCGCGCTGTTCTTCGCCTGCGACTACATCACCGACTACGTCGATCCGCTCGAGCTGGGGCCATTGGTGCTGTCGATCTTCGGGATCGGACTGACGCTGCTCGCCTTTGTCGGGCTCCAGCGGTACCTCGCGAAGCGGATCCCACCTCGACGGGTTCGCAAGCGGGAGTGTCCGTACTGCGGCTACCCGGTCCGCGACAACCACAGCTGCGAAGGCTGCGGCCGCGACGTTGTCGCCTCGTGCTCGGCGTGTGGGAGCGACCGCCGGGTCGGGACGGTGCACTGTGGAGCGTGCGGCGCCGCTTAGGTGCCCGGGGCTACAGTCGGGCGCGTGACGTCCACCGATTGCTGGGCGGACTGGATTCGAACGCGCCGAAGCGGCGGCGACGCCACGGTCGAGGCGAAGTTCCTCGAGGAGCTGGCGGTCGTTCGCAACCGCGTTCTGGACAACGCCGCGCTCGCACCCGGCGAGACGCTGCTCGACGTCGGCTGCGGAAACGGGCTGATCGCCTTCGGCGCGCTCGAACGCGAGGCGGCCGAGGTCGTGTTCGCCGACATCTCGGAGCCGCTGCTGGAGGACTGCCGCACGCTCGCCGCGGATGCCGATGTCCTCGATCGCTGCCGGTTCGTCAGCGCGTCCGCCGATGACCTCGGGGCGATCGCCGACGCCTCGGTCGACGTCGTCACCACCCGTTCGGTGCTGATCTACGTCGAAGACAAGGAGCGTGCGTTTCGTGAGTTTCATCGCGTCCTGCGGACGGGCGGCCGGATCTCGCTGTTCGAGCCCATCAACCGGTTCGGGATGAAGGAACGGCGCTGCACCTTGGGCTACGACCTTCGAGAGGCACAGGAGCTGATGCAGCGCGTCCTCGACAAGTACGTGGAGCTCCAGCCGGAGACCGACCCGATGGTCGACTTCGACGAGCGTGACCTGCTCGGGCTGGCCGAGCGGGCCGGGTTCTTCCCGATCACGCTCGACTACCGCGCCACGATCGAGCCGCCCGAGCCGCGGAACTGGGAGGCCTTCCTGCGCAGCTCGTTCAATCCGAAGATCCCGACGCTCGAGGAAGCCATGGCCGACACGCTCACCGAGGAGGAGCGGAATCGGCTGGTGGCGGAGCTCCGCCCGGCAGTGGAGGCGGGTCTGGGTGTCTGGCCGATGGGGACCGCGTACCTATGGGCCGCCAAGCCGTAGTCCTCGCCGCGCTCGTCCTCGTCGCCGCCGGCTGTCAGATCGGCAACAACGGCGACTCCGACAAGGAGGCGTTCATCCAGCAGGCCGACGGGATCTGCCAGCGCTACGCCCAGCGCATCGGCGGGATCCCTCCGCCGCAGACTTTTCTGCGCGATTTCGCCGTCTACCTGCGGCGGGCGGTGCCGATCGCACGGCAGCAGAACGCGGAGCTCGAGGGCCTGACCCCGCCCGGCGACGTCGAGGAGGACTTCGCTCAGATGCTGTCGCTGCTCGACCAACAGCTCGACCTCGCCGCGCGGGCGGGCGAGGAGGCCTACGACGGTCGGGAGGCCCGGGCGCAGGCCCTCTACCAGCAGTCGCTGCAACCGGCCGGCGAAGGGGCGACGGTGGCCCGGAAGATCGGCTTCACGGTCTGCGGCAACCCGCGCTAGCGGGCCCGCTCGTCAGCGGCCTTTGAACTCCGGGTCGCGCTTTTCCAGGAAAGCCGTCACGCCCTCGCGGAAGTCCTCGGTCTTCGTGGCCGCGGACTGCAGCTGCGCCTCGAGCTCGAGCTGCTCGTCGAGCGTGTTCGTGCCGCCGGCGTCGAAGAGCCGCTTCGTCATCCCGACGCCACGGGTCGGCATGGCGGCGAGAGCGGCGGCGAGCTCGGCCGCGCGGGCCGGGAGGGTGTCGGCCTCGACCACCTCCGATACGAGCCCCCAGTCGAGCGCCTCCTCGGCGGAGAGACGGCGGCCGGAAGCCATCCACTCGAAGGCGCGCGAGGCACCCAACAGCCGACCGATGAAAAACGATCCGCCGGCGTCCGGGATCAGGCCGATATTGATGAACGCCGGGATGAAGGCCGCAGAGTCGGCGGCGATGCGGATGTCGCACGCGCAGGCGAAGGAAAGGCCGGCCCCTGCCGCCGCGCCGTTGATCGCCGCGATCACGGGCTTCTCGAGCGCCCGCACCGCGTGGATGTTCGGGTGGTACGAGGTGCGGAGGCGCTCGGAGATGTCGCCGGCGGCGTCCTGGAACTCCGTCAGGTCCTGGCCCACGCAGAAGCCCCGGCCGGCGCCGGTGACGACGACGGCTCGGATCTCCGGATCGCGCGCCTGCTTGAGCGCCGCGCTGAGCTGGTCGTGGAGCGCCTTGTTGAAGGCGTTGAGGACGTCCGGGCGGTTGAACGTGATCGTGAGGACCGCGCCGCCGCGAGTGGTCTCGACCTCGGCCATGACGCAATCTTGGCGCATGAGCGACACAGAGCAGCGCGTGATCGACCGTTACGGTCGTGGCGAGGGCAGGACCCCCGGGTGGGTGGGGCGTACGACCGGGGGAGCGGATCGCGCCTCTAGCCGAGCACCCACCCCGTCGGCGCTCGACGCAGCCTTGTGTCGCGGAGCTACCGTGACCGGATGACGCACCTCCGACTCGTGCGCGCCGAGGAGAGCAACAGCCATCCGCCGGTCGCTGCGCCGGTTCCCACCGAGGCCGAGGCCCTCGACGCCTACTCGCGGGTCGTCACCAGCGTGGCAGAGCGCCTCTCTCCGTCGGTCGCGAACCTGCGTGTCTCACGCCGCGTGCGCGGCGGCCGCCGGCTCGACGGCGCCGGCAGCGGCGTCGTGATCACGCCGGACGGCTTCATGCTCACCTCGGCCCACGTGGTCGATCGCACCGACGGCTCGGGCCAAGCGTCGTTCGTCGACGGGCGAGAGCTGGAGTTCGAGCTCGTCGGCTCCGACCCCCTCTCCGACCTGGCCGTCCTTCGCCTGGAGGGCGAGGTGACTCCGGCCGAGCTCGGCGACGCGGAGCACCTCCGCGTCGGGCAGCTCGTCGTCGCGATCGGAAACCCGCACGGCTTCGCGGGCTCGGTCACCGCCGGCGTCGTCTCGGCGCTCGGGCGCTCCCTCCCCGTCCAGTCGCGCCGCCAGTGGCGGCTGGTCGAGAACGTGATCCAGACCGACGCGGCGCTCAATCCCGGCAACTCGGGCGGCGCGCTGTCGGATGGACAGGGACGCGTCGTCGGCATCAACACGGCCGTCGCAGGCGTCGGTCTCGGACTGGCCGTGCCGATCGACTACGCGACCCGAAGGATCATCGGCGCACTGATGAGCGAGGGCCGCTTCCGCCGTGCCTACATCGGAATCGCGGGGGGTTCGCGGCCGCTGCCGCCGCGGCTGGCGCAGCAACTTGGTCGCGGCTCGGCGATCGAGGTGGTCGAGATCGTCGACGGCAGTCCGGCGCAGGCGGCGGGGCTGCGGCCCGAGGACCTGATCCTCGAGGTCGACGGGAAGGCGGTCGACGGCGTGGACGACCTCCAGCGCCTGATGGTCGGCGACCTGATCGGGCGGACGGTCGACCTTACGGTCCACCGCAACGGTGACTCGTTCTCGGCCGAGCTGACGCCGGTCGAGCTCGAGGTCTAGCTCAGCGCCGCAAGAGCGAGCGCACAAGAACCAGGATCCCGAGCGCGACGACAGCCAGCCGCGTCACGTCGATCGCCGGCACCCAGGTCACGTCGTCGCCCCGGATGACGTAGGCGCCGACGGGCCGCGCCCGCAGCCCGAAGCCACCGCCGCCGTTGTGCTCCGCGTCGCCGCCGCCGCCACCTCCCCCGCCGACCGCTGCCGCGGGAATCACGGTCACGCCCTCCTGCTCGATCGGGTCGCCGTAGACCCGCTTGACGGTGATCGCGTCGCGCGCGCCCTCGAGGAGCTCGTCCACGTTCGGCATGGCTACCTCCCTTCGAACTCGGGCCGCCGCTTCTCCAGGAACGCCTGAAGGCCCTCCTTGGCATCTTGCGACGCGAGTGCAAGGTAGAGCAAGCGCCGCTCGTAGTCGACGCCGAGCGTTAGCGGGCCTTCGAACGCTCGGTCGATCGCTTCCTTGGCGAGACGGTTCGCGACCGGGCCCTTCGAGGCGATGTCGAGGGCGACGCGCTTTGCCTCCTCGAGCCACGCCTCCTTCGCCACCACCCGCGCGACGAGCCCGGCCCGCAGCGCCTCGGCAGCTGACAGGAACCGGCCGCTGAGGATCACGTCCATTGCGATCGCCTTGCCGACGGCACGGGTGAGCCGCTGCGTGCCGCCCGCGCCGGGGATCAGGCCGAGGCCGGTCTCAGGCTGCCCGAACTGCGCGGTCTCCGAGGCGACGATCAGGTCGCACGCCATTGCGAGCTCGCACCCGCCGCCGAGGCAGAACCCGGACACGGCGGCGACGAGGGGCGTCCGCAGCGCGCGAATCCGGTCCCACTGATCGACCCGCCGCTGGCCGTACATCTCGATCGGCGTCGCCTGCGCGAGCTGCGCGATGTCGGCGCCGGCGGCGAAGGCCCGCTGGCCGCCGCCGAGCACGATGCAGCGGATCCTGTCGTCGTGGTCGAGCTCCTCGAGCGCCTCGACGAGCTCTGCCATGAGCTCGTCCGAGAGCGCGTTCAGCTGCTTGGGACGGTTGAGCAGGACGAAGGCGATCTGGCCGTCGCGCTCGACGAGGACGAGCTCGTCGCTCACTTCTTCCGCTGGAGGAACCGCTCGATCGCCGCCTTCGGCTCCTCCGTCGCCATGGAGAGCGCCAGCCAGTCGCGCGCGTGGTTGATCGTCTGGTGCCAGGCGAGGTCGCGCCAGAAGTTCAGGTGCTGCTTCGCGTAGCGCGTCGTCTGCGGGAGCTTGCGGACGAGGTTCTCGACGACGGCGTCGGTCTTGGTGTCGAGCTCTCCGGCGGGGACGGCCCAGTTCACGAGGCCCCATTCCGCCGCCTGCTTGGCCGGGACCTCCTCGCACATGAGCACGATCTCGCGAGCTCGCCGGTCGCCGACCATGATCGAGAGCCACTGCGTCGCCCCACCCGCCGGCACGGACCCATGCTCGGGGCCGACGTGGCGGATGAAGGCGTCGTCGACCATCACGGCGAGGTCGCAGGCGATCTGGAACTCGTTGCCGCCGCCGACCGCGATCCCGTTGATGCGTGCAATGGTCGGCTTGCCGATCTCGCGGAGCCGGTCGTGCGCGTCCTTGAAGGCGCCGAACCATTTCCAGTACTCGGTCGGCTTGTCCACGTAGTCCTCGGCCCAGGTGGACAGATCGGCCCCGACGCAGAACGCCCGGCCGGTGCCGGTGAGGACGACGACGCGGATCTCGTCGTCCCACGACGCGTCCTCGCACGCGCGCGCCAGCTCGCGCAGCGTCTGGAAGTCGAAGGCGTTCAGGACCTCCGGCCGGTTGAACCGGATTGTCGCCCGCGGCGGCGCCTTTTCGTAGACGATCTTCTCGAATCCGAGCTCGTCCGGCGAGACCGGCCGCGGGTAGTCCGGCTCAGCCATCGATCTCCGCGAAGTGGACGTGGAACGGGACGCCCATCTCCATCGCGTCCTTGCCGGTGGCCATGAACTCGTCCGTGCGCGAGGCGGACTTGAAGGCGTCCAGGTCCGGGAACTCCCACTCGGCGTAGTAGGGGAACTTCGGCTCCCCCATCGGGGCCCCGAAGACCTTCCCGTGGCGGAAGGTCCCGCCCGGAACCTTCCGGCACAGCTCCGCATGCTGCTCGTAGCGCCCCGAATCGGGCTTCTGCTCATAGACCATGAAGACTCGGACCATGCGACGCAGCTCCTTCCGTCGTCGGCGACGCGCCGGAGCGTATAGCTTCGCCCCGTGTCGAGCGGAACGGCTGTGGCGGTCGTGATGTGCGCGATCGGGGGGCTCGCCGGCGCGATTCAGGCCGCCGTCATGGGGGAGCTCGGTGGGCGCGTCGGCGTCGCGCCTGCGCTGGTCTTCGCGGTGGGCGTGTCGCTCGCCTGCTCGCTGGCCGTTCTCGTCGTCTGGGAACGGAGCTTCGACGGGGTGCGGGCGTCGATCGACCAGCCGCTCTGGCTCTGGCTCGGCGGCGTGATGAGCGTCTTCATCGTCCTCTCGATCACGATCGCCACGCCGAGAATCGGCGTGGCGGCGACGATCGGGATCGTGATTGCGGGGAACCTTGTGATGGCCGCGCTGATCGACCAGTTCGGGCTGCTCGGACAGGACGAGGTCGCGCTGACCTGGCCGCGTGTGCTCGGGCTCGCCCTCCTCGCCGCCGGGGCCGCGCTCTCGCTGGCCCGTTAACGGGACCAGGTCCCGTAAAGGTTCCGGGGCGAAACTGCGACGACTTGGGCGCGGAAGTCGTACGCACGGCCTCGATGCGGTTGAGTTCGTCTTCCTGACCGCTGCGTCAGGAGGGGAGTCCCTTGCCGCCGACGGGGCGGAGCTCGATCGTGCGCTCCGGCAGCTCGGCGATGAGCGGCATCGCCCGCTGGATCAATGCGCGCACTTCGTCCTCTTCGAGGGACGCCCGGTGCGCGTCGCGGCTGCGCCAGGCTTCGGTCACCCAGACCGCGTCGGGCTCGTCGGGCTGGCGACTGACGACGTAGAGCAGGCAGTCGTCGTCGGACTCGAGCGCCCGCGCCGCCTCGAGCAGGATCGCCTCCAGCTCGTCGCCCTGCCCGGGCTGCGCCGGCAGGCGGCCGTGGAGACCGAACAGCTCGCTCACGGGAGGCAGATGTCGTCAGGCCGGACCGGGACCCGATTGAGCTCCCGCCCGGTCGCCGCCCGCAGCGCCGACAGCACCGCCGCCGTCGACACCACCGTCGGCGGCTCGCCCACGCCCTTGACCCCGTAGGGCGCATCCGGCTCGGGGTCCTCGACGATCTCCGCGACGACCGGCGGCATGTCAAGCGCGGTCGGAATCAGGTAGTCGGTGAAGCTCGCATTCGTGATCAGGCCGTCCTGCGTCTGGATCTCCTCCATCAGTGCCAGCCCGAGGCCCTGCGCCGTCCCGCCTTCGATCTGCCCGTAGACCGCCTGCGGGTTCACCGCCCTGCCGACGTCCTGGGCCGTGCCGATCCAGACCACCCGGGTCAGACCAAGCTCGACGTCCACCTCCGCCACGACCCGCATTGCCGACACCGCGAGCGCGACGTGTGCCCGCTCGCCCGTGATCTGCCCGGTCTCCGGATCCAGCGGCGTCGTGCGGGGATGGCGGTAGACGCGCTCGAGGTCGATCTCGTCGTCTGGCCCGAGCCTGCCCCCGCGGCCGCGGAGCTCGTCCAGCGCCGCGCGACAGGCCGTCTGCACCGCCCCCGAGGCCATCCAGGTCATGCGCGACGCCGAGGCCGACCCGGCCGAGTCGACGCTCGACGTCTCGTGCGGTGCCAACATCACGTTCTCGGTCTGGAGCTCCGTCCGGGCGACCTGGAGGATCACGTTCGTCACGCCCTGCCCGACCTCGGCCGCGGCGCAATGCACCTCGGCGGCGAGCTCGCCGTCGCCGTCGGCATACAGCCGCACGCGCGCCGCGGTGTAGTCGTCGAACCCCTCCGAATAGCCGATGTTCTTGAACCCGACCGCGAAGCCGACGCCACGACGGACCCCGTCGCCGCGCGTCGTGTTGCCGGCGCCGCCCGGCAGCCGGATAGGGTCGCGCGGAAGCTCCTCCGGCTCGGGCACCGGCATCGCGGCTGCCCGCCGGATCACCTCCGCGACCGGCAGCGAGCCGGTGATCTTCTGCCCCGTCGGCAAGGGGTCGCCCGGCGCGAGCGCGTTCCGGAGCCGCAGCTCGACGGGGTCGAGCTCCAGCGCCGCGGCGAGCTTGTCCATCTGGGCCTCACCGGCGAAGCAGCTCTGTACGGCGCCGAACCCGCGCATCGCTCCGCACGGCGGGTTATTCGTGTAGACGCAGGTCGACTGGATCAGCGCGTTCTCCACCGCGTAGGGGCCTACGGCGAACGAGGCGGCGTTGGACGTGACCGCCGTGGAGCTTGAGGCGTACGCGCCGCCGTCGAGCAGGATCCGCATCCGGACGTTGACGAGCTTCCCGTCGCGGTTCGCGCGGTGCTCGGCCCAGATCCGCGCCGGATGCCGGTGCACGTGCCCGAAGAACGACTCCTGGCGGTTGTAGACGATCTTCACGGGGCGGCCTGTGTGGAGCGCAAGCATCGCGCCGTGGACCTGCATCGAGAGGTCCTCGCGGCCGCCGAACGCCCCGCCGACGCCGGCGAGATGGATGCGCACCTGCTCCTTCCGGAGTCCGAGGCACGGCGCGACCTGGTCGCGGTCGACGTGGAGCCACTGCGTCGCTACGTAGATGTCGATCCCGCCCTCGCCGTCCGGCACGGCGAGCCCCGACTCAGGCCCGAGGAACGCCTGATCCTGGATCCCGAGTTCGTAGTAGCCGCTGACGGAGACATCACCCTCGGCCTCGGGGTCGCCGTGGACGATCCGCATGTCCCGCACGACGTTCGGGCGGGGGTCATCGCGGAAACCGTGCCCCAGCGTCCAGTGCTGCGGGTGGATCGGATCCTGGTCGGCGGCGCGCTCCATGTCGACGACCGGCTCGAGCTCCTCGTACTCGACGACGATCGCGGCCGCGGCGCGGCGCGCCTGCTCGGGATGCTCTGCCGCCACGAGCGCCACCGGCTCGCCGAAGTAGCGCACCCGGTCGAACGCCAGCACCGGCTGGTCGGCGAACTCGAGGCCGTACCGCTGATCCCCGGGCACGTCCTCGTGGGTCAGCACTGCGTGGACACCCGCCATCGACACCGCCTGCGAGATGTCGATCGACCGGATCAGCGCGTGGGCGTGAGGGCTCCGGAGCGTCTGGCCCCAAAGCATCCC
>DASTHD010000206.1:0-3277 GCA_035605555.1 Gaiellaceae bacterium
GTCGTCGAAGGACACGACGCGACCCCGCTCTCGGACGATTCCCGTGAACACCGGCTCAGGTTACGTCGTGGACATAGCCACGGAGGAGCACATCTTCTCCCACCCGACGGGACTGGAAACGGCTGAGGGAGAGCGGCGGGACCTCGCCCTCGAAGAGCCGCGGACCCTCGCCCGAGAGCTTCGGCGCGACGAACACGAGCAGCTTGTCCAGGAGGTCCTCGCGGAGGAACGACGCTGAGAGGGTCGGCCCGCCCTCGAGCAGCAGCGACTGGACGCCCTCCTCGCCGAGCGCCGCCAGCTCGTCCCGCAGCAAGCCTGTGCGGAGCTCCAGCTCGGACTCTGCCGGGAGCGGTCCGCGGCCGAACGCCAGGCGTCTCGGCTGCCGCAGCACGCGGACGTCGCGCGCGTCGAGGCGCGGCGCGTCCGCGCGAACGGTTCCCATCCCGACGGCGACCGCGTCGGAGGCTGCGCGCAGCTCGTGGACGAGGCGCCGGCTCTCCTCCCCGGTGACCCACCGCCCGCCCGGGATCGTGAGCCGGCCGTCGAGCGTCATGGCCGCCTTGTAGGTGACGAAGGGACGCCGTTGCGAGACCCAGGTGCGCCACGCCTCGTTCTGGGCGCGAGCGTCGAAGCTGTCCACGAGCTCGACGTCGACCCCGGCCTGCCGGAGCTCTTCGAGGCCGCCGCCGGCCTTCGGGTTTGGGTCGAGCGCGCCCGCGACGACCTTCGCGACACCGGCCCGGAGGACGGCCTGCGTGCACGGCGGGGTGACGCCGAAGCTGCGGCAGGGCTCGAGCGTGACGTAGAGCGTGGCGCCCTGCGCCCGGTCGCCGGCCGCCTCCAGCGCGACCACTTCGGCGTGCGGCCCGCCCTTACGCTCGTGCCAGCCCTCGCCGACCACCTCGCCGTCGCGGACGACGACCGCTCCGACCACCGGGTTCGGGTGGGTCGTGCCCCGGCCGCGCTCGGCGAGCTCCAGCGCCCGTTCGAGGCTCACGTCAGCGCTGCGAGCTCGCGGTATGCGGCCGCGATGTCGGCGGCGCCGAAGACGCTCGTGCCGGCGACGAGGAGCTCGGCGCCGGCGTCCCGGAGCTGCCGCACGTTGTCGTGCCCGACGCCGCCGTCGACCTGGATGTGCTGCTCATCTGGCAGAAGCGCTCGGAGCCGCTCGATCCGCGGCAGGGCCTCGGGCATGAACGCCTGGCCGGAGTAGCCCGGCTCGATACTCATGCAGAGGACGATGTCGACGGCGTCGGCGACAGCCGCAGCCTGCTCGGGCTCCGTCGCCGGCTTGAACGCGAGCCCAGTCGAGAGGCCGTGGCCCCGCGCCTGCTCCGCGATTGCCTCCACGTCGTCGACGGCCTCGTAGTGGAACGTGACGCTGTCGCCGCCGGCCTTGACGATCGCCTCGAAGTGCTCCGCCGGCCGCTCGACCATCAGGTGGCAGTCGAGCGCGCCCCCGCCACGGTGGACGATGGGCGAGATCCATTGGAGGACGATCGGCCCCACCGTCACCGGCGGGACGAAGTGCCCGTCCCCGACGTCGAAGTGGAAGATCCGCGCCCCGGCCTCCAGCAAGGTCTCGATCTGCTCCCCGAGGCGCGAGAAGTCCGAGGCGTACAGCGACGGCTCGATCTCCGGCCCGCGCATCCAGTCATCCCAGCCCATCCCGCGAGCGATCTTACGAGCGGCCATGCCCCTCGCGGACACGACGGGTGTCTGACACCCGACCCGTCCCGCCAGGCCGTGTCATCGTGCCTGGCACCGGGACACGGCCCTCACGGACGGAGGCGGGCGATGAAGAAGCCCGACGTGCCGTGCTTGTGCGGGAGTGTGAGCAGGAACTCCGGGCGCCGGGGGTGCGCGAACTCCGGCCACTGCTCGCCCAGCGGCTCGACCGTCAGACCGCTCGCATCCACGACGTCCTCGTTCTCGGCCCTCGCGATCGTGCAGACCGAGAAGACGATCGTCCCGCCCGGGTCGACCCGGTCGGCAGCCACCCGGAGGAGCTCCAGCTGGAGATCCGGCAGCGGCCGGGCGCGCCAGCGCAGGTCGGGCCGCGAGGCCAGGACGCCCAGGCCCGAGCAGGGGGCGTCCACGAGTACGCGCTCGAACCCCGTGAGCTCCGCCGGAAGCTGGCGGGCATCCGCGTTCACGACGGTGACGTTGCCGAGGCCGAGCGACCGCATGTTCTCCTTCAGCTCACTCGCTCGGCCCTCATGGAGCTCGACCGCCACGACCTCGCTCGCCCTGGCCGCGAGCTGACCCGTCTTTCCTCCAGGCGCGGCGGCGAGGTCGAGCACCCGCTCACCTTCCCGGACGCCCACGACCTCGCCGGCGAGCTGGGAACCGCGGCTCTGCGGCCAGACCTTGCCCGCCGCGAGCTCGTCCGGGTCGATCCGCTCGACGATGCGCGCCTCGCCGGTCCTGACGTCCCGAACCGCCGTCTCCGGTGGTTCGTTCTGCGCACGCATCAGCGCCAGCGCCTCCTCGGGCCCCCACTCCGACCACCACGTCTCCGCGACCCAATCGGGGTACGAGTGCTTGAGCGCCGCCTCGTGAGGCGTCGCCTCGGGCAACGCTTTCAGCATCGGCCCGATCCGGTCCGCGACCTTCCGCAGCACAGCGTTCACGAGCCCGGTGGCGCGACCCGCCCCCGCCTCCCGCACGAGCTCGACCGCCTCGTTCACCGTCGCCCGGGCAGGGACCGCGTCCATGAAGCCGAGCTCGTAGGCGCCGAGGCGCAGCGCGGCCCGAACCGGTACGTCGAGGGTGGCCACAGGTCGTCCTCCGACCTCTTCCAGGACGTGGTCGAGCGTCCGGACCCGCTGGATCGCGCCGTAGGCGAGCCGCTGCCCGAACGCCCGGTCCCGGGCGTCGAGCTCGGCGGCCTCCGTGGCGAACGCGCGGTCGGCGTAGGCGCCCTCATCGAAGACCCGGACGAGCGTCCGGAGCGCCGCGCGCCTAGCGGCGGAGGCCACGTTCGAACTCGGCCAGGCTCATCCGCCGGCGGCCCTCCGGCTGCACCTCCAGCACCTCCAACGACCCGTCGTCGGCGAGCCGCGAGCGCCAGACGATCACCGGCCGCCCGTGGAGCTCTCCGCGGGCGCCGATGTGCGGCGAGAGCGCCCGGATCCGGTTGTGCAGCTCTTGCGCCGGGCGCGACCAGTCGAGCTCGCGGTCGACGGGCCCGATCTTCTCGGCGTACGTCGGCTCGCCCTCCTGAGGGCGAAAGTCGTCCGCCGTCGCGATCAGCTCCGGCGCCAGCTCCGCCGCC
>DASTHD010000228.1:0-3269 GCA_035605555.1 Gaiellaceae bacterium
GCGGCGCTCGTCCACGACTCGTTCAAGTACCGGGCGGCCGAGGGAACGGCGCGGGTCGGCAGCCCCGCCACCATGGCTCACACGGGGCGCGGTTCCTCGAGCGGTTCGTTGACGATCCGGAGCTCGTGGAGCTCGTCCGCTGGCACGACGAGGCCTTCGCGGCCTGGTTCGTGCTCAACCGGCGCGGCGACAGGCAACGGGCGGAGCGGCGGGCCCGCGCGCTCGCCGAGCGCCTCGGGCCGTCGCTTCCGCTCTACCTGAAGTTCTTCCGGGCCGACAACGGCACCGGCGGGAAGAGCCGTGACGCGGTCGACTGGTTCGAGCGCGTGGTCGGCGAGACGTAGAAGGTTGCAACATTTCGCGAAAAGCGGAGACTGGACGGCATGAGCTTCATCTCTCGAGGGTTCAAGGGACGGCGGCGCGACGAGGGCGGCGACTCGAACCGCGTCCCGCCGGGCCAGTACGTGACCGACGACTTCCCGGTCCTCTCCGCTGGTCCGACCCCGCACACGCCCCTCGCGGAGTGGACGTTCTCGATCGTCGACGGCGAGGAGCGGACCTCGTGGACGTGGGACGAGTTCCGGGCGCTTCCGACCGAGGAGGTGACGGTCGACATCCACTGCGTCACGCGGTGGTCGAAGCTCGACACGAGCTGGGAGGGCGTCTCGGTCGACACCCTGCTGGAGGAGGCCGGCGCGGACGCCCCCTACGTGCTCGCGTTCTGCGACGGCGGCTACACGACGAACCTGCCGACCGAGGACGTCACCGGCGGGAAGGCCTGGGTCGCGTTCGCCTACGACGGCGAGCCGCTCGATCCCGAGCACGGCGGGCCGGCCCGTCTGCTCGTCCCGCACCTCTACTTCTGGAAGAGCGCGAAGTGGGTGCGCGGCCTGGCGCTGCGCGAGGAGGACGAGCCGGGGTTCTGGGAGACCTACGGCTACCACCTCTACGGCGACCCGTGGCGGGAACAGCGGTACGCCGGCGACTGACATGGCAGGTCGCGACCGTCGTCGAGGTCGTGGACGAGACGCCGCGGGTCAGGACGATCGTCTTCGACGTCCCTGACTGGGACGGCCACCGCGCCGGGCAGCACCTCGACGTCCGGCTGACGGCGGAGGACGGCTACCAGGCGGAGCGCGAGTACTCGATCGCCTCGGCGCCCGGGGAGCCCGTGGCGATCACGGTCGAGCGGCTCGACGACGGCGAGGTCTCGCCGTACCTGACCGAGGAGCTGCGCGCCGGTGACCGGATCGAGCTCCGTGGGCCGGTCGGCGGCTATTTCGTCTGGGGCCCGGAGGACGGCGGGCCGCTGCTCCTCGTCGCCGGAGGGTCGGGCGTCGTCCCACTGCGCGCGATGCTCCGGCACCGGCGGCAGACGGGCAGCGACGTGCCGGTCCGGTTGCTCTACTCGTCACGGACGCTGGACGACGTGATCTACCGCGAGGAGCTCGACGAGTCGGACGGTGGTGGCGTCGAGGTGACCTACACCCTTACGCGCGCCCAGCCTCCCGGCTGGAGCGGGTACTCGCGCCGGGTCGACCCCGAGCTCCTCTCCGAGGTCGCCTGGCCCGTCGCCGACCATGCGCGGGCTTTCGTCTGCGGGCCGACGAGCTTCGTGGAAGCCGCGGCGAGCGGGCTCGTCGTGCTCGGGTACCCGCCGCGACGCGTCAAGACCGAGCGCTTCGGAGCGACGGGAAGTTAGTGCCCCTCCCAGCAACACATGCCGGCTTCTGGCGGCGTCACTGGAAGGGGCACTGATGGAGCCGCTCGACGGGAACGCGATCGCCGGGCTGATGCTGGAGGTCTTCGGCGCCGAGATGACGACCGCAGTCGGCACCTGCGACCACTGCGGCGCGGCTGCGCAGATGGCCGAGCTCGTCGTCTACCTCCAGGCGCCCGGGACGGTGGCGCGTTGCAGGAGCTGCGGCAGCGTCCTCATGGTCGTCGTGCAGGCACGCGGAGTCCACTGTGTCGACCTGCGCGGGGTTGCCCGGCTCGAAGCGGCCTAGGTACCGACCCGTCCGCCCTCGAGCGTCAGCCCCGCCGCGACCCAGTCCTCTTTGCCCCCGCTGTAGTGGAGGAGGTTCCGGTAGCCGAGCGCCGCCAGGCCCCGGGCGGTGAGCACAGAGCTGTCGCAGGTCACACCGGAGCAGTAGACGACGATCTCGGCGTCGAGGTTCGGGATCTTCGCCGCGGCCCGATCCTCCACCCACCTCGGCGGGAGATTGACAGCCCCGGGCAGGTGGGAGGCCGCGAACGACATCGGCGCCAGCGCGTCGACGAGAACGAACTCCTCGCCTCCCTGGATCTTCGCCAGCAGCTCGCTCCGACTGATCTCGCGCATCACGGCGAGCATAGAGCGGGAGTGGCGGCTGGGGCTTCCGGGATTCAGCCCGGCCTACAACGCGAGATCGACCAGCAGGAAGACGTTCAGGGAGATGATCACCGCGGCCACGGCGCTCGCGACGACCGTCGTGGCGCGAGTGTTTGCGAGCGAGCCCATCAGGTCGCGCCGGCTTGTCACGAGGATCAGCGGGACGAGCGCGAACGGAATGCCGAACGAGAGCACGACCTGGCTGATCACGAGCGCCCGCGACGGGTCGATGCCGAGCGCGACCACGACGAGCGCCGGCGCCAGCGTGATCGCGCGCCGGAGGAAGAGCGGGATCTGGCGGTTGATGAACCCCTGCATCACGACCTGACCGGCCATCGTCCCGACCGAGGACGACGAGAGCCCCGAGGCGAGCAGCGCAAGCCCGAACAGGAACGCCACGGTTGCGCCTTCCTGCTGCTCGAGGAGGTCGTGGGCGACCGGGATCTCGTCGACGTTCAGGCCGCCGAGCGAGGCCGCGAAGATCGCGAGGATCGAGAGGTTCACGAAACCCGCGATCGACATCGCGATCACGACGTCGATTCGCTCGAACCGCTGGATGCGGCGTCGCTCCTCCTCGTCGCGCCCCACGATCCGGTGCTGGGTCAGCGCCGAGTGAAGGTAGATCACGTGCGGCATCACCGTCGCCCCGAGGATCCCGGTCGCGAGCAGGATCGACTCCGTTCCGTCGAAGTCGGGCACAAGGTGGCGGACGATCTCGCCGCCATCGGGGCCGATGAAGAAGACGTTGAGCGCGAACGAGACCGCGATCACGCCGACCAGGCCCGCGATCGTCGCCTCCAGGCGGCGGAACCCGCGCCGCTGGAGGCCGAGGATCGCGAACGCCGCCGCGCCGGAGAGGAGCGCGGCGGGGAAGAGCGGCAGGCCCGTGAGGAGA